>CAUUTP010000024.1:0-24564 GCA_963548155.1 uncultured Eikenella sp.
CCGTTTGGGCGAAGAGGGCGCGAAACCGAAACGTATCCGCTACAAACCGGTAACCCGCTAAAGCGCAAAGAGGCTACCTGAAAACCGCAGGCTTAGTTTTCAGGTAGCCTCAATTTATCCAGCCAAACCAAAGGACCAACATGAACTGGCAGCAACTGCTCAGCACCAAGCGTTTCAAGCCCGAGAACGGCCGGCTGGTGGCCACCGTTACCCCATCCAGCCAAGAAGGCGCGGATGCGCTGCGCACCGATTTCCACATCGATTACGACCGCGTGGTGTTTTCCGGCTCGTTCCGGCGGCTGGGGCGCAAAACGCAGGTGCACCCCTTCGCCGAGCACGACCATACCCACAACCGCCTCACCCACAGCGTGGAAGTGGCCAGCGTGGGGCGCAGCTTGGGCAACCGCGTGGGCGTGATGCTGGCCAAGGGCGGTTTCTTGCCGCCGGAGAATACGCCTTCCGATATCGGCGCCGTGGTGCAGGTGGCCTGCCTCGCGCACGATATGGGCAACCCGCCTTTCGGCCACACCGGCGAAGAGGCGCTGCGTGATTGGTTCCGCAATCCCGAGCATGCAGGCTACCTGAAACACCTGGCCGAAGCCGAACGGCGCGACGTGCAAACCTACGAAGGCAATGCCCACAGCCTGCGCATTTTGGCCAACCTGGAAATGTATCAGCATCGCGGCGGCATGCGGCTTACCGCCGCCTCCATCGGCGCGCTGCTCAAATACCCGTGGACTACCTCCGCGCCGCAGGGTTTGAAAAAATTTAATATTTATCAAACCGAGCTGCCGTTTATCGAATGTGTGGCCGCCGAATTGGGGCTACCTGAAATTGCCGCACACCATTGGAGCCGCCACCCCCTGTCTTATCTGATGGAGGCGGCAGACGACATCTGCTATGCGCTCTTGGACTTGGAAGACGCGGTGGAGCTCGGCTTGTTGGACGACCGCGAAGTGGAAAACGTATTGCAGGGCATGGTGCACATCGACAAACTCTGGCCGGAGCAATCCGCCCGCCAGCGTTGCGCCATGCTGCGCGGCATGGCCATCGGCCGCGCCATCGACGATATGGCGCAAACCTTTATGCTGCACCATGCCGATCTGCTTGCCGGGAGCTTCCAAGGCAAAGACCTGCTCAGCGTGTGCACGCCCGAAGTGCGCGATTCGCTGGAACGGGCCAAAGAGCTGGCACGCACCCGCGTGTTTCGCCATCAGAGCAAGCTGATTACCGAAATCGCCGCCTTCCCCTGTATCGGTTCGATTCTCAACCTGCTCGTGCCCGCTGCCTTCGCCTACATCACCAAAGCACACATCGGCACCCGCCAATCGCTGGCCTTGGAGCTGCTGCGCGACGACCCGTTGAACGAACAAGACACACTCTACACCGCCTACATGAAAATCCTCGATTTCGTCGGCGGTATGACCGACAATGCCGCCGCCCGGCTGGCGCGGGAAGTGTCGGGAATCGGGATGTTGTAAGGCATTGCTGCGGTAGCAAAGCAAGGCTACCTGAAAGCGAAGACAGCAAGTTTTTATAAGTTAAGAATAGCCATTAATATATTGTCATCAAAAGCTAGAGAGAAACCCATGTCCACCATCCTCGTTACCGGCGGTGCCGGCTTTATCGGCTCGCACACCGTAGTTGAGCTTATCCAAGCCGGCCACAGTCCGGTGATTGTCGATAACCTCTGCAACGCCTCGCCCCAAGTTATCGACCGCATCGCCGAAATTACTGGCCACACTCTTGCCTTTTATCAGGGCGACATCCGCGACCGCGGATTACTGCGCCGCATTTTTGCCGAACACCCCATCCAATCCGTCATCCACTTCGCCGCCCTCAAAGCCGTGGGCGAGAGCGTGAAAAAACCGCTTGAGTATTACAGCAACAACGTTTCAGGCAGCCTTATCCTGCTGGAAGAAATGCAGCGCGCGGGCGTGAAAAGCATCGTGTTCAGCTCCTCCGCCACCGTGTACGGCGACCCGGACACCGTGCCGATTACCGAAAGCGCCCCCATCGGCGAAGCCACCAATCCCTATGGCGCATCCAAACAGATGATGGAGCGCATGATGGCCGACCTCCACACGGCCGACCCTGAGTGGAGTGTGATTTTGCTGCGTTATTTCAACCCCATCGGCGCACACCCCAGCGGCCGCATCGGCGAGCAGCCCAACGGTATTCCGAATAATTTGTTGCCCTACGTTTGCCAAGTGGCTGCCGGCAAACTGGCCGAACTCTCCGTATTCGGCGACGACTACACCACTCCCGATGGCACCGGCGTGCGCGACTATATCCACGTTGTCGATCTGGCGCTCGGCCACGTGGCCGCCCTCGATAAAAAAAGCCGCGAAGCAGGCGTGCACATCTACAACCTCGGCACCGGCAAAGGCTCATCTGTGTTGGAAATCATCCGTGCCTTCGAAGCCGCCTCGGGCAAAAAAATCCCCTATGCCGTCAAACCCCGCCGCGCGGGTGACATCGCAGAATGCTATGCCGACCCCACCCGCGCCGCTGCTGAGCTGGGCTGGTATGCCGAGCGCAGCCTAGACGACATGATGCGTGATTCTTGGCGCTGGCAAAGTGGTAATCCGAACGGGTATGAAGGCTGATGGATAAAGGCTACCTGAAAAGAATAATGTGCTAATTTTTCTAAATTTCAATACTCTATCTTGCTACACTGAACGTTGATAAGCCTGATGGGCAGTAAAAATAGGACGGTTTGTCCATTCAGAGTTGAAGCTCAATTCGACCAAGATTTATCATGCACTCGAAAATATTGCTTCCTCAAAGCATTAAACCGATTTTGTCAGTAATATCTCACCGTTGGATACGGCAAACCGCTTCCACGGTATTCTTTCCATCCACACCGGAGAAAATTATGCAAAAAACCCTGATTGCCTTGGCCGTGTTGGCCTTGTCTGCTGTTGTTCAGGCTGCCCCCGCAGATGAGGGCGTGCCGTTGCACCCTATCAACGACGGCCGCTACACCGTAACCGCCGGCTACGCACACGAAAATGCCAAAATTGATCAGCTCAAATATTCCGGCGACGGCGTTACCCTGCAAGGCCGCGCCGATATCCCGCTGGCTCAGCAACACGCCATTCGTACCGAATTGGGCTATCAATACCTTGATTCTGATGCGAAAGCCAATGGCGAGAAAGTGATTAATGGTGCCAAAACCAATAATGTAGACGTATATGCCGGCTACTTGTTCTCTCCCTCCGGCTTCAAAAACGGCGGTCTGCGCGTGGGCGGCGGTTTGGGCTACAACCATGGCAAAATCGATGTGCGCAACCACCGAATTGATTCCGATGACGATTCTGTCGATATCAGTGCCAACAACCTGTATCTGAAAGCCCAGGTGGAATACGAGCAGCAACTGGACAGCGGCTGGAGCATTACCCCCTGGACTGAAGCCCAAGTCAGCCTACACCGCCGAGTGGAAGAGCAATATACACAGATTGAGTATGCCAGCGATGGTAAATACAAACAAAACAACTACAGCCTCGGCCTGGGCGTGGACGTGAACAAACAGCTGGGCGAAAGCACCAGCCTCACCTTCGGCCCCTACTACCGCTACACACGGGATAAAGCCACCAGCTTTACCCACGAAGGTGAGAATATCGAAGTGCCGAAAACTAACCGCCACAGCTTCGGTATTCGAGGCGGCGTGCGTTTCTAAACATTGTATTTGTCTGCAATACAAAGGCTACCTGAAGTTTTCAGGTAGCCTTTTGCTTGATGCTTCAAACCAGCAGGGCAGTTACTTGCTCATCTGCACTGCTTGGATCGCGGTGAGGGCGATGGTGTAGACGATGTCGTCTACCAATGCGCCGCGCGAGAGGTCGTTTACCGGTTTGCGCAGGCCTTGCAGCATGGGGCCGATGCTCAATACGTTGGCGCTGCGCTGTACGGCTTTGTAGGTGGTGTTGCCGGTGTTCAGGTCGGGGAAAACGAACACGTTGGCTTGGCCGGCTACTTTGCTGTCGGGCGCTTTCTGGCGGCCTACGCTGGGCACGCTGGCGGCGTCGTATTGCAGCGGGCCGTCGATGAGCAGGTCGGGGCGTTTTTCCTGCGCCAGGCGGGTGGCTTCTTTCACTTTTTCCACATCGGCGCCGCTGCCGGAGGTACCGGTGGAGTAGGAAATCATGGCCACTTTGGGATCGATGCCGAAGGCTTTGGCAGATTCGGCCGACTGGATGGCGATGTCGGCCAGCTCTTCGGCGGTCGGCTCGGGGTTCACGGCGCAGTCGCCATACACGAACACCTGCTCGGGCATCAGCATGAAGAACACGCTGGACACCAGGCTGGCGCCGGGGGCGGTTTTAATCAGCTGCAGGGCTGGGCGGATAGTGTTGGCGGTGGTGTGTACCGCGCCAGATACCAAGCCGTCCACGTCGTCTTGCTGCAGCATCATGGTGCCGAGCACGACGCTGTCTTCCAGCGCCTGACGTGCCAAGCCGGGGGTGAGGCCTTTGTTTTTGCGCAGCTCTACCATCGGGGCGACGTATTGCTCGCGAATGGTGTCGGGATCGATGATTTCCAAGCCTTCAGGCAGGGTAATGCCGCGGTTGGCGGCCACTTCGCGCACGGCTTCCGGTTTGGCCAGGAGCACGCAGCGGGCGATGCCTTTGCTTTGGCAGATGGTGGCGGCTTCCACGGTGCGCGGCTCGTCGCCTTCCGGCAGAACGATGCGTCGGTTGGCGGCGCGCGCCTGCTCCATCATGCGGAAACGGAAGGCGGGCGGCGACATCAGCAGCTGGCGCGGCTGGCCGATGTGGCGGCAGAGTTCTTCCACATCAACATGTTCGGCCACGAATTCCACCATGGTTTCCATGCATTCGGTGTCGTCGGCGGGGATGGTTTGGTCTTGGTGAGCCAGTGCGTAGGCGGTAGCGAAAGTGTCGTGTTCGGTGAGCAGCACCGGCACGTTTTGGCTCAGCGCGGGGCTGATGATGCCATGTACGGCAGGCGAAGGCGCGGTGCCGCAGGTAAGCAGCAGGCCGGCCACCGGCACGCCACTGAGGATTTTCAGCGAAACAGCCATCAGGATGTCTTCACGGTCGCCGGGAGTAATCACCAGTGCGCCGGAAGTGATGCGGTGGTGCATGTGGGCGGCGTTTTGCGCAGCCACCACGATTTCTTTGGTGCGGTTGCCCAAATGCTCTTGGCCGGCAATCACTTGGGCGTTCAGGTAGCCCGCAATGTCGGCCATGCGGCGCAGCGATTGTTCTGGCGCGAAAGGCAGCACGCCCATGCAGGGGGTGTCGCTGCGCACTTTGGCAGCCACTTCGGCAGCGAAGGCTTTGCTGTCGTTGCCGTGGTAGCGGTTGATGATGAAGCCGGCCACATCGGTATGGCTGTTGGCGTATTCCTGCGCGGCTAGGTTGATTTGGTCGGCCACCTGTTCGGCGCTGTGGTTGCCGGCAGCGGCCACCAAGATTACGTTGGCGTTGAGCGCGGCGGCGATTTGCGCGTTTTTGTTGGAGAGGAAACCGCGTTCGCTGTCGGGCACCACGCCTTCAATAATAGCCACGTCGTGTTCGGCGGCGGTAACCCGGTCGAAGTCGGATACCATCAGCTCGATCAAATCGTCATCACGCCCGGCGCCCACCAACTCTTCTACTTTAGAGAGCGGCTGCGGAGGCGGCGGGTTGAGGTGGAACAGTTTGTTGGCAAACACGATGGCGGCTTCGGTGTCACCGGCAGGCGTGGGTTTGTACGATACCGGTTTGTAGTACACCGGACGGCGGCCGCTGCGTTGCAGGGCGCGCAGCAGGCCGAGCGAGATGCTGGTGAGGCCGGTTTTGGTGCCGATGGGCACGAGGAGGAAGTTCGGCATAGGGCTTCTTTCTTGGTAAGGGATTAATCAATTAGCGTAAAACGGCCAAATCAACAAGGCGGCCGGCAGACGTTTGCCTGTGCTGTTTTTTGCAGGCCGCATTGTTGCACTATTAACCAGGAGCGGCAAGCGATGGATGTGATTTATACACGTTTTCTGCTATGCCGCAAGGCTACCTGAAAGCCGTTTTTCAGGTAGCCTTTCACACAAAACCGCCCGCAAGTTTCCCTGCGGGCGGCTGTTCGGTTTAAGCTAAGCGAGTGCTTAGTTCGGAGACACCAAAATCTTCACTTGGCTCTTCTCTTTCACCAGGGCTTCAAAGCCTTCGCTCACGATGTCTTGCAGCTTGATGCGTTTGGTCACCAGCTTGTCTTTCGGGAAGTAGCCTTGTTCCATCAATTGCAACACAGCGGGGAAAATATCGCGGTAGGCGATGATGCCTTTCACGGTTTTTTCCTTGATCACGATTTCGTTCGGGTGGATGGAGGCTTCGTTTTCCCAAATACTTACGATCACGCATTCGCCGTCGTTTTCCACGGCTTCGATAGCCTGTTTCAGCACGGGGGCGACGCCGGTTACTTCAAACGATACATTCACACCACCGTCGGTTTCGGCTTTGATGTGTTCTACTACGTTTACTTTGGAGGGGTCGATGACCACGGCACCCAGCTCGCGGGCCTTTTCCTGACGCTCAGGAGAAAGCTCGATGGCGTAGATGGTAGTGGCGCCGGCAGCGCGCAGGGCTTCGATGGTGAGCAGGCCGATGGGGCCGCAGCCGAATACGGCAGCGGTGTCGCCGGCTTTCAGTTTGCTCTGGCGCACGGCATACAGGGCCACGGCGGCAGGCTCGGTGAGCGCGCCTTGTTCGTAGTCGATGCTGTCGGGCAATTTGTGGCACAATTCGCCGTCTACCACGCAGTAGCTGGTGAAGCCGCCGTCGGCAGCCAGGCCAACGAAGCCGAGGTTTTTGTCGAGGTTGTATTTGCCTTTGAGGCCGTCTTTGGCCAAAATCGGCTCAACGGTTACGCGGTCGCCCACTTTTACGTTGGTCACACCAGCGCCCACTTCCACGATTTCGCCGGCAAATTCGTGGCCGAGCGTGAGCGGGGCTTTGCGGCCGGAATAGGGGTGCTCTTTCTCTACCGGGATAAAGATAGGGCCGCCGAGGTATTCGTGCAGGTCGCTGCCGCAGATGCCGGTGTATTTCACAGCGATTTTCACTTGTGATGGGCGTGTGATTTCGGGAACGGCTACGTCTTCCACGCGGATGTCGCGGCGGCCGTACCATCTTGCAGCTTTCATTGTACTCATATCAGTATCCTTTGAGGTTGAGTTGAGAAGGAGAACCGATTGTAGAAACTTTGGGAGGCAGTTTCAAGCGAATTTGGGCTATTATTCCGATTTATTTTTCAGGTAGCCGAATACAATGGGCGGCTGCTGTTGCTTTGGCTTAAAATTTAGAAATTTATGATTGAAATACAGGAAATTACCTATCGCTACCCGCAGGCACGGGAAAATGCGCTCAACGGCGTGAGCCTGCCGGTGGCCGAGGGAGCGGCGCTGGGCTTGCTCGGCCCCAACGGAGCGGGCAAAACCACGCTGATGTCGCTTTTGGCCGGGCTGTTGCCGGTGCAAGGCGGGCAGATTTTGTTTGACGGCGTGCCGCTGGGCAGGCTGCCGGCTAAAGAGCGGCAGCGTATTTCGCTGGTGCCGCAGGATTTTGCTTTTTATCCCTTGCTCTCGGTGTGGGACAATATGCGCTTTTTCGCCGCGCTGTATGCCGTGCGCGACGAAGGCTACCTGAAAACCCTGCTGGAGCAGGCCGGCCTGGCCGAACACAGCACCAAGCTGGCCAAACACCTCTCCGGCGGGCTGAAGCGGCGGCTGAATTTTGCCATCGGCCTCATCAACCGCCCCAAGCTGATTTTTTTAGACGAAATCACCGTGGGCATCGACCCCGAATCGCGCCGCTTTATTTTGGATAGCGTGGCCGCGCTCACGCAGCAGGGCATCACGGTGGTGTACACCTCGCATTACTTGCAGGAAATCGAGCTCTTGTGCCGCGATATTGCGCTGCTGTACGGCGGACGGCTGGTGTATCACGGCGACTTGCACGAAGTGTTGCGCCAAGGCGAGCAATCCGGTTTGGCTCTGCGCACCGTGCCGCCGCTGCCCGATGCCGAGCTGGCCGCGCTGCAAGGCCGCCGCACTGCCGACGGCACGCTGCATTTCGATACCGATACGCCTGCCGAGCTGCTGGCCGAGTTGCAAAATAAAGGCTATACCGCCGAAGCCTGCCGTTTCGGCTTCGCTTCGCTGGAAAGCTTTTATTTGGACTTCTTGGCCAAGCAGGCTACCTGAAAACCATAAAACGAATATGATCAAACCCATGCAAGCATTCCATTCCACAAGGCTGGCCTCATGTTAGCCGCCGCCATCACCAAAGAACTCAAGCTGCTCAGCCGCGATTTGCACGGCGTGGCAGTGCTGTTTGTGATGCCGATTCTATTTATGCTGATTATGTCGGCCGCCTTGAGCAGCAGCCGGGAAAACCTCAATCCCGATGCGCAAATCGTGCTGCTTGGTAAGCCCGGCAGCCAGCTCAACCAACAGTTTCTGCAAGCCCTGCAAAACGAGAAGCTGAAAGTGCAACTGGCCGATAAAAGCCGCCTGACCGAGTTTCAGGTAGCCTTACAGCGCGGCGAGGCCGATTTGCTGCTGCTCAATCCAAACGATGAAGCCACCCCGCTGGAAAAAGAACAGCCCCTGCGCCTGTGGCTCCAGCCCGATGCCGACCGCGGCTGGCTGCTTGGCATCAAAGGCCTGATGCGCCAGCACTACACCCGGGCGCGCCTGGCGCAGTATTTCGATGGCAACGAAATCGTGTTGGACAACAACAAGAATCCCGCCGTGCGCCGCATTCAAGACCAAGTGAATAAAGAATTGGACGATAAGTTCGGCCAAATCGAAACTTATCTCGGGCGCGAAATGTGGCAGGAAACCTATCTCAACCGGCAGGGTGAGGCAGTGGAACAGCCCAATTCTGTGCAGCACAGCGTACCCGCCTGGCTGATTTTTGGCATGTTTTTCATCATGATACCGCTATCCAACGTGATGGCGATGGAGCGGCAGACCAACACGCTCACCCGCCTGAATATGGCGCGTGCCCCCGCTTGGAAGCTCTTGGCCGCCAAGCTGATTCCCTACTTCTTAATCAATCAGTTGCAGTTTGCCGGCATGATTGCGCTGGGCGCATGGGTGCTGCCCCTGCTCGGCATGCCCGCCTTTGCGCTGGCCGGCGGCTGGGCGGGTTATGCCGCCGTATCCTGCGCCGTGAGCCTGGCCGCGCTGGGTTACGGACTTTTGGTAAGCGTATTGGCCAAAACCACCGAACACGCCGTGGTGCTGGGCGGCGGCGGCATCATCATCATGGCCGCACTGGGCGGCGTGATGGTGCCCGTGCACATCATGCCCGCGCTGATGCAGCAGCTCTCCCAACTCTCGCCAATGGGCTGGGGGCTGGCCGCCTTCCAGAAACTGCTGTTAAACCATTACACCCTGGCGCAAATCGCCCCACAGCTGCTGCGCCTGGCCGGCTTCGGCCTGGCTGCCCTTGCCGCCGCCGCCGCACTCTACCGCCGCCAACTCAAAACCCAAGCGAGATTTTAAAGTGAACACGCCCGATTTAAGCTCCCCCGCGCTGGAGCAGGCCTTGAAAAACCTGATTGTGCGCGAAACCGAAAAACAAGACGATGTGGACATGGCCGCCTTTGCCGACGACTCCCCGCTGTTCGGCCCGGAAAGCCCGGTCGGCCTCGATTCGCTCGATGCGCTGCAAATCACCGTCGCGCTGCAAGCCCATTACGGCGTGCGCCTCAACGGCGACCGCATGGTGCGCAAACACATGATGAACGTGCGCGATTTGGCCGCCTTTATCCGCGAACAGCACGGCGCATAAAGGCTACCTGAAAAACCGTTCTACCCGCTTTCAGGTAGCCTTTGCCGTATCGCTAAGCACACCGCATGAATCCGAAAATCATCCAACTCCAACAACGCAACACCCAAGCCCGCTTGCGGCAGCGCTATGCCTTTTTAAACATTGCCGACATCCAATCCACAGATGGCGACATTGCCCGCCGGTTTGTCGACAGCGGCATCTATCGGCTTACTAACCAGGCCGCAGCCACCTTCCCGTTTCATCAAAACGGCATCATCGACCACCCGCTATACCAAGCCCAACACCAAGCCGCCCGCGCCGAAATGGTGCGCCGGATACGTGCCTTGCTGGCCGATACGGCGTGGATAAGTTTAAGCGAAAACGGCTTCTGGGCGCGCATTTCCCTGCCCGCCTTGCAGGCCGCTTTGGATCATTGGTTTGAACAATACGGCGATTTCGGGCTGTATCTTGAAAACGGCTATGCGCTGGCCATCCATGAGGCGGAGTATGAATGGGAATTGCTGGAAACGCCGGGCAGACCGCTTGAGGCTACCTGAAAAATGAACACTGCAAACACTCCATCCTGCGCCGCCTATTTGTGCGGCAGCAGCTATTGGTGCGCACAAGGGCAGGGCAGCCGCCCGTTCGGGCTACCTGAAACCTTATTCTTGCCGCCCGCCCGCCGTACCGCCCAAGGCCTGGGGCAGCCGCGCGAGCTGCCGTATTTTGCCGCCTTCCCCGCCGCGCCGGCCACGCTGGCGCAGCTGTGCGGCTGGATTGAGGCCCAAATCCGCCAAGCCGCCGCCGCGGCCGGCTGGGATGCAGACAATCTGGCCGGCATTCCTGTGTTTATCGGTTCCACTTCCTATGTGATGTCCGACCGCGAAGCCGCGCCGGCTGCCAGCCCCGAAGAAGAACACTACACCCTGTGTGAAATTGCAGGCTACCTGAAAACCCGTTTACGCAGCCCCAACGTATTTAGCTTCGCCACCTCTTGCACCGCCGCTGCCCAAGCCCTGCTCGACGCCGCCCGCAGCATCGAAAACGGCTTGGCCGAACGTGCCATCGTGGTCGGCTTTGAAAGCTTCAACCGGCTCACCTTCGAGCATTTCCAGGCCATGAACCTGCTCGACACTGAGCCGGGCAGGCTGCCGTTTCTTAATGCCGGCGGGCTGGTGTTGGGCGAAGGCATGGCTGCGCTGGCACTCTCTGCCCGGCCGCACCGCGATTACGTTTGCCGCCTGCATGGTTTCACCGCGCAAACTGACCATCTCAACCTCACCGCCTCCTCCGCCGAACCACTGTACAGCCTGCTTGCCGAATGCCTGCGCCGCGCCGGAATAGCCGCGCCGGATTTGCGCGGCGTGAAAACCCACGGCAGCGGCGGCTTGAGCGATGAAGTAGAAAAGCAGGTGCGCCGCCAAATCTGGCCGCATACTCCGTCCCTGCTGTTCAAACCCTACACCGGTCACACCCTCGGCGCCACCGCCGCTTTGGAAACCGCCCTGCATCACGCAGCCTTGCAACAAGGTCGCCTGCCACCCCTGCCCGTATCCTCCTCCGATTTCCCCCTGCCCACCCTGCACGGCCAGCCGCTGCCCAATGGCAGCTATCTGAACTATTTTCTCGGCTTCGGCGGCAGCCATTGCGCTTGGGTGTTGGATTGGCAGGGCTGAGGCTACCTGAAAAGTATTCTGATGATGTCGAACCCATTAAATCCAGGCCGAACACTGGCCTATCTCCAAGCCACTGCCCGCTTTATCGCCGAGCTGCAGCAGCCCGATGGCGAACTGCGCCGCCTTTTGCGCGAGCAATACGGCATCGATGCCCGCCGCCTGAGCCGTTTCACCTTGCTCGCCCTGCTCGGCGCTTTGCCGCTGTGCCAAGGGCTACCTGAAAAACCTGCCATTTATCTCGCCTCGCCGTTCAGCTCCCCCTCGCGAATGGCCGCGATGCAGCAAAAACTTGCCGCCAGCCAGCCCTCGCCGCTCGATTTCATGGCCAACCTCCACAACGCCGCCACGTTCCAGCTGGCGCAAATCCTCGGCAGCAGCGGCAACAGCGTGTTTCTCGCCGCCGATGCCGCCGATTGCCTCAGCCCGCTGTATGCCGTGCTGAACGCATTGCTGGCCGAGCCGGGGCAAACCGTGCTGCTGGGCTGGGCTTATGAACAGTCGGGACACGAGGAGCAGGAAGGCAGCGTGTGGTGGCAAGTTTCAGGTAGCCTGCTGCCAGGACAACATGGCTGTCGGATAAGTACCACTACAATTGATGATGCCATCACCTCTATGCCGCACCAGTCCACCTTTTTGCCTGCAGCATTGGCTTTGGAAGAGCGGCTGCATAGCCAAGGTCGGCTTCTGCTGCCGCCACACGGCATCTGGCCGGCTTTGCAGATAGAGCCGCTTCCTGCTAACGAGATAAGGAATGAAATGTAAAGCAGAGCGAGCCAATGCTGTGTGAAGGTTTTAGCGTTAGAAACGGAAATAGCTATGCCGTATCAATTATTGGATGTGGTTGAACTGATTCGAGATATCCCTGAGCACCGCTTGACCGCCGGCGCACGCGGCGTGATTGTGGATATATATGGGCAAGATAAGTATGAAATTGAATTCGTAGGAAAAAATGGCGAAACCTTAGTCTTGCTTGCCTTAAACGGACAGATGGATTTTAGGCAGCCCGGCAAGCTGGGAAAGGCTAGCTGAAAGCGATATATAACGGAATTGCAATGTTGTTGGTCGTGAGCAATAGGAATGCGGTGGATTCATCTTGCTATTGTGCCCATATTTTGAGGGTTGCTGCCTTGCTTTGTCTCCCTTTGGAATAGCTATACAGATCCGGCTAGCCTGGAAATTGACCATAAAAAACCACCCTGAATAATCATTCGGGGTGGTTTGCTATTGGCTGCTGAGGCTACCTGAAAGCCTGTATCAGCTGCGGTGGGTTTCCACTTGTTGCAGTTGCTGCGGCTCAGGCACGGCAGCCGGGGCGGCGGGGGCAACATCGGCGCGGCGCAGGCCTTTGGGCTGCTCGGGCTCGGGCTGAACGGCGGTGAGCGCGGCGGGATCGGTTTGTACCAATACCAAACCGCCGAGATTGGCAACAGCAGGTTCGGCTGCGGCTGGTGGTGTGGATTGAGTCACGGCTGCCGCTGCTATTTCTACAGCTTGGGCGGCAGCAGCAATGGAATCATCGGCAGGAGCAGCTTCCGGAGCGGCTTGAGTTTCGGCAGATGAGATTTCTACCGCAACGGCTTCTTCCTGCGCAATTGCCACAATCGGGCTCTCAACAGCAGCCGGATTTACAGCTTCAGCTGTTTCCACGGCTTCGGCTGCATTTTCTTCGGCAAACACGAAGGTGGGTGCATCGGCTTCATCGGCCATTTCGGGGATGGTGATGACCAGCGGTTTGTCGTTGTCGGTCTCATCGGGCTGCGGCACGGGGGTGGGTGCTTCGGTGTGCAGGCCTAATACCACGTCGGCGGCAGATTTCACCAGCTCGGCTTGCAGCGGAATATCCAGATATTGGATGATTTTCTGCGCCGAGGGGATGTTGCGCTGGCGTCCTCGGCCTTTGCCGTTGCGCTGGCCGTTGTCTTGGCGGCGGTCGCGGCCGGAGCGGCGTTCGTTGCGTTCGCCGCGCTCATTGTTGCGCTCGCGATCGCCGCGTTCGCTGCCACGCTCTTGGTTTTCTGCAGAGTTGCCGGTTTCGTCAGCAAAGCGTTCGGGAATATCAACCGCTTGGCGAGCAGTCTGCAGCTTGTCGTTTTCGGCCGAGGCTACCTGAACATCGCTGTCTTTGCGTTGGCGGCGGCGTTGGCGCGGGTTGGACTGCTGCTCGGCAGCGGATTTTTCAGCCGGCTGTTGCGGGGCGCGGTTATCCAAGGTTTCGGCATCGTCGGCAGCTTGCTGGCGCGGCGGGCGGTTGTTGCCGTTTTGGCTGCGCTGCTGGCCGCGGTTACGTCGGTTGCGGTTTTGTTGGGCTTTGCTACGGTTGCCGCCATTACGCCCATTGTTGGCTGCGGGGGCTTCGGCGGGCTTGGTTTCGCCGCCGCCGAACAATTTGGCAAACCAGGCGCCGATACCGGCCAGCAAGCCGGGTTCGGCAGGCTGCTGCACCACGGGGGCTGGGCTACTGTGTTTGATGCCTTTTACCGCAGGCTCGGGTTTAACCGGCTTGGCTTGGTGGCCGATTTCCAAGTTTTGGCTGTCGTCTTCTTCGGGGATTTCGACTTGTTTGTAGCTGGGCTCGGCGTCGTCGTCCACGTCGTCGGGGCGTACGCGGGTGATGTTGTAGTGCGGGTTTTCCAGATGGGTGTTGGGAATCATCAGGATAGACACATCCAGCCGCTCTTCCAGGCCGAACAGCTCGGCGCGTTTTTCGTTGAGCAAGAAGGTGGCCACATCCACCGGTACTTGGGCGTGCACTTCTTCGGTGTTGTCCTTCATCGCTTCTTCTTGGATGATGCGCAACACGTGCAGGGCGGTGGATTCGATGCCGCGGATCACGCCGGTGCCGGCGCAGCGCGGGCAGGCCACGTGGCTGCTTTCGCCCAAGGAGGGGCGCAGGCGTTGGCGGGAAAGCTCAAGCAGGCCGAAGCGGGAAAGTTTGCCCATCTGCACGCGGGCGCGGTCTTTCCTCAGCGCGTCGCGCAAGGTGTTTTCCACATCGCGTTGGTGCTTGGGATTCTCCATGTCGATGAAGTCGATCACGATCAGGCCGCCCAAGTCGCGCAGGCGCATTTGGCGGGCCACTTCTTCGGCGGCTTCCATATTGGTTTGGAAGGCGGTTTCTTCGATGTCGGCGCCGCGTGTGGAGCGGGCGGAGTTCACGTCTACGGAAACCAGGGCTTCGGTGTGGTCGATTACGATAGCGCCGCCGGAAGGCAGGCTCACGGAGCGCGAGAAGGCGCTTTCGATTTGGTGCTCGATTTGGAAGCGGGAGAAGAGCGGGATGTGGTCGTCGTAGTATTTGAGCTTGCCCACGTTGTGCGGCATCACATAGCTCATGAATTCCTGCACTTGGTCGAACACTTCGCGGTTGTCGATGAGGATTTCGCCGATGTCGGAACGGTAGTGGTCGCGGATGGCACGGATGAGCAGGGAGCTCTCCATAAAGAGTAGATAAGGGTCTTGATGGGCATTGCCGGCTTCTTCGATGGCGCGCCACAGTTGCAACAGATAGTTGAAATCCCATTGCAGCTCTTCCACACTGCGGCCGATGCCGGCGGTGCGGGCGATCAGGCTCATGCCGTGCGGCACATCAAGCTCGCTCATGGCGGCTTTGAGCTCTTGGCGCTCTTCGCCTTCGATACGGCGGGAAATGCCGCCGCCGCGCGGATTGTTCGGCATGAGCACGAGATAGCGGCCGGCCAGGCTGATGAAGGTGGTGAGCGCGGCACCTTTGTTACCGCGTTCGTCTTTTTCCACCTGCACGATGACCTGCATGCCTTCCTGCAATACGTCTTGGATGCGGGCGCGGCCGCCGTCGTAGTCTTGGAAGTAGGCGCGGGAAACTTCTTTGAAGGGGAGGAAACCGTGGCGGTCGGTGCCGTAGTCCACGAAGCAGGCCTCGAGCGAGGGCTCGATGCGGGTGATGATGCCTTTGTAGATATTGCCTTTGCGCTGTTCTTTGCCCAGCGTTTCAATGTCGAGATCGAGCAGGTTTTGCCCGTCTACAATCGCCACGCGCAGCTCTTCGGCCTGGGTGGCGTTAAATAACATACGTTTCATGATGTTGCTAACCTTTTGTTTGGTTTGCAATTCCGAAGCGTGTAATTAGTTTGGCCGCTTTGCTGCCGCTGGGGAAGGCTACCTGAAAACAAAGTTTCAACGAAATTAAAATCGGCAGCCGTGTGTTGTGCGGTCCTGAAGCGCGGTGTGCGGCAACCGCCGTGGCGGTTGGGCAGCCGGCATCGGGCGCGGGCAGAAAACGGTAAAGAAGGTAGTGAAAGAGCAGGGCGGGCATCACTGCCGCGCCGGCCGCCGGATGGGCGGCTGATTTGGAATGCCGCGGCAGGCCGGATAGCGGCCGCTTGCGGCGGGGTATAGTGGATTAATTTTAAAGCAAGGCCGTGCCGGCTTGTTTTGCCGTACTGCTTGGATTGCGGCTCGCCGCTTGGCCCTGGTTCAAACTTAATCCGCTATTGATTCGGTGTTGTGGTCTTCTTTAAGCCCGGCAGTGGGTGCGGCGGCGCGCTGGTCGCGTCTTAGGCCGTTTGGGCTGCCGGAGCCGTAAACTCAATTACTATTTCAATCTGCCCGCCAAAATACGCGGCAGGCAGAGGAAAGCCGTTCGGAATTGTCTTTTTACGATAAAATAAACAGTAAACAATCAACTTGCCAACCCGGCGGCACCCTTTGTTTTTCGCTTCGTTGAAGCTTGGCTTTCAGGTAGCCTGGGCACGGTGTCGGCAGGGAGAGGATTATAGAGAAAATGCCAGCAATTAGCAAAAATTCAGTCAATTATTTGAGCGTGGACGAAGCCGCCGCCGGGCAGCGTTTGGATAACTTTCTCATCCGCCTGCTCAAAGGCGTGCCCAAGAGCCATATCCACCGCATCATCCGAGGCGGCGAAGTGCGCGTGAACAAAAAACGCGCCGCTGCCGACAGCCGCTTGGCCGTGGGCGACGAAGTGCGGATTCCGCCGATCCGGTTGGCGCAGAAAGCCGAGCCGGCCGAGGCTGCCGTGCCGCCGCGCGAGTTTGATATTGTGTTTGAAGACGAGCACCTTTTGGTGGTGGACAAACCTTCCGGCGTGGCCGTGCACGGCGGCAGCGGCGTGAGCTTCGGCGTGATCGAACAGCTGCGCCGCGCCCGGCCGCAGGCGCGTTATTTGGAATTGGTACACCGGCTGGACAAAGATACCAGCGGATTATTGGTGGTGGCCAAAAAGCGCAGCGCATTGGTGAAGCTGCACGAAGCCTGGCGCAACGACAAGCCGAAAAAAGTATATTTGGCGCTGGGCATGGGCGCGTGGCCGCAGGACGTGCGGCAGGTGAAGCTGCCGCTGTTCAAATACACCGGCGCGGCAGGCGAGAAAATGGTGCGCGTGAGCGAAGAAGGGCAGAGCGCGCACACGCTGTTCCGCGTGTTGGAAACCTTCGGCGGCGCGCCGCTGCATGGAGTGGGGCTTTCCGCCCTGAGCCTGGTGGAGGCCACGCTGCGCACCGGCCGCACCCACCAAATCCGCGTGCATATGCAGTCGCAAAACTGCCCGATTGCCGGCGACGAACGCTACGGCGACTACACCGCCAACCGCCGCCTGAAAAAGCTCGGCCTCAAACGCATGTTTCTGCACGCCCACCGCTTGGAGCTCGAACACCCGGCAAGCGGCGAAATACTGGTGCTCACCGCGCCGCTGCCGGAAGAGTTGCGTCAGATGCTGGAGGGCTTGAGGCAGGAACAAGAGGCTACCTGAAAAAAGTGTGCCCATGATTCCGGCTTCGTTTTTCAGGTAGCCTGTTTGCCATTTAGCCAAAAAGGATAAGATATGCAGCAAAACGATCAACAGCCCAAATTCAAAGTTATCCTGCCGGAAGGCTTTTCTTTGGAGCGCCCCAAGCAGGTGATTACCCAGCCCGTCGAGAGCGGCCGTGCCGATTTGGAGGAAATCATCCGGCAGGAAACGGCGTGCCGCCAAGCCGAGGCGGAAGCCGATGAAATCATGATTAACGCCTTGCTGCACGGCGCAGGGCGCAGCTTCAAGTGAGGCGGATAGCTGAAATAATTATTTCTTCATGCCAGGCGAGCCAACGCAGTAGGAAGAAATAAGAATTTTAGCTATACCTGAAAATTCAGCCAGCCCAAACTTCCAACATATCAAGGAATGCCCATGAAACCGTATCGCGTATTGATTTTCGACTGGGACGGCACCTTAGCCGATTCCACCGCCCAAATCGTGCAGGGTGTGCAAAACTCTTTTTGCCGTTTCGGCTGGCCGCCGCCCGCCGAGGCCGATATCCGCAACACCATCGGCTTAAGCCTGCACGATGCCTTACACCGCCTCTGCCCGCAGCTGGACCAACAGCAAATCGAAGCCGCCATCCGCGCCTATCAGCACGAATTCCACCACCGCCGCGAGCAAACTGTTTTATTCCCCGACGCAGGCAATACCCTGCAGCGGTTGCAACAGCACTACTGGCTGGCCGTGGCCACCGGCAAAGGCCGGCGCGGGCTCGATGCCGCCCTGGACGAAACCGGCACGCGCAGCCTCTTCCTCGCCACCCGCACCGCCGACGAATGCGCCTCCAAGCCCCAGCCGGAAATGGTGCTCTCCATCTGCGACGAATTGGGCGTGCATCCGGCCGAAGCCCTGGTAATCGGCGACACCACCCACGATTTGCACATGGCGCACAACGCCCAAAGCCCCGCCATCGCCCTCACCACCGGCGCCCACACCCCCGCCCAACTGCAAACAGCCCCGCACCTGGCCATGCTGGACGGCTTAATCAGCTTGGCGGCCTGGCTGGCGGAGTAAAGGCTACCTGAAAGCGTAAGCTTCAATGCAGGGCGAAGATTTTCAGGTAGCCTGTAAGTGATATGGCGGCAAATCGAAAAGCTACCTGAAAACTAAGACACTTCAGCGAAGCGAAAACTTAAAAGCCAAGTCTGCAATCAGAAAGCCCCTTCCCAAACATGCCGAAAACTTTTCAGGTAGCCTAACAGGCAGCCCGATTCAAAACCCAGCAAAACAAGCAAAGGACACCCTACCCCATGTTCACCTCGCGCGATCTCGGCCGATTCCTCTATTCCCTGTTTAATGTTTTGGAAGTTATCGGCATCGTGGCTGCCATCGTGATAGCAATCATTGCCTCTGTGGTGTGCTACCACATCAAACCGCAATGGATGCAGAAACACCGCTGGCTGGTGCCCGTTCCCGCACTGGTTGTGTTGTTTGTATTCCTCGTTATCCCGTATTTTCTGCAAAAAGAGTGGGATGCGCAGCGGCAGCAGGAATTGCAGCAGGCGAGAGCCGAACGGGCGGCATGGCGCAAGCAATACTACGAGCCCGCCAAAGCCCGCTTCGACCAGCTGTGCCAAAACGCCGGCGAGAAGATCTACCGCACGGCGGACAATGTGGACGGCATCCTGCTGCTGAAAGTGCGCGGGGATGACGAGAAGTATCAAGACAGCTTCTACAATCCGCTGAAAGACCAGATGTGGGAGAATGCGGCGTTACCAAGTGAGTTTGATAGAGAAGAATATATCGGCAGCTTTCTGCCTGATTGGTCTGGTGTTCACTATGATTATATTGACGTATTGCAAAAAGACGGTTCTATCACTCGTTATAGTGGTGATTGGCACATGACGGACAAACCGTTTAACCAAGAAATTAACCCATCCCATCCTGCTCGTTATGCTGTTACTTATGAAAATGATATTTCTTGGGAAAACCGCAAACATTGGATAGCGGGAACAACCATCAAGGTAATTGATACCAAAACCAACACACTGATGGCTGAAAAAACGATGTATGTTTTTGTGCCGGAATTAGGCTATTCCAAATTTGAGCAGAATCCAAATCCTTGGGGAAGAGGAAATAGATGCCCTGAGGAAAATCAATATCAGCAGCAAACAGTTTCTTTTGTAAGAAAAGTTTTGCTTTCACCGGCATTTAAGCCTGAACATAGAAAATAACCAAGCAATAGGGCGGGGGATAGGTTTCAGGTAGCCTCAAACCGAAAAGGCTACCTGAAACTTTGTGTGATAGGGCGTGGTGAGGCATGGTGCCCTTTTATAGTGAATTAACAAAAACCAGTACAGCGTTGGCTCGCCTTGCCGTAACGTGTGTACTGTCTGCGGCTCGACGCCTTGTCCTGATTTTTGTTAATCCACTATAAATATGCCGCTATTGGTGGGTGGTGTGGCTATCGGCAGAATGTGCGGTTGGATGGGGATTATCCGGCCGGCGTGGCGGGCGGCGATGCGCAGGCGCGGGATGGGTTGCCGGGCGGGCCGGTGTTCCGTGATTAGCGCGGGCTGGCGGTTTGCCGGGAAATCCTCTATACTGCGCGCACTTCTGTTTTGCGGGTATCGTCTAATGGTAAGGCACCGGCTTCCCAAGCCGACTATGCGGGTTCGATTCCCGTTACCCGCTCCAATTTCTTTCCCATGCTGTTTCCCGGCATGGGATTTTTGTTGGTTTGTTTATTAAGAAATGTTTGCTATTCGGTGTGCGGAATGCAGCAGGGATGGCTTTGCCGGGCAGGATATGTAGGATAGGATTGGTTGCGACAAGTTAAAAATTTATTTTTATATACAGTTTGTTGTGTTAAATAAAGGCTACCTGAAAATAAAATCCGTTTTATTTCCGGGATAAATTTTGGTAAACTCAGCGCTCCTTTTTGCATACATAAGTTTACTTTGGAGACCATAATGAGCTTCTTTGCTCAACATGCGCAGTTTTTTATTCAGTTTGCCGTGGTGCTGTTGTGCATCTTGGCCGGCGCCCAGGTGGGCGGCATCGGCTTGGGTGTGTTCGGCGGTATCGGTTTGGCAATATTGTCATTTGGTTTCGGCTTGGAGCCCACCAGCCCGCCGATTGATGTGATGCTGATGATTATGGCGGTGGTGTCGGCAGCGGCGGCGATGCAGGCAGCCGGCGGTTTGGACTATATGATTAAAATCGCCACCCGCGTGCTGCACAAAAACCCGAAATACATCACTTTTATCGCGCCGATGGTTACCTACACCTTCACCGTTTTGGCCGGCACGGGGCATGTGGCCTATTCCGTGCTGCCGGTGATTGCGGAAGTGAGCCGCAAAAACGGCATCCGCCCGGAGCGCCCGCTCACGATGGCGGTGATTGCTTCGCAATTTTCCATTGTGGCCAGCCCGATTGCGGCGGCGGTGGTGGCTTGCGTGAGCTACCTCGAGCCGCAGCATATTACGATGGCAGACGTGCTTAAAGTGAGCGTGCCTTCCACCATCATCGGCATCGGTATTGCCTGCGTGTTGGTAAACCGCATGGGCAAAGAGCTGAAAGACGACCCGGAATACCAACGCCGCCTGAAAGACCCGGCCTACAGCAAGCTGTATGACACGGAAACCGTGGCTGCCGATGCGCAAGTGAGCGGCAAGGCTAAGATTTCGGTGGGGATTTTCCTGTTTGCCGCTATTTTGGTGGTGCTGCTCGGCGCGATGCCTTCGCTGCGCCCGGTGTTTAACGATAAGCCGATGGGGATGGCACACACCATTGAAATTGTGATGCTTTCCGCTGCCGCGCTGATTATCCTCACCTGCAAGCCGGATGGCAATGCGATTACGCAGGGCTCGGTGTTCCATGCCGGTATGCGCGCGGTGATTGCTGTGTTTGGCGTGGCCTGGCTGGGCGATACGCTGATGCACGGGCATTTGGACGAAGTGCAGCAGGCGGTGTCCGGCCTGGTGCAGAGCGCACCGTGGGCGTTTGCCTTTGCGCTGTTTGTGCTCTCCGTGCTGGTGAACAGCCAGGGCGCCACCGTGGCTACGCTGTTTCCGGTGGCCATTTCGTTGGGCGTGCCCGCGCCGATTATCATCGGCACATTTGTGGCGGTGAACGGCTATTTCTTCATTCCGAACTACGGCCCGATTATTGCCGCCATCGATTTTGATAGTACGGGCACGACGAAAATCGGCAAATATATTTTCAACCACAGCTTTATGCTGCCCGGCTTGTTGAGCATGGGTTTCAGCTTGGTCTTCGGCCTGCTGTTCTCCAAGATGTTCTTCGGCTGAACGGTTTGATTGGAATATATGCGCCCGGGCTTTGGCTCGGGCGTTTTATTTTGGGAAAGGCTACCTGAAAGGTTAACTGCCTAAGCGCTCAAGCCGTTTGTTTTGATTTCGTTGGGATTACTGCTTTCAGGTCGCCTTGATGTGGCATACTGGAACGGCAAACGGTGGGGGAATTGAACTCTCTTCCTTAATATTGTGGTTGCAAGCTATCCCTTGCAGGCTACCTGAAAGTTGAGCGTAATACAGTTTGCCCGGGCATCGCAGCCAAATTGACTAAAAGGCTACCTGAAATTTTCAGGTAGCCTTTTGTGGTTTGCTGGCCTTGTCGTTATTTGATCGCCATCAGCCGTTGATAAAGCTGGGTCATCAGGCGGCTGGTGTGCGGGTCTTTGGGCAGGATAACGAAGCTGTTGGCCATGGCTTCCTCGCTGGGGAAGATGGATTCGTTGTTGCGGTATGCCTCGGGCATCAGCGCGCGGGCCGGCTGGCTGGCGGGGGCATAGGTAACGAAGCTGCCGTTGGCGGCGGCCACTTTGGGGTCGAGGGTGTAGTTGATGTATTTGAGGGCGTTGGCGTGGTGGTGCGCGTCTTTGGGAATCATCAGGGAGTCGATCCACACCGCCAGGCCGTTTTTAGGCACGAGCACTTGGATATCGATGCCGTTGCCGGCTTCGATGGCCCGGTTGCGGGCGATGTTCAAATCGCCGCCGTAGCCCACGGCCACGCACAGGTTGCCGGCAGCGAGGTCGTTGATGTAGGTGGAGGCGGTGAAGATGCGGATGTCTTTGCGCACGGCACGCATCATGTCGGTGGCCGCTTGCAGGTCTTCAGGCTTGGTGCTGTTGGGGTCTTTGCCTAAATAGTTGAGCGCCAAAGGGTATTGTTCGAGCGGACTGTCGAAATAGGAAATGCCGCAGGATTTGAGCTTGGCGGTGTATTCGGGATTGAACACCAAATCCCACACGTTTTCGGGCATGGGTTTATCGCCTAGGGCTTTTTGCACCATTTGGGTGTTGATGGCCAGCGTGTTGATGCCCCAGAAATAGGGTACGGCGTATTTGTTGCCGGGGTCCACTTGCTCCATCAGCTTGAGCAGGTGCGGGTCGAGATTGCTGTAGTTGGGGATTTGGCTTTTGTCGATGGGCTGGTAGGCACCGGCTTGGATTTGGCGGCCTACGTTGGAAATGGAGGGCACCACCAAATCGTAGCCGCTGCTGCCGCTGAGCATTTTGGCTTCGAGGGTTTCGTTGTTGTCGTAGTAGGCGGAGCGGATAGTGATGCCGGTTTTCTCGGTGAAGGCGGTGAGGGTGGCGGGGTCGACATAATCTGCCCAGTTGTAGAGGTTGAGCAGGTTGGCGTTATCGCCTTCGGGGGCGGAGGCCTCGCGTTGGGCTTGGCCGCCGCAGGCAGCGAGCAGGCCGGCGCAAATGGCGAGCAGGAGCAGTTTCTTCATTGTTATTCCTTGGTGGGCGGGGAGGGGAGGGTAAGTAGGCGCAAGCAATCTAATCATTATAGCCAAACGCTTGGCTCCTTCATACCTTGTGCTGGGGAAACGGCGCGGCGGCGTGGTTGGGGCAACTGTGTTGTGCGGCAAGTATTTTTCAATATTGCCAACAAATTGGCACTTTGTCGGCGCTAAATTAACGCAGCGGCATTTTCTGCCTGCTTTTCAGGTAGCCTTCCGGCTATGGAAAAAGCGCATGTTATAGAGTATCATGCCGCCCGTTACAACATAACATTCAGCACACACTATGCACTCTTGGTTACTTCGCGGCGCCGGCAGCCGTTTGCTTTTGGCCGTATCGCTTATTGCCCTGATGCTGGGCGTGTTCGCTTGGACGGGCGCCGCACTATGAGCATCGTGTTCGACAACCTCACTGTGAGTTATCGCCGCCATCCCGCCGTGCACCATATTTGCGGCGAATTTGCGCCGGGCAGCATGTGGGCGGTATTCGGGCCTAATGGCGCCGGCAAATCCACCCTGCTCAAAGCCATCATGGGGCTGTTGAGAACCAGCACCGGCAGCGTGCAATGGCAAGGCATCGCCCGCCGCGACATCGCTTATTTGCCCCAGCAATCCGATATCGACCGCAGCCAGCCGATTTCCGTATATGAGCTGGCCGCCATGGGTTTGTGGTATGAAATCGGCTTTTTCGGCGGCACCAAACCCGCACAACGCGAACGGGTGCACGCCGCACTCGAGCGCGTGGGCATGGCCGATTTTGCCCGCCGGAGCATCGGCCAGCTTTCCAACGGCCAATTCCAGCGCGTGCTGTTTGCCCGCATGCTGGTGCAAGACGCCAAATTCCTGCTGCTGGACGAGCCCTTCAACGCCGTGGACGCGCGCACCACGTATGAATTGTTGGAAGTATTGCGCCAATGCCACCAAAACGAAGGCCGTGCCGTGATTGCCGTGTTGCACGATTATGAGCAGGTGCGCGCCTACTTCCCCTACACCTTCCTGATTGCCCGCGAAAAAATCGTCAGCGGCGCCACTGCCGACGTGCTCACCGAAGGCTACCTGAAACAGGCTGCCGAAGCCATGCACCGCACCGAACCGCGCGAATGGTGCGCGGCTTGAGTTTTCAGGTAGCCTGAACGCCATGTTTGCCGCCACCGTTATTTTCTTTCGAAACCGCAGCGAAGATTTTCCCGTTGAAGCGTTCCCGCAGCGCATCCGCAGTCGCACGCACTTCCCCGCCGAAGGCTACCGCCCGCACTTCGCGCCCAAAGGCAGCCGCGAATTGCTCGGCATCGTGTTTGCCGCGTTCGAGCACACCCGATTCGACGAGCCGCTGCAAGCCAGGCTGGATTACCTCTACCCCGACCGCGTGGATTATTCCGCCCTACGCCCCGGCACGGAATTTTGGATTATGGAAGGCGGCACCGCCGTGGGCGAAGGCGTAATCATTGCCAACGGCCATCCGCCTGCCCAACAGGCTACCTGAAAGCATGAGTTTCCAAGAAACTAAACAATAAAACCTAATCTATAGTGGATTAAATTTAAATCAGGATAAGGCGGCGAGCCGCAGACAGTACAAATAGTACGGCAAGGCGAGCCAACGCTG
>CAUUTP010000025.1:0-24247 GCA_963548155.1 uncultured Eikenella sp.
GCTAAAAATCTTGCGGGATTGGTGTGGAATTTAGGGCTAATCTAGTACAGCCCCTTTGCCTATTAAGAGGCTACCTGAAACTTTCAGGTAGCCTCTTTCACTTCCGTGTTATCAGCGCCGATATTCATTTAGCAGCGTTTCCTGCATATCCAGCTCTTCTTCCCCTTCCTGCGCGGTGGCGCGGACATAGCTGCCGTCGGACTGCATCAGCCAAGCTTTGCGGTTGTCGGCTAGGGCGAGGGTGAGGGCTTCGCGCATAATGCGCTGTTTGATGGCCGGGTTTTCCACTGGAGTGCAGATTTCGATGCGGCGGAAGAAGTTGCGGCTCATCCAGTCGGCGCTGGCGATGAAGAGCTCTTCGCGCCCGCCACTGTGGAAGTAGAACACGCGGGAGTGTTCGAGCAGGCGGCCGATGATGGAGCGCACGCGGATATTTTCGGACAGACCGGGCACGCCGGGGCGCAGGGTGCACATACCGCGCACGATCAGATCTATCTGAACGCCGGCCTGGCTGGCTTGATACAGGGCGCGGATGATGCCGGGCTCGATCAGCGAATTCATCTTGGCAATGATGCGGGCGGGGCGGCCGGCGCGGGCTTCGGCAGTTTCAGCATCAATGTGCTCCAACAGCATGGGGCTGAGGGTGAAAGGGCTCTGATAAAGCTTATTGAGCCGCGTGGGCTGGCCGAGGCCGGTGATTTCCATAAAGATGGCGTTCACGTCGGCGGTGATGGCTTCATCGGCGGTGAGCAGGCCGAAATCGGTGTAGATGCGGGAGGTGCCTTGGTGGTAGTTGCCGGTGCCGAGGTGGGCGTAGCGTTTCAGGTAGCCTCCTTCGCGGCGGATAACGAGCGCCATTTTGGCGTGCACTTTGTAGCCGAATACGCCGTACACCACATGCGCCCCCGCGCTCTCCAGCCGTCGCGCCCAGTTGACGTTGTTTTCTTCATCGAACCGCGCCATCAGCTCGACCACCACAGTTACCTGTTTGCCCGCATTGGCGGCAGCAATCAGGGCGCGGGCGAGGTCGGAATGGGTGCCGGTGCGGTAGATGGTCATCTTGATGGCCACCACATCCGGGTCGGCAGCGGCTTCTTGGATGAAGCGCACGGTGGGGGCGATGGATTGGTAGGGGTGGTGCAGCAGCACGTCGTGCTGTTTGAGCACTTCAGGCATGGGCTGGTCTTTGCGCACATCTTTGGGTAGGCCGGGCGAGAATGGTGGGAATTTCAAATCGGGTTGGTCCACCATATCGGGCACGGCCATCAGCCGCACCAGGTTCACGGGGCCGACCACTTGGTAGAGCTCGTTCGGGCTCAAATTGCATTGCGCGAGCAGGAATTCGGCCACATGCGGCGGGCAGTTGTCGGCCACTTCCAACCGCACCTCGTCGCCATACTGCCGCTCGCGCAGCTCGGTTTGCACGGCGGCACGCAGGTTGGTGAGGTCTTCTTCATCCACCGTGAGCTCGCTGTTGCGCGTGAGGCGGAATTGGTAGCAGCCCTCCACATCCATGCCGGGGAAGAGCTTGTGCACATAAGCATGCAAAATGGAGGAAAGCAGCACGAAGCCGTGCCCTGCGCTGAGTTCGTCCGGCAGTTTCACCACGCGCGGCAGAATGCGCGGCGCCTGCACCACGGCCATACCGGAAGCGCGACCGAAAGCGTCTTTGCCGGAAAGCGACACCACGAAATTGAGCGACTTGTTGAGCAGGCGCGGGAAAGGGTGCGCCGGGTCGAGCCCCAGCGGGGTGAGGATGGGCAGCAGCTCGCGGTCGAAATAGCTTTCAATCCAGGCGCGCTGCTGATCCGTCCATTGGCGGCGCGGATAGAAGAAAATGCCCTCTTGGCGCAGCGCGGGAATCAGCTCTTGGTTGAACAGCTCGTATTGCTCCTGAATTAATTTTTTGGCCTCGGCCGCCGCCGCCGCCATGGTTTCGGCGGGCGTGGTGCCGTTATCCAAGAGCGCGTGCGGGTTGAGCTGGCTTTCCTTCTTCAGCCAGGCCATGCGTACTTCGAAAAATTCGTCCAAATTAGAAGAAACGATGCACAAAAAGCGCAACCGCTCCAAAAGCGGCACGCCTTCGTCCCGCGCCTGCGCCAGCACGCGGCGGTTGAACGCCAGCAGGCTCAGTTCGCGGCAAAGGATGGTGGGCTGGTTCGGCATAAGGCTACCTGAAAAAGGAAAATTGAATGAAAATGCTGTGTAAACAAACAGCTGCTTGGAAGAAATCGGCGCTATAATGGCTATACCGCCATCGGCAAAGTGCCGTGCGCGCCAGCTTAATTAATATAGCAATTATCGTTCCAACCTGCGCCCGAAGACAAGATATAGGCACGAAGCAGGCCGAACGTTTCCACCCGCCACCTTTCGGGAGACCCATCATGCGAACCCTGTTCCTTCTCTGCGCCGCCCTCTTCAGCGCTGCCGCAGCAGCCGAAACCAGTGCCCAAATCAACCTGCAAATCAACCCCTACGCCGATTACTACTACGGCGGCTACGACAACTACCCCGGCTACTACCCCAGCCGCAGCTACTATTTCTATAACGGCTCCAACCAATACGGCGGTGGCGAAATTCAAACCACCGAGCAATACAGCCGGGGCGGCATCGGCTATACCGAACACCGCAACTGCCACACCAGCGCCGGCTCCACCATCTGCACCGGCAACTGGCGGCCGGTATCGCCCGTGCGCGGCAATATCCAAATCAACTACCGTCACTAAGTGCCCGCAGCAAGAGTAGGTTGGGTTAGCCGCAGGCGTAACCCAACAAATTAAAGTGGAATGTTGGGTTTCCCAACCCAACCTACTACTAAGTGGCCGAAGCGGTAAAAAGGCTACCTGAAAACCATCCTACGGTTTTTCAGGTAGCCTTTTCCATTCCCACGCAACCCGCAGCCAAGCTATCGGTAAAACTGCTGCCCCATCCCGTTATCGCAATATTGCAGGCTCACCGTGCCGCCGCTGCCGTCTAGGCACAGGCCGTTGGCGGTGCTGCGGATGTGGCTGCCCTCGGCAATCCAATGCTGGCTGCGGCTGTTTTGGCAGGCGGTGGCGATGACGGGGCTGCCGGCGCCGCCGGTGGCTTCGGCGCACAAACCGTTGATGTTGAGGCGCGGGCCGTCGAACATGAATTGCTGGTTGTTGCGCCCGTGGCAGGGCTGGCTGACCAGGTAGGCGGGCATGCCGCTGCGTTCGAGGCTGAGGCAGGAATTGTCGGCGGCCTGGCGCAGCAGGGTGCGGCGGCCGTTGTTGGGCACGGGGCGGTAGTAGCCGTCGAGCGGGGAGCTTTCGCTCATGATGACGGTGGTGCCCGGTACGGCGTCCACGCGCACGGTTTTGTGCACGGTGTGTGTGGTTTCTACGGGCAGATCGAGCGAGAAGAACCGCCCGTTTGGGCCGTCGAGATAAGTGCAGGCGGGGAGGGCGAGCAGGGCAATCAGGAGTGGCGGGATTTTCATGGCGGCTCTTTCGGTATGGCGGAGGAGTGGGCTACCTGAAAGCCGGCATCAACGGTCGGTGAGCAGTTTGCGCATCAGCCGGCATTCGATGCCGATTTCTTGATTCAGCGGCAGCATGGCTTCGCCAAGGGGGCGGTAGCCGTTGAGCAGGTAGAACGGTTCGGAATTGAGCGAGGCATAGAGCTTGAGCATGCCCAGCCCGTGTTGGTAGGCCAGCTCTTCAGCGCGGCCGAGCAGGGCGGTGCCGAGGCCTTGGCGCTGCACGAAGGGGTGCACATACAGGGCATCGAGCTGGGATTCTTGCAGATTAAGCTGAAAAAAGCCTTGGATGTGGTGTTTGAATTCGATCACCCACAAGAGCTTGCGCTCGTCTTCGAGGGTGTCGAGGTAGCTGTCGGGGCTGAGCAGGGCAAGCCAGGCTTGCAGCACGGCTTCGCTGTAGTTGCGGGCGCAGGTGTAGCGCACGGCATATTGGTGGGCGTTGTAGATGTGTTCGCAATCTTGGATGCGTGCCGGACGCAGGTGGGTAATCAGGCTCATAACGGGCGGGGGGTGCGGTGAAACTGGCGGAATTATATAGCTTGTCCAATCGAATAACCAATTGGCTTGGACAATCGGGGATATAATTGGGGCTACCTGAAACCTGCATGAACCAAATCAGGCAAAACGCAGGCGCACTCATTTTCAGGTGGCCTTTAAGCTTTCTACACAACCCATCAAAAGGAATCTTTATGCCCCCTCATCTGAAAAGCTGGCTGGCCGTGTGCCTGCTGCCGCTGTTACTGGCCTTGTGGTTTGCGCTGAATCCGGCGCATGATGCCACGGGCTATCTGCTCAATGGGGTGGTGATGTGCTGCGCCTGTGTGTTTTTGCTGAAATATGTGCTGTTTGCGTTGGTGTCGGCGCATTTGCGCCAGGATGCGGCGGCCAAGCAGCGCGCTTTGCTGCAATTATTGCCCTTGGCCGCATTCGGCGGCTATGTGGCTTATTACTTTATCCGCTGATTTTTCTTAATTCTGTATCGTATTAATTCTGATGAACACTTCTGCTCCTTCCCGCCTTTCCGACAAGCAAATGGCGCTACTTTTGGCCGCAATGGCGGCGGTGATGCCGTTTTCGATTGATACCTATCTGCCCGCCGTGCCGGCGATGGCGGCCAGCTTGGGCGTGGGTGAAACCGATATTCAGCAAAGCCTGAGTATTTTTCTGGTGGGGCAGTCGGCGGGCGTGCTGCTGGGCGGGGTGTTTTCTGATTTTAAAGGGCGGCGGCCGGTGGTGCTGGCCGGGCTGGGGGTGTACCTTGTGGCCAGTTTGGGGCTGATTCTGCTGCAAACCCTGCCGCAGCTGATGCTGCTGCGTATGTTGCAGGCTTTCGGCGCGGGCATGGTGGCGGTGAGCGGCGGGGCGATTGTGCGCGACCGCTACGAAGGCCGCAGTGCGGCGCAGATGTTTGCGCTGATCGGGGTGATTATGATGGCGGCGCCGATTTTGGCGCCGATGGTGGGCTGGCTGATGCAGATAATCGGCGGCTGGCGCGCGGTGTTCGGCTTTTTGCTGGGCTATGCCGCGCTGGTGTGGCTGCTGCAATGGCGCTTCCTGCCGGCCAACCGCCCCGCCGCCAAGCCGGCGGGTTCGCCGCTATCGATTATTTTCACGGGCTACCGCAGCGTGTTTGGCAAGCCGCAATCGCTTGGTTTTCTGTTTTTCCAGTCGCTCAGCTTTTCCTCCATGTTTGTGTTCCTCACTGAATCGCCTTCGGTGTATATGAAGTTCTACGGCCTGAGTAACGGCTGCTATACCCTGCTGTTCGGCCTCAATATCGTGACCATGATTTTCTTCAACCGCATCACCGCCTGGCGGCTGAAAAGCGGCAGCGAGCCGGCCAATATCCTGCTCATCGGCATCGCCGTGCAGTTTTGCGCCAACTTCCTGCTGATGCTGCTCTCCCAATCTATAGCCGTGCCGCCCTTGTGGCTGTTTGCCCCGTTGGTGATGGTGTCGGTGGGCACGCAGGGGCTGGTGGTAGCCAACACCCAGGCCTGCTTTATGGGCTATTTCAAAGCCGAAGGCGGCAGCGCCAACGGCGTGCTGATTTCCAGCCAAGTGCTGATTGCCGCCGCCGTGGGCTTTCTCACCACCCAGCTGCACAACGGCAGCGCGCGCATCATGCCCGCCATGATGCTGGCCTCCACCCTGTGCGGCATCACGCTGCTGTTTGCCCTGTCGCGCCACGTGTGGCTGGACAAAGCCCGGCAGTAAGCCGCCAGGCTACCTGAAAGCCGCCATCCTCTTTTCAGGTAGCCTGTTATCCCTGCAGTAGGCTACCTGAAACCTATTTTAGAAAGGCGCAACATGAGCAACAACAAAGGCAAACACCAAGGCAAACACCAAGGCAAACTCGACACCCTCTGCCAACTCCCGCCCGACATCCCTGCCATTAAAGCCTACCTCAAAGAGCTTGATACTCAAGCCCAGCATGTGGCCGCCAACAGCAACGACTACCCCAAGCAAACCATCAGCGCCGACATATGGATGAGCGGCTACCAGCTCGTGAACACCGCCCGCGCCCTCGCCGAATGGCTGGAACAGCAAAGGCTCTACGAGCTCTGGCCGCAAGCCGTTGAATGCTGGGGCACCGCCGCCTTCGCCGTGGTCGCCCACTACCGCGCCGAAATCGGCCCCTTCATGCACGCCGTGATGCGGCTGCAAAAACGGCGCGGCAACAGCCAAGCGGTGCAAGAAGCATGCCGCGCCATACTGGGCGATTTCACCCTCCTGCTGGAGGGCGCCGAAGAGCTGCGCGACGACGGCTGCACCGACCCGGCCGACTATCAGGAATACAGCGAACTGGCCGCCATCTCCTACCTCGACCTCGCCGCCCGCCTCCTCGCCGAACACGGCGACAGCGAAGCCCAAGCCATCCGCCAACGCCTCAACCGCCTGCCGCAATATTGGGTAACCCTGAAGCTTTAGTAGCGAAGGCTACCTGAAAAATACTAACGGCTTTGGGGCTAAAAGCAGCTGTAAAACGGCAGCAATATCTGCCCTGTTGTCTATTTATTCCGTTTTCAGGTAGCCTCCTCCTTCTTACCGCCACTACTAAGGAAACTGCCATGCCTCAAGCTTGTCTCGACCAACTCGAAGACCTTATCCGTGCCGATTTCGCCGAACAAGACGGCATGGCGGAAGAACTCCTCTCAGGTGAGCCTGTATCCGAGGCCGAAATTGCCGCCGCCGAACAAGAGCTCGGCACGCCCTTCCCCGCCCTGTATCGCGCCCTGCTGCTGCGTTTCGGCACAAACTGCTATCTGGGCATAGAAATCGACGATTTGGCGCAGGTGGTAGAGAACACAAAATGGGTACGCCGCCATTTTGCCCAGCACGAAACCCTGCCCGCCGGACTGCTGCAACAAGGCATCACCTTCGCGGGCGACGGCAGCGGCAACTACTTTATGCTGCACGACGGCGCGGTATGGCTGCCCGACCACGACAGCGGCGAATGCGTTCGGAAAGCCGAAAGCCTCGAAGCCTTCCTGCTGGCTGCCAACGGCGCGGATTAAGCAGCAAAAACAGGCCACCTGAAACCATTTAGCGTTTCAGGTAGCCTTTGCTTTGGCCGGCTATTCTACAAATCAGCCTGTTCGTTCGCGGCTTTATCCACCATAAAGTCGATAAAACTGCGTACCTTCGCGCTCAAGAGTTTGCGCTGGGTGTACACGGCGTAGAAGGGCACGGGTGCGGTGCGGTATTCGGGCAGCAGGCGGCGCAGGCGGCCGGTTTGCAGGTCGGCGCGCAGGAGCCATTCGGGCAGGTAGCCGATGCCGGCGCCGGCGCACACCAGCTGGTAGAGCATTTGGGTGTTGTTGCTGTGTATGGCGGCTTGCAGCTCGATGTTATGACTTTCGCCCCGGCCTTGCAGGGTGAGGCCGGATACGTCGGTGTAGCTGGGCAGGATGGCTTGGTATGGCGCTAAATCCTGCGGAGCGGCGGGCATGCCGTGTTCGGCCAAATAGGCGGGCGCGGCCACCAAATGGAAATCGATTTCGGCCAGGGTGCGGGCAATCAGGTTTTCGGCCGGCTGCTTGGAGAGGCGCAGCGCCACGTCTTCGCCGTCGCCGTCGAGGTTGACGCTGTGGTTGGTGAGCGTGAGGTGCAGCGACACATCGGGGTAGCGGCGGCAGTATTCAGTAATCCAGCCGGCAAACACGGGGTTGGCAAACCACACGGGGATGCTCACGCGCAATCGGCCCTGCACCCGGGCGGTGCTGCCGGCGGCGCGGGCGGCAGCCTGTTCGAGGAGGTCGAGCGCGGAGAGGCAGTCGCGGTAGTAGGCTTCGCCCTGCTCGGTGAGGCTGAGGCGGCGGTTGTTGCGGTAGAGCAGGCGGGCATTCACGCTTTTTTCCAGGTGTGCCACGTGTTTGCTGGCCATAGGCACGGAAATATCCAGCTGATCGGCGGCGCGGGTGAAGCTGCCGCTGTGTACCACTTGGCAGAACACTTTCATGCTTAATAAGGTATCCATGATTTCTCTTGGGGAAAAACTGTATTGTTGGATTGGCTATGTTTTCGCTATAGGGAAATGATTATACTGCACGGGTACTTTCAACCGATACTGTTTCACGCATCAAGAGGAAAAATCATGAATACACATTGGGGAAACTGCCGCAGCATGGTGTTGTCGGTATTGCGTATTGCGGCGGGTTATATGTTTATGCTGCACGGTTCGGCCAAGCTGCTCGGCCTGCCGCATGTGGAAATGTTTGACGGCTTGCAGCTCTTCTCGCTCTACGGCGTGGCCGGTATGCTGGAGCTGGGCGGCGGCCTGTTGGTGTTGCTCGGTTTGTTTACCCGCCCGACAGCGTTTATCCTCTCCGGCCAAATGGCGGTGGCCTACTTCATCGGCCACGTTGCGGGCAACGGCCACGTGCTGATTCCGTTGATGAACGGCGGCGAGGCAGCCGTGCTGTTTAGCTTTGTGTTCCTGTATCTGGCCGCAGCGGGTGGCGGCAAATGGTCGCTGGATGCGCTGCTGTGCAAAAAGCGGCAGGGGTACTGAGCTTTGCAGAAACTCGTTTCAGGTAGCCTTAATACGCAAGCAGGCTACCTGAAAAAAGGAGCTGGGTTTGCCACCCGCTCCTTATTTATTTGCTATAAAAGATGCAGCACTTTAATGCTGAAGGTATCCCGCATCGTTAAGGCAGCCATATCCGCCTCCCGAAACGTGGTTTTCTTCCCTTCAAAGGCGTATTCGTAAATCCTTCGATTCAGCGCGTCAAAGAAATAGTCGTAAAAACAGTCTTCTTGGTTTTAATCCTCCACAAAGTCGGTAATGTGGATGTGTTGTTCATCTATGCCCAAGTAATCTTTGATTTGCTGAAACTGGCGGGGAAACTCAAGCGGGAAAGGCCTGATTGAGTTGTTGCCGCTGCTCGGCTGTCGGTGCGGCAGCTGTGGTTAATGACGCTGCAAACAGGCAAGCGGCGAGAAGAAGTTTGATACGGCGGTTCATATCTTTTCCGATAAATAATGGGGCAAATCTGCGATTTATCTCATTCTCTTACAAGAGAAGGGGTGGGGGTTCAGGTAGCCTTTGGGTGGGGTGAGGCTACCTGAAAAATGATGTTTCGGCAAAGCCAGTTTTGGCTAGCCGTGGCTTGAGTTAGGTTGCAAACCATAATCCAACGTTGGGCTAAGATTGCTTGGGTTACGCCTGCGGCTAACCCAAACTACGCGGGCTTACGCTTTCAGGTAGCCTGTTGAGGCAGGCTAGTGCCCTTCTTGTTGCAGCCGGCGCAATACAGATCGGGCGGGGCTGTACCCTTGGGCGGCAGCCTTCTCAAACCAGTAGCGGGCACGGGCATAGTCTTGCGGCACGCCTTGACCCTTTGCATACAAGACGCCAAGGTTGACTTGGGCAACAGCATAGCCTTGAGCGGCCGCTTTTTCATACCAGTGGCGGGCACGGACGTAATCCTGAGTTACACCCAGCCCTTTTTCGTAAAAGGCACCCAGATTGAATTGCGCTACTACCATCCCTTGTGCTGCGGCTTTTTCAAACCAATAGCGGGCACGAGCATAGTCTTGCGGTACACCGTGCCCGTTCAAATACAAAACTCCAAGATTGAATTGGGCATCGGGAAAGCCTTGAGCAGCAGCTTTGCCGAACCACTCGCTGGCATGCACATAACTTTGCGGCATCCCCTGCCCTTTCTCATAGCAAACGCCAAAGTTATATTGTGCAACAGCGTTACCTTGGGTGGCAGCTTTCCCAAACCAATTACAGGCACGGGAAAAGTCCTGCTTAACACCGTATCCGTTGTAATAAAAAATCCCAAGATTATGTTGTGAATCAGCTCTCCCCTGTTCCGCGGCTTGTTCAAACCAGTATTTGGCCTGAACGTAATTTTGCGGCACCCCTTGCCCCTGTTCGTACATCACGCCAAGGTTGTGCTGAGCGGTGGCATAGCCTTGTTGTGCCAATGGCAAAAATAACTCATGGGCGCGGCGGTAGTCTTGTTGCTGATAGGCGGAAAAGGCCTGATTGAGTTGCTGCCGCTGCTCGGCCGTCGGTGCGGCAGCTGTGGTTAATGATGCTGCCAGCAGGCAAGCGGCGAGAAGAAGTTGGATACGGCGGTTCATATTTTGTCCGATGAATGCTGAGGCAAACCTGCGATTTGCCTTATTCTCTTACGAGGGAAGGGGTTGGGTTTCAGGTAGCCTTTCAGATAGTTGAGGCTGCCTGAAAACGGAGCGAAGCGAAGTTTCTGCGAAGCTAAAGCGCCAGCTGCAACGAAGTTAAAACGATGTCTTGCGAAGCAAGGCGGAGTTTCTGCGAAGCTAAAAAAGGTGGCAGCTGGGTGCTTTGGTTTTTCAGGTAGCCTTCCGCGCATTGGCGGAGGCTGCCTGAAACTTTATCCAAGCCAAAATCTTGCGGCGGCTTGGCCGAATGGCCGGCTAATCGAAGCGGATGGTGTAGCGCACTTCGCCGCCCACGGAGTCGGTGCCGACGCGGCTGATGGCCTGCAGGGTGCTGTTGATCTGCCAGATCAGCTTCACGGCCTGGTTGGCGCTGGTTACGCTGTATTCGTAGCCCAGATAGAGCTCGTTGGTGATGCGCTTGCCGAAGGTGATGACTTGTTCGGCGGGGTTGAGCTCGCCGGTTTGGGTGTTGCGGGTGCGGCGGGTGGTCATGCCGAAGTCGTCGAGGAGGCCGATTTTGTCGTTGATGTTGCCGGCCAGGAAGGCGCCGGCGGCGGCGGCCACGGTGGCTTCGTCGCTTTCGTTGCCGCTGCTGGCACGGCCGAGGATGAGCCAGGAGAGTTTGTCTTTGTCGCTCATCGGCTCGTTGGATACCAGGCTCACGCGCGGGTTGTCGAGGCTGCCGAGCACTTCCACGCCGGCGCCCACGGGGGAGTATTTGCGGGTGGCGCGCAGGTTGAGGTTGGGCGAGGCGATGGGGCCGACGAAGGAGATGTGGCCTTTATTGATGACGAGGTCTTGGCCGTAGGCTTTGTATTGGCCGCGCACGATGTTTACCGTGCCCACGGCGCGCACGTTCTCTTTGGGCTGGGCGCTGAGGGTGAGCTTGCCGCCGAGCAACACATCCAGCCCTTGGCCGCTGAAGCGGAAGTTGTCGTTCAAGTCGAGGGCGAGGTTCATCTCGATGGGGGTGGCGGTGCCGGTGTCGGCAGGTTTTTCTTCGCCGAGCACCACCACGTCGTCATCCAGCCCGGGCATGCTGGATTTCTGGAAGCCGAAGTGGCCGCTATCTACTTTGAGCTCGCCGTTTAGCGCCATGCCGCGCCCGGGGTTGTAGAGCAGGCGGCTGTTGCCGCTGAGGGTGAGCTTGCGGTTGGGGTTGTCGAGGATGGGGTAGCGGGTGAACTGGGCGTTGACGTCTACATCGGGGGTGGTGCCGGTGAGGTTGACGCGGCCTTTGAGCTCGACGCTGCCGTCTTTGCGGGTGAATTTGAGCGAGTCGATTACCCAGTCGCGGCCTTGGAAGCGGGAACTGAGGCTGCCGTTATCCAAAATCACGCCGGTGTTGCGGTCGCGGTAGTAGAGGTTTTTGCCGGTGGCGGTGCCGTTGAGGCGGGGCTCGCCCACGTTGCCGGATACGGTGGTGTCGATGGCGAGCGCGCCTTTGGCGCTCATGCCGCCGGGCAGGAGGTTGCGGATGGCGTCGAGCTCGGGGATGTCGAGTTTCAGGTAGCCGTTAATCGGAGCCTGGCTGATGGCATTACCGAACTGCTGGCTCACGGCTACGGAGGCGTCGAGCGTGCCGTAGCGGGTTTTGCCGGTGAGGCGGTTGTCGATGCGGCCGCTTTGGAAGCGGGTGTCGAGCACGAGGTTGCTCAAGCCCAATGCCTGCTGGCGATAGGGGATAACCACGTCGCCGGATTGCTGGGTGAGTTTCAGGTAGCCTGTGGCATCGCGGCTGTAGCGCAAGTCCCAATCGCCGGCCACCACGAGCTGCAGCTTGACGGATTTGTCGTCTTTGCCCAGGCCGATCAGGTTGTCCAGTTCTTGCAGGTGCAGATTGGTGGCGTTGCCTTTGCTGCTGATGCCGCTTTGTTTTTCCCACATGAACGTGTGCAGATTGAGGCTGCCGCCCATGGCCGCCCAGCGGGCGTTGTCGAGGCGCACGCGTTTGGCGCCGGCTTCGATTTGGATGGGGTTGAGCAGCTTGAGGTTGAAGGCGCCGCTGATGTCGAGCTGGCCGATGCGACCGTTCCATTGCTGCTCATTGTTCAGCCCGCCGTTGGCGGCCAGGTTGAGACGGAAGGGCTTGCCACTGAGGCTGAGGCTGCTGTTGCCGGTGATGCTGTGGCTTTTGCCGCTGCCGTTGGCGTTGAGGTTGATGTTGTCGATTTGGGTGCTGCCGATGTGGATTTTCCGGCCGTCGAGCTTGATGTTGAGCGGCTGGTTGAGGTCGGGCGAGCCTTTGAGGTCGAAATCGAGGCGGTCGATGCGCACGGCGTTTTGCACGGCCAGACCGTCGGCGTGGCCGCGCAGGTCGGCGGTGAGCTTGGCGGGGTCGCCGGAAAGGAAGCCTTGGGCTTTCAGGTAGCCTGTGAGGCCGAAGCCGAAGAGGTTGAGGTTGGGTGCGTCGATGTCGAGATTAAGGCGGTCGCCTGCCTTGCCGAAGCTGCCGTCGGCGTGGATGCGGTTGCGGCCGAGCAGAAGATGGAGGTCGGCTTTGGGCAGGTGGTCGTTTTGATAGCGCAAATCGGCCTTGCCGGCGAGCGGTGCGCCGGAGAGCTGGCTGTTTTGCCAATCGAGCAGGAGGTGCAGGTCGGGCTGGTCGGCCAGGCTGCCGTCGAGCTTCACGCTGCCGTTCACGCTGCCTTGCGGCAAATCGGCCAGCACGGCGGCGGGGTTGAAGCGGGTGCTGTTAACGCGGGCGGTGATTTTGCGGCCTTGAAAGAGCTCGAGCAGGGCTTCGCCATGCATTTCGCCGCCGTTTGCGGGGGTGATTTTCACTTGCTGCAGGCGGATGCTGCGCTGGCGGTTGGTTTTGTCGGTGAGCAGTTGGAAGGTGCCGCTGGTGGCGGTTTGGCCGGCTTTAAGCTGCCAATCGGCCTGCGGGCTGCCAAGGCTACCTGAAAGCTTGATGCCGCCGTCTAGGCTGAGGTCGAGCTTTTGTTTGAGGATGTCTTGCAGTTTGAACTGCTGCACGGCGGCATCCACGGCCATGTTTTGGCTGGCGCTATCGATGTTGCCGTTGAAAGTGATGCGGCCGCCGGCGGCCAGCTCGGTATCGACATTGTCCAAATGCAGTTTGCCACTGGTGTCTACTTTGAGCTTGCCGTTGATGCCGGCCACGGGGATGCCGTTGCCGTTGATGGGCGCGGGGGCTTGGTTGCGCACTTCGAGCAGGCCGGCGAGGGTGTCGGCTTCTTCGGCGGGATTGAGCGCGAGGTTGAACACTAAATCGGCGGCGGGCAGAGAGGGATCAAACCATGCGGGGTTGATTTGACGGCCGTCGATGTTGAGGTTGACGATTTTGCGGTTGAGCAGCGGCTCGAAGGGGCGCAGTTTGCCGTTTACGGCAAAGTGGGAATCGCCGTTGTCCAGCTGGACGAGCAGCTCGGGGTTTTGCAGGCTGCCGTTCACGGCGATGGCGCTGTCGGCCTGCTTGCCGTCCAGCTCGCCACTGCCCACGATTTGGCCGTCGAGCTTGAAGGGCGTGGTGGTGTTGAGCGTGGCGCTGCCGCTGAAATTGTGCCAGGGCAGGCGCAGGGAAACGAGGTTGATCTGGTGGTTTTGATGGTCGAAGCGATAGCTCACCGCGCCGGATTCCACCACCGGGCTGTTGCTTTGGCCCAGCAGGATACGGCCGACTTCGATTTTTTCAATTTGCACGCCCAAGGGCAAATCCACGCTTTCAGGTAGCCTCATCGGCGGGCGGTCTTCTTTGGGCGGAGTGGGCTTGCTGATGATGCGGATGTCGCCGGCAGCCAGTCGGTTGACATGCAGCTGCCGCTGCCACAATTCCTGCGGCTGCCATTGCAGCGCCACGCTGCTGATGTCTAAATCGGTGCCCTCGGTGGCTACCTGAATGCCGCTGCCTTGAAAGCCGCGCCACAGGCTGCCGTTCAATTCCTTCACGCTGATGTTCACACCGAACCAGGCAGGAATTTTGGTGATGCCGAAACGCAGGCCGGATTCGGTGCCCACCAGCCACACTACGGCGGCCACCAAAAGCGTGAGCAGCAGCAAAAAGGCGGAAAGCAGGCGGCGCAGCCAGCGGCGGCGCGGCTTTTTCGGCGGAGTGTTGCCGGCAGCGGCTTCGTTTTCGGCCTCGGGCGGCAGGGTGTCGGAATCAACAGGTAGTACGGTGTCGGTCATTTTAGAATCGGGTTCCCAGGCTGATGTGCCAGCGCAGTTTGCGGTCTTGGTGGCCGTAGGCCAAATCGAAGGAGAAGGGGGCAATCGGGCTAAACCAGCGCAGGCCGACACCGCTGCCGTGATGCCAATTCATATTGGTGAAGTTGTGGCTCACCGAGCCCATATCGTGAAACAGCGCCAACGCGAAGTTTTTGCCGATCGGTTTTTGATATTCGAAGCTGGCTACGGCCAAGGCGCGGTCGGGCAGCACGGAATTGTTTGGGCCTTTGCGGCCGATACTGTCTTGCTCGTAGCCGCGCACGCTGTTGGCGCCGCCGCTGCGGAGCAGCAATACGGAGGGCACTTCCAAATCTTGGTTGGAGTGGGTGTAGCCCAACTCGCCGCGCACGATAAACGTGCCGATGTTTTTGTGTTCTTCCGGCGTGAAATAGTAGCCGGCGCGGCCGTGCACGCGCTGCACCACGGCGGACGAGCCGAGCGAACCGACGGTGGCGCCTACCTTGCCTTCCAAATAATAGCCGTTGGCCGGGCGCAGCAGGGTTTCGATGTTTTGACGGCGCCAAGCGGCGGTGAGCATCAGCACATTGCTGCGGCCGAAGTCGGGGCCGCCCACAACGTGGCGCGATTCGGTGATGTATTCCAACCCGAAACGCGCTTCGATGCCGTCGCGGTCGCGCACGCGCCAGATGCCGGATTGGAGGGTGTTTTTATCCAGTTTCTGCGTGGTGGAGCTGTTGTAGGCGATGTTGCCCGTCCAATACCAGCCGTTACTGTTGCGCGGCTGGCCCAGGCCGATACTGGCGCTTTTCTCGTAGCGGTTCACGTCGGTGGCGCCGGCAAACACATAGCCCCGGTTGAATACGTTGTAGTGTTCGTAGCCCAGGCGGATGCCGGGGCCGTCTTTGGAATCGTAGCGCAGGCCGATATCGAATTTCTGGCGCGGCACTTCGCTCACGGATACCAATAGCGGCACGCGGTCGTCCACCATTTTGGAGAAATCGGCCTCCACCTGCGCGCGGCTGTAGTGGCTGTCTTGTTCCAGTGCCTGTTGGTAATCCAGGATTTTATCGAAATCGTAGGGTTCGCCGGGCTTAAACTGCGCCATGCCGGTAATCACCGAGGCGGGATAACGCTCGTTGCCGCTCACTTGAATATCGCCGAAATACACCGGTTGTTTGCTGTCTACGCTCACAGCGAGCACGGCTTGGCTGGTTTGCGGGTTGATGGTGGCTCGGCTTTCGGTGAGCGAGGCCAGCGGGTATTTATAGCGGCGCACGGCGGAGAGCACCGAGTCTTTGCTGCTGCTCCACTCGCTGTTCACAAACGGCTGACCCACCGGCAAGGCCCAGTTGGCCATGGCGCGTTTATAGTAGGTGGCCAGCTCGCCGTCTTCCAACACCTTGCCCACAATCGACACTTCCACATCGCTCACCTGTGTGCGCGGCCCGGGCTTCACCGTAATGCGCCAGCCGCGGCCGTGCGGGGCTACCTGAATATCGGCGCGGAAATAGCCTTGCGAACGCACAATCTGTTTGATTTCGTCTGGCGCTTCTTCGGCCAAAAACTGCATTTGTTCTTGGTCGATGTCGGCATCCGGCTCGGTTTGGCGGTTGATAATGGAAAGATGTTCGCGCAAAAGTGCGGCCAAATCGGCAGGCGCATTGATGGAAATGGGGAAAGGCAGTTTGTTTGGATTAACCGTGGTGGGCTGCTCGATCGATTCTTTATTTTTCTGCACCGAACTGGCAGCAGCCTCTCCCGCCTTGCCGTCGGCACGGGCGGGCAGGCTCAGCAGCAAGGCGGCAATTACGGCAAGGGGAAACAGAGGGGTTTTCATGGGCAATCTGCAATCGGTAAACATCAGGCCGGTGTGTGTGCGGCAAACTGCGGCATATTAGCATTTTTGCCTTACGTTTTATAGTAAAGGCAGGCAAAAGCAATCCAGCCGGCCAAGGCTACCTGAAAGGGATGGTTGAGTTTGATTATCCAAACGGTCTGTTGTTGTGTGTTTCAGGTAGCCTCTATCCGCCCAAAGGCTACCTGAAAAACTTACCTGCCCCATTGCAGTCGGCTTATACGGGTGGCGGCTGTCAGTAAATATTTGTGCTGATACGTTCGTTTCTGTTAGACTAAACTTTTTCCGCCTGGAACCATGGCTGAAGCAGGCTGGTGCATTAGCAAGCAACGGGCTTTGGCTATAACAAACCACACAACCTAGGGATTTGTATGCAAAACAACACTCAAAGGAAAAGCCCGTTTGGCTTTTTCACCAGCTTGGGGCTGGTAACGCAGATTGCCATCGGCCTCGTGCTCGGCATTTTGGTGGGCGTACTGGTGCGCAACACTGCCGCTGCCGGCGCGGTGGTGGAAATCGGTGCGATTTTGGGCAGCCTGTTTGTGGGCGCGCTCAAAGCAGTGGCGCCGATTTTGGTGTTTGCCTTGGTCACTTCCGCCATCTCGCAGCACCGAAGCGGCAACCCCACCAATATCCGCCCGATTTTGGTGCTGTATTTGGTGGGCACGTTTGCCGCCGCCGTGGTGGCCGTTGGCGCAAGCTTCCTGTTCCCTTCGCAGCTCTTGCTCAGCGGCGTGGAAGCAGCCAGCAATGAAGCGCCCACCGGCATCGGCGAAGTGATGCGCCACCTGCTGATGAACCTGGTGTCCAACCCGATTCAGGCGCTGGCCAATGCCAACTACATCGGCATTCTTGCCTGGGCATTGGTGCTCGGCACAGCGTTCCGCCAAGCCAGCGAACAAACCCGCACCCTGATCAACGATGTGGCCGAAGCCATTTCCAAAGTGGTGCGCGGCGTTATCCGCTTCGCCCCCTTGGGCATTTTCGGGCTGGTGCTGGTTACCATCGTGAAAGAAGGCTTCGACAAACTGGGCTTCTATCTGCACCTGTTGGCCGTATTGTTGGGCGCGATGCTGTTTGTGGCACTGGTGGTGAACCCCATCATTGTGTTCACCCAAACCCGCCGCAACCCCTTCCCGCTGGTGTTTACCTGCCTGCGCGAAAGCGGCGTCACCGCCTTCTTCACCCGCTCTTCTGCCGCCAATATCCCGGTGAATATGGCTTTGGCGAAAAAGCTCGGCCTGCATGAAGACACTTATTCCGTGTCTATCCCGCTGGGTGCCACCATCAATATGGCCGGTGCCGCCATCACCATCACCGTGCTTACCATGGCCGCGGTACACACCTTGGGCATCGCCGTGGATTTCTGGACGGCACTGCTGCTGAGCGTGATTGCCTCCATCGGTGCCTGCGGCGCATCCGGCGTGGCCGGCGGCTCACTGCTGCTGATTCCCATGGCCTGCAGCCTGTTTAACATCCCCAACGACATCGCCATGCAGGTGGTAGGCGTGGGCTTCATCATCGGCGTGATTCAAGACTCCGCCGAAACCGCCCTCAACTCCTCTACCGACGTGCTCTTCACCGCTGCCGTGGATCAGGCGCACAAACGTTGATGGTTTGATTTGAATGCTGAAAAGGCTACCTGAAAATTTTCAGGTAGCCTTTTTGTTATCGGGCAAACCAGGTAGGGTACGTTGCTACTGCGCTATTTAGTCAAGCACATGGTTAAGAGTGAAACCTGTTTAAGGTTTCAGGTAGCCTTTCTTCCTCCCGCCACTTATCTGTGGCAAGCCTTATAGCCCGCTGCCGCGCGGATGGGTTTGCCAAACGCTGCGTTCGGCCTTTAGGGCGTGTTGCAGTGTTTCTTTCGCTGCTTCAGGCCGCAGGCGGCCGCAGAGGAAAATGTCGATGGCGGCAAAGCCGTGTTCGGGCCAGGTGTGGATGCTGAGGTGGGATTCGGCCAAGAGCAGCACGCCGGTTACGCCGCCTTCGCCGCCGAAGGTGTGAAAACGGCTCTCCAGTACGGTGGCGCCGATGTGGCGGGCGGTATGCTCCAATGCGGTTTTCAGGTAGCCTTCGTTGCGCAGCAATTCGGGCGGGCAGCCGTATAAATCAAGCAGGCCGTGGCTGCCGGGGCTGTGGCTCATTTATGCCATCCTGAAGAATAGCCGCCGCCCACGCGCGAGCCGTTGTAGGAACGGCTGCCGCTGCTGCCCATGAAGCTGTAGTTATAAAAGGTACTGGCCAGCATAGCTATGATGCTGAAAATCAAATAAGTATTTCTCGACATGTTATTTCACTCATCTTCGTCGTCGTCATCGCTACTGAACACATTACCGCGTTTGCCCAGAAAATACAGCACCATCATCGACAGCATAGCAGCCAGGGATATATCTTCTTCCGAAGCCAGCATATTCAACCACGCCGGCACGTTGATAATGACAAACACGATTATCAGCAGTGTCATCAGCCCGGTTGACGGGCGATCTGCATTCATATTGGCGCTGTATTGCGGGATGTTGCTCTCTATGCCAAACCACTCCAACACGGTGCGATAGGGAATGGTGGTGCTTTGGCTCCAGGCCGCTTCGTGCCGGTTGGATTCGGCGCAGAGCTTGCCGTTGCTGTTGTGGCGGTAGTCGCTGTAGAAATCCACGTCGCCTTGGCGGATATGCCAGTAAAACGCACCGGCAGCCAAGACCACGCGGCCGCCGTAGTCGTAGAGTTTGGGCAGGCCCTGCGGTTGGAACAAATCGCCATACAGGCGCGGCCACACGTTGAGCGTTTCCGACACGCTCCATTCGCCGTCGCCGCTTTCCACCAGCCACATAAAGCCGGCCTGCGGCTCGAAGAGCAGGTATTCCGTCCAGCGCCCAACGGGCACGATGCCGAGCGGCTTTTGGCCGAACATCAGGTTGAACGCATCTTCCGGCTCCAATTCGTCTTTGCGCACCGCGCCGATGAGGGTGTAGGTGCGGTTGTTAATGCGGGCTTCCGAGCCGATTTTCAGGGTGAACGCATCGGCCTGTGCCTCACGCCTATTGTTGGCTTCCAGCAATTCCAGCTTACCTTCTGTGGCATCCAGGTTGCTGCCGCAGCTGGGGCAGAGGATGGAAGGCGTGAGGCCGGTAATCCATTGCACCGGCGAGCCGCAGTTCGGGCAGCTTTCGGCTTGGCGTGTGCCTTTGAGCCGGCCGGCGCTATCGGCCACCTGCTCGCTGCTGCGCGTATTGCCAAGTTGTAAGTCGGCCAGCTTCACCCCTTGCCCCACAAACACTTCGGGTGGGGAGGAAGCATAATCCAGCGTGAGGAAAATTTGTTCGCAGCGCCAGTCGGCCACTTGGTTTTTCATCTGCGGCGGCACGGCAAAGGGCAGCTCGCCCTGTGCGGCGGCCTGCTCCAGCACAATATCGCGCACGTCGGCCGCCCAAAAGCGTTTGTTGCGGTATATCAGGCTGCTGCGGCCGGCCACCAAGCTGGAAAATTCCGGGATTTCCTGCAAGGTCTCGGCGGCAGGCAGGGTGAAAACGTATTGGTCGCCCGATTCGGAGAGCCAGCCGTTGGCACCGTCTTCAAACTGCACATACCACTCGTTCCACATGCCGGCATCGTATTTGGCCTGCAGGCGGCCGATGATGGCAAACGGGCGGTTGGCAAACGTGCCGGAGGTGCCGATTTGCAGCGGGCTGAAGTCTTCCAGCAGGGCGGAATCGCGGCCGCTGTCGATAATGCCTGCGCCCTGGCGCACCAACAGGCTGTGGCAGAAGCCGCACACCAGCGTAACCGCCGTGGCCGAATGCGCGTGCACGGGCGCGCCGCAGCTGGGGCAGTCGGTTTTAAAGAAGGGTTCGCTCATGATGGGTTCCTAAGGGGCGGGCGGTTTGGCGGCAAATTTTGCAGCAATCTCGGCGGCTGTTAGATCGAAGCCGTCGCACAAAGGGGCGGCATCTTGGCCTGCAATACTGGCAACAGTTTTCAGGTAGCCTGCAAACTCGAGAAAGACAGGCTGGTTTTGCGGTGTCAGGCAGAAAATGCCGTTGATTTGGTGCGAATCGCGGAGACGGCTCACCACGGCGCTGAACGCATCCCAATCGGCAGCAGCCTGCTCCGGCGCAACGGCCTGCAAGTCGGCAATGGTTTGCAATTCCTCTGCAAAATCGAGAATGCTGGGCCGGGTTTGCAGATGTTTGGCGATGACTTGTACGGGGTTTGTGGTTGGCATGATGGTGGGATTTGGCTTTCAGGTAGCCTTTGAGCCGCGTTTGAGGCTACCTGAAAGCTTACGGATGACGCTTTCAGGTAGCCTCAGCTGATCAACCAATCAGCTGTTTGAGCACTTCGGCTTTGGCCTTCTCGTAGTCTTCGGCAGAAATCAGATTGCCGTCGAGCAGGGTTTTGAGTTTGGCCAGCTTGGCTTGCGGGTCTTCAGCAGAGGGGGCGGCGGGAGCAGCCGGGGCGGCAGGCTGGGCAGCTTGAGCGGAGGCGGCTTGGGCAGGCTGCTGGGGCTGCATCATGCCGCTCATGGCGCCGGCCATGGCCTGGCCGATGCCGGCACCCACGCCGAGGCCGGCACCGATACCGGCGATGCCGCCTTCGTTTTGCGCGGCCATTGGGATGGCGGTGGCGGTTTGGTATTGGGTGAATTTGCCCATGTCGCCGATGATGCCCATCGACATTTTGCTGTCCAGTGCTTTTTGCACGTTTTCGGGCAGGGTCACGCTTTCCACGGTGAAGTTTTCCAGCGTGAGGCCGAGTTTGGCAAACTCAGGCAGCAGCAGCTCGTTCATTTTTTGCGACAGCAGCACTTGGTTGGCAGCCATATCGAGGAAGGGGATGCCGGAGGTGCCGAAGGCGGCGGCCAGCTGGGTCATGGCCAGGTTGCGCAGCTGCTGTTCGAGCTGCTCGCCACTGTAGGAAGCGCCCACGCCGGTGACTTCGCGGAAGAAGGCGGCGGGATCGCTGATGCGGTAGGCATACATGCCGAAGGAGCGCAGCTGGATCACGCCGAAATCGGCATCGCGCACGGTCACCGGCTGGGAAGTGCCCCAGCGGCGGGCGAGCTGCTGGCGGGTGTTGAAGAAGTAAACGTCGGATTTGAAGGGCGACTGGAATAATTTATCCCAGTTTTTCAGGTTGGTGAGGATGGGCAGGGTTTGGGTGGTGAGCGTGTAGCGGCCGGGTTGGAACGCATCGGCGGCTTTGCCTTCGTCCACAAACAGGGCGGCCTGTGCTTCGCGCACGGTGAGGCTGGCGCCGTTTTGGATTTCCTGGTCGGCCACGGGGAAGCGCCACATCAGCAGCCCTTCTTCGGGATTCGGCCATTCGATAACGTCGATAAACTGCTTCTTGATGAAATTGCCCAGCATGGGGATTCCTTTCTTGATGGATAGGGAGAAGGGGAAGGCTACCTGAAAGCATAGCTGCAACGGGGCAGCCAAATGCCTTGGTGCGCCCAAAGCTGCATTGCTGCGCAGCTAAAATGGGGCAAATTCCGGCAAAACCAAATTTCAGGTAGCCTGTTTTGTGTACGCGTTGCTACACCAAACAGGCGGCGTTGAGCAGCCCCACCGCCACGGAAATCACGGCACAAAGTGCGCCCACCGCCACGTTGTTGCCGGCCAGCTCGCCGGCGGCATCGGGCACGAGGCGGGTGGCGGCGAAATACACCACAATCTGAATCGCCGCGGCCGCCCAGCTCCAGAGCACGAAATCCAAAAGCCCGACACTGTGGGTGATGCTGGAAGCCAAGGGCAGGCAAAAGCCGATGAGTGCGCCGCCGAAGGAAAGCGCGCAGGCCAGGTTGCCGTTTTTAATCAGCTTCAATTCGTCGGCCGGGGTGATGCGCAGATACACGGCGGAAAACAGCGCAGTCATGCCCAGGCCCACGGCCAGGTATTGCAGATACGACAGATATTGTTGCAGGGAAATGCTCATGGGTTGCCTTTGCAATCAGAGTGGAAAGAGAAACCGCAGCAGCGGCGATATGCGGCTGATTATGCCATACAAATGCCGGTTGTTCATCCTGCTTTGCCGTTTTATTTATGAAGCAAAATTTAGGTTTTAGGCGGCTTACTGAATTTCAGGTAGCCTTCATGATTCGCACCCTGTTTGCCCTTATGCCTCATGCCGCACGAGCACTTCTGTTGGTTGGCGGCTCCCAAGAAAAGGCAACAGAAGAAAGGCAGCTACGGGCTGATGAAAAAAGGCACGGCTTTAGCTATATAATTCAGCCCATCATCAAGGCTACCTGAAACATGAAACCCGACCGCACCCTCATTATCTCCGTCTTCATCGTCGCCAGCTGCGGGCTGGCCTACGAGCTGATCATTGCCGCGCTGGCCAGCTATTTGCTGGGCGACAGCATTTTGCAGTTTTCCTCCATCATCGGCCTCTACCTCTTCGCCATGGGCATCGGTGCACACCTCACCAAATACATCCGCGATGAAGACGCGCTTTCGCGCTTTATCGAAATCGAATTGCTGGTGGGCATCATCGGCGGCGTATCGGCCTTGGTGCTGTTTGTGGTGTTCGGGCTGGCTGCCGCGCCGTTCCGCACGCTGCTGTATGCGCTGGTGCTGGTGGTGGGCATTGTGGTGGGCATGGAAATCCCGTTGGTGATGCGGGTATTGAACCGGCGGCAGGCCGATTTTAAAGACTTGGTGGCCAAAGTGCTGACGTTTGATTATTTGGGCGCGCTGGCCGTGTCGCTGCTGTTTCCGCTAGTGCTCGCGCCCCGGCTGGGCATGGCGCGTTCCGCCTTGCTGTTCGGCCTGCTCAACGCCGCCGTGGCCGTGCTCACCGCGCGCGCCTTCAAGGCGGAGCTGCCGCGCTACCGCTCTATCCAGCTGCGCGGCGGCATCGTGCTGGCCTGCCTGCTGGTCGCTTTCGCCGCTGCCAACCGCATCACCTTTCTGGCTGAACAAAGCTATTTCGGCGATCCGGTGGTGTATGAAAGCCATTCGCCCTATCAGCGCCTGGTGATCACCAAATGGCACGACGACCTGCGCCTCTACATCAACGGCAACCTGCAATTCTCCTCGCGCGACGAAGCCCGCTACCACGAAGCCCTCGTGCTGCCCGCCATGCAGATGGTGGGCGGGCAGGCGCAAAACGTGCTGATTCTGGGCGGCGGCGACGGCCTGGCCGCGCGCGAAGTGCTGAAATACCCGCAAGTAAAGGGCATCACCCTGGTCGACCTCGACCCGCAAATGACCAGCACCTTCCGCACCTCCGCCGAATTAAGCCGCCTCAACGCCGGCTCGCTCGCCAGCCCCAAAGTGCGCGTGGTGAACGACGACGCGGCCAAATGGCTGGAGCAGGCGCAGGAAAAGTTTAACGTCATCATCATCGACCTGCCTGATCCCTCCAACTTCTCGTTGGGCAAGCTCTATTCCGTGCCCATGTATCGGCTGGTGGCGCGGCATCTCGCGCCCGATGGCAAAATTGTGGTGCAATCCACCTCGCCCTATTTCGCCCCGAATGCCTATTGGTCGGTGGTGGCCACGCTGGAGGCCGCCGGGCTCGCCACCGCGCCCTATCATGTGTATGTGCCATCCTTCGGCGAATGGGGCTTCGTACTGGCCGCCCGCGAGCCCGATTTCCCCGTGCCCGCACAATTCAGCGTGCCCACCCGCTTTCTAAACGCCGACACCGCCGCCGAAATGTTCCGCTTCCCGCCCGACATGGCACGCCGCGATGTGCAGCCAAATTATTTGAACACGCAGATTCTGGTGCATTATTTCGAACAGGATTGGCGCAATGTGATGCGCTGAGAAAAGGCTACCTGAAAGTTTCAGGTAGCCTTTCTGTTGAGTTGAATGGTGTAGGGTGCGTGCGGAACGCACGCACGCGGTTTGGGATGGCGGCTAATGGATTAGGGGCTACCTGAAAAACAGGTTTCCGGTTTTCAGGTAGCCTGCTCAGCGCAAACAGCGTGGCTATATGGTTATGCGGTTCGTGCTTTGCGGCGGGAATCTTTTCAGGTAGCCTTTAGCTTATTGCCGCGCCAAACTAAATTACCCAGGGAAAAACATGATTACATTAAGAGACATCACCCAATTAATCGCCATGCTGTATTG
>CAUUTP010000026.1:0-23291 GCA_963548155.1 uncultured Eikenella sp.
AGAAACCGGCAATCAGGAACACGCCCAGCATGGTTAAGAAGCTACCTGAAAAACCATCGCCCAAAAACGGCGCGTCGCCCACGGTAAAGTTGGTCACCCCCACATAGTCGCCACCAAGAATACCGAAAATCGTCAGCATGCCCACCCCGAGGAAGACGACAACCGTAATCACCTTAACCAGCGAAAACCAATATTCCGATTCGCCGAAAGCTTCTACTGATAATAAATTCAGCAGCACAATCAACCCGAAAAACAGCAGGCTCCAGCCCCAAGGCGGCATAAAGCGCATCGGTTCCCAATACGTGATTACCAAGGCTGAAATAGAAATGTCTACTGCTACGGTGATGACCCAGCTAAACCAATAATTCCAGCCCAAAGCATAACCCAACGAGGGATCAACAAACTTGGCGGCATAAGTGGAAAACGAGCCGGACACCGGCAGATGGGTCGCCATTTCGCCCAAGGAAGTCATCAGGAAATACACCATCAGGCCGATGGCGGCATAAGCCACCAATGCGCCGCCCGGGCCCGCCATATGGATGGCGCTGCCGCTGGCCATAAACAGGCCGGTGCCGATGCTGCCACCGATGGCGATCATCGAGAGATGACGGGTTTTCAGGTTGCGGCGGATTTTGTTTTTGTTGGCCTGCGTGGCAGCAGGAGTGGCCGCGGTTGAAGGGTTTGGATTCGGTGTACTCATGCTCTATTTCTCCCAACCAGGCTGCCTGGCGGCAACCAAACCGAAACGGAAACCTTAGCAAAACTGTAGAATTTGCGAAGATCTCAACCTTAATTTTTGGTGCATTATAGGCATAATCGCCACCTGGTAAAACCACTAAAACCAGCAGTTAAATCAAATGAGCAAAAGATACGTTTTTTTTAATAGAAACACTGCTCTAAATAAGATATTCCAATTTGTCTGAAAATGGCTTAATACAAAGCTTTCCGTGAAATTTTTGATCTGTCGAACTTGGCTGCAATAACGTGTCATAAACACCACATCCACAAGGTGTAGGAAATCGTCGCGTTGCTTACACTTTTTCTACGGCGGATAGCTTTTGTTTTTGCTTGAATGATTCTTAGGCAGATATCCGTCATTATCAAGAACAGAGCGGTTTTCCCGTGTCTATCGACATTCTTGACGATGCCGGATAGATGCTCAACCAGGTCTTCAAGCAAAAGCCGAAAGTGTAAACAACGCTGTTGATTTCCACATTTAGGCTACCTGAAAACTGTCTATTTTCGATATTTCGTTTTCAGGTAGCCTTTGGCTCTAGCGATTACGCCAATCCACGCCGCAGGCGGCAGCCATTTCGATGGCGGCTTCGGGAGCATGGCTGCCGGCGGAGTAGGACTGAGGCTCGGGCTGGCGTGTCGCCCAGTCGTCGAGCACGGGTTGGAGCCAGTGCCAGGCGGCTTCGAGTTCGTCGCTGCGCATGAAGAGGGCGAGTTTGCCGTCTATCGCGTCGAGCAGCAGGCGCTCATAAGCGTCGGCACGACGTTCGGGGAAGATTTTGAGCAAGTCCAAATCCAGTGCGGCTTCGTGCACGCACAGGCTGGTGCCGGGGGCTTTCATTTGCAGGAACAGCTTCACGGATTCCTGCGGCTGCAGACGCACGCTGATGCGGTTGGGCGAGCCGCCGCAGCCGAATACGGGATGGGCCTCCGGCCAGAAATGGAGCACGATTTCGGCCAGCCGCCCGGCCATGCGTTTGCCGCTGCGCAGTAGGAACGGCACGCCGCGCCAGCGCGGGTTGTCGATTTCGGCGCGCAGGGCGATGAAGGTTTCGGTAAGGCTTTGCGGGGATACATTGGCTTCTTCGCGGTAGCCGCACACGTTTTCGCCCCGGATTTGGCCGGCGGTGTATTGGCCGCGCACCACGTCGGCGCGCACGCTGTAGGCGTTGAAGGGCTTGAGTGCGCGCAAGACGTTGAGCTTGGCGTTGCGCACGTCGCTGTCGCCGAGTGAGAGCGGTGGCTCCATGGCGGTGAAACACAAAAGCTGCAACAGGTGGTTTTGCAGCATATCGCGCAGGGCGCCGGTTTGGTCGTAGAACTCGCCGCGTTTTTCCACGCCGAGCTCTTCGGCAATGGTGATTTCCACGGCGCGGATTTGGGCGGCACACCACAATGGCTCGAACAGGCGGTTGGCAAAGCGCAGGGCGAGCAGGTTTTGCACGGGCTCTTTGCCTAGATAATGATCGATGCGGTAGATCTGCTCTTCGCGGAAGAAGGCGGCCACGGCGGTGTTGATGCTTTGCGCGGAGGCCAGGTCGTGGCCGAGCGGTTTTTCCAGCACGATGCGGGTTGCGGGGCGGTTCAGCCCGGCGGCGGCCAGATGGCGGCAGATGGGCATGAAATAGTGCGGCGCGGTAGAAAGGTAAATCACCAGGACGCGGCTGTTTTGCCCGGCTTCGGCGCCGAGCAGGGCGGCGAGGTGGTGGAATTGTTCGGCGTTTTCGGCGTCTACGGGCAGATAGTTGATGCGTTGGCAGAAGGTGTGCCACGTTTCAGCTTCGAGGTTGGGAATATGCGGCCGGGCAGATTTCTCTACTTTTTTCAGGTAGCCTTCCCGCCCTAAATCGCGGCGGCCGAGGCCGATAATGCGGCCGCCCGGGTGCAGCGTGCCGGCGGCGTGGGCTTGATAGAGGGCGGGCAGCAGCTTGCGCATCACGAGGTCGCCGGTGCCGCCGAAGAAGACTATATCGAAAGGAGTGGGCATGGTTGGATAGGCCGTTAAGAAAAAACAGGCGCATTATAGCCCCGCCGTCAGGCTACCTGAAAATTTAGCATCGGCTCAGGTACAATACGGCGTTTTCATTTGATACGGGCACACCACCATGTTTAACCACAGCGAGCAAACCCTGCGCGATGTTTGCGCCCAAGCCATCGAGCTGGCCAAAGCCGGCGGCGCCACCGCGGCCGAAGCCGATGTGAGCGAATCCATCGGCCAATCCGTGCAGGTGCGGCTGCAGGAAATCGAGCACATCGAATACCAGCAAGACAAATCGCTCGACCTCACCGTGTATGTGGGCCGTCGCAAAGGCCGCGCCAGCACCGCCGATTTCTCCCCAGCCGCCATTGCCGATACCGTGCGCGCCGCGCTCGATATTGCCCGCTACACCGCCGAAGACCCCTGCGCCGGCCTGGCCGAAGCCTCCCTGATGGCTACCGAATTTCCCGATTTGCAAAGCTACCACGAATGGCCGCTGAGCACCGCCGAAGCCGCCGAGCTCGCCCGCCGCAGCGAAGCCGCCGCCCGCGCCGCCGATTCCCGCATCACCAATTCCGAAGGCGCCCACATCCAAACCGGCCATTATCAATATGTGTACGGCAACAGCCACGGCTTTATGCAACACCAACGCAGCAGCCGCCACAGCCTGTCTTGCAGCGTGGTAGCCGGCAGCGGCAGCGGCATGCAGCGCGATTATTGGTACGATCTCGCCCGCAGCAGCGCCGATTTGGACTCGCCCGAACACATCGGCCAAACCGCCGCCCGCCGCGCCGTGCAGCGCCTCGGTGCCAAAAGCCTGCCCACCGGCAGCTACCCCGTGCTGTTCGATGCCACCGTTTCAGGTAGCCTTATCGGCCACCTCGCCGGCGCACTCAGCGGCGGCGCGCTCTACCGCCAAACCAGCTTCCTGCAAGACAGCATCGGCCGCCAAATTCTCCCCGCCGCCCTCAGCCTGCGCGAAGAGCCGCACCTGCCCAAAGCGCTGGCCAGCACCGCCTTCGATGCCGAAGGTGTCGCTACCCGCCCCCGCTTCGTGATTGAAAACGGCATCATCCAAGGCTACTTCCTCAGCAGCTACAGCGCCCGCAAACTCGACCTGCCCACCACCGCCAACGCCGGCGGCGCCCACAACCTCATCCTCAGCCACACCCACCAAAGCCAGGCCGAGCTCCTGCGCGAAATGGGCAGCGGCCTGCTCGTTACCGAGCTCATGGGCCAAGGCGTCAACACCCTCACCGGCGACTACTCGCGCGGCGCTGCCGGCTTCTGGGTGGAAAACGGCCAAATCGCCTATCCCGTGCAGGAAATCACCATCGCCAGCCGCCTGCAAGACATGCTGCCCAACATCGCCGGCGCCGCCAACGACGCCCTCAAACGCAGCGCCCACAAAACCGGCTCCCTGCTGCTCGAACAGATGACCGTAGCTGGGCATTGAGCGGGCGTGTGCCGGATGCGGTGAAAGAGGCTACCTGAAAATACAAAACCCGATCTTCCAAGGCCGCGGGCGTGAGTATCCACCACAACGGTATAGACCCGTCCGTTGCGTTTCAGAATGCCGAAGACAACCACTTTTCCTGCCGCACCGCGACCACGTCTGCCTTTACGCCGTCCGCCGAAATAGCTTTCGTCCAACTCGACGGGGTCCTCGAAAACCTCATCGGCAGCCAAGGCCAAGTGATAGTTGATAACCGTGCGGATTTTACGGTAGAACAGTGCTGCCGAATTGGGATGGATACCCAAAATATCGGCAGCGGAACGGGCGGTAACTTGGAGCACAAAAAATTCAAGTAGTTTCTTTTGAACTCTCTTGCCTAATTTACAATTGGTTATCTGCATTTTCGTAGCCTAGCATAACTGCTAATCTAGTACAGCCCCTTTTGAATTATGTGATGGTGATGATACCGGAGTTTGTGGGGGTGAAATATACGTCGGCAGCCAGCGCCACCACGATTATCGGTTTGAGCCCGATTTTAACGGTGTTTATCGGCCACTTCTTTTTCCGCGACCGGGCGCATTGGTTTGTGTGGCTGTGCGGGGTGGCGGCGTTTGCCGGGGTGGCGCTGCTGATTGCGGGCGGCAAGAGCAGCGGGGAAATCAGCCTTTGGGGCTGCACGCTGGTGATGCTGGGCAATACGGTATTTTTTGCGGTATTGCGCCCTTCGCAGAAGATGATTGAAAAGGTGGGTGTGCAGGCGTTTACTTCGATAACGATGGCGGTAGCGCCGCTGCTGTGCCTGCCGGCCAGTTTGACGCTGGCCGACAGCCTGCATATCGATTGGAATTGGCGCGGCACGCTGGGGCTGGTGTATTTGGGGGTGTGCTGCAGCTGGCTGGCCTACAATTTGTGGAATATCGGGATGAAAACAGTATCGGCAAACTTTTCAGGCATTTTGTCGGCACTGGGGCCGATTTTCGGGGCGTGGCTGGCGGTGCTGATTTTGGGCGGGCAGATTTCGGCGCTGTCGTGGTTGGGGATTGTGCTGGTGGTGGCGGCTACTTTGGCGGCGGTGTTTGTGCCGAAGTGGTTGAGGCGTAGGGAAGCGGCGCAAGGGGTGCACTATGTGGAATAAATAGGCCAAGGAAAAGGCTACCTGAAAACGTGTGCGACAACGAAGTTTAAACGCAGCACAGCAAGCTCCAAGGTTTCAGGTAGCCTCATCCGCAAAACAGGCCGCTCCGATTAGGAGCGGCCTGTTTGTTTACAGCCTAAGGCTTAGTGATGGCAACCGCAAGCTTTCATGTCGATAACCATACGGCCTTGGATTTTGCCGTCGCGCATTTCTTGGAAAATGGTGTTGGCTTCGTCCAGTTGGCGCAGCTGCACCACGGGCACCACGATGCCTTCGGCGCCGAATTGGAAGGCTTCTTCCAAGTCTTTGCGTGTGCCCACCAGAGAGCCGACCACTTCGATGCCGTCCAGCACTAGGCGCGGAATCGACAAATCCATGGTTTCGGGCGGCAGGCCAACAGCTACCACGCGGCCGCAAGCGCGCACGCAATCCACGGCGGAATTGAATGCAGCGCGGGAAACGGCAGTTACCACGGCAGAGTGTGCGCCGCCGGTTTTCTCTTGAATGAACTTAGCGGCGTCTTCTTTGGCCGGATTCACGATCAAATCAGCGCCGGATTCTTTGGCCAGTGCCAGTTTGTCGTCGTTGATGTCCACGGCGATCACGTGTGCGCCGAATACTTTCTTGGCGTATTGCACGGCCAGGTTGCCCAAACCGCCGGCGCCGTAGATGGCAATCCACTGACCGGGCGCAGCGCCGGCCACTTTGATGGCTTTATAGGTGGTTACGCCGGCGCAGGTGATGCTACTGGCCTGGGCGGGATCGAGGCCTTCCGGCACTTTCACCGCATAATCGGCTTTCACCACGCAGTGGGTGGCCATGCCGCCGTCGGCAGTGTAGCCGGCGTTCAGCACGCTGCGGCAGAAGGTTTCGCGGCCGGTGATGCAGTATTCGCAGTGGCCGCAGCTGGCAAACAGCCAGGCAATGCTCACGCGGTCGCCCACTTTCAGGGTGGTTACATCGGGGGCAATCTGCTTCACGATGCCGATGCCTTCGTGGCCGAGCACGCGGCCGGGTTTTTTACCGTAGTCGCCGGCAGCCACGTGCAAGTCGGTGTGGCACACGCCGCAGTATTCCACTTCCACCAGCGCTTCGCCCGCGCCCACGGCAGGGATGTCGCGCTCAACGATTTCTACGTTACCGTCGCATTGGGGGGTAACAACTGCTGCTTTCATTTTCATGGCTATGATCCTTGTGCTAATTAGTTGATTAGGGGGACTACTCAATCGTGAGTGTGCACTTTTTTCAAGCTGGTAGTCAAGGCTTAAAGGCAAAATAACTTATTGATTTAAATAATATTACATTATAACTCTCACTTAGATTGGCTTGCTTAAACAGAGGCTACCTGAAAGCAGCGTGGGCAGGGTGGATGGCGTAGTTTGGCAGCGCCGGGTTTCGCTTGTTTTACGGCTGGCGGCTAGCAATTATTGCGATATTATTTTTGCCGAAGCATACGGTTTTTGACGGATGGCGAAGCTTGCGCTTTCAGGTAGCCTGCCTGCTGTTTCATTTGCTAGAATGCCCATTCCTCAACCACTTTGCCGCGATGCCCGCCATGTCTGTTTACACCAGCGTTTCCGATCAAGAAATCCGCCAGTTTTTAGAAGACTACGATTTAGGGAGCTTCGTGTCGCTGCAAGGCATTGCCCAAGGCGTGACCAACAGCAACTACTTCCTCGACACCGACCGCGGCCGCTATGTGCTCACCATCTTTGAAGTGCTCACCCGCGAAGAGCTGCCCTTTTTCATGGATCTGAGCCAGCACCTCAGCCGCAACGGCGTGGCCTGCCCTGCGCCCATTCCCCGCCGCGACGGGCGCTTCGACAGTACGCTTGCCGGCAAACCCGCCTGCCTCGCCACCTTCCTCAACGGCCGCGACACCGCCGTGCCCGAAGTCGCCCAATGCTTCCACACCGGCGCCATGCTCGCCAAGATGCACATTGCCGGGCAGAGTTTCGGCCAAAGCATGCCCAACCCGCGCCATGCCGCCTGGTGGGAAGCCGAAAGCCGCCGCCTGCTGCCTTGCCTGAGCAGCGAAGATGCCGCACTGCTGCAAGACGAAATCGCCTTTCTCGCCGCCCACCCCGACAGCCACCTGCCCCACGGCATCATCCATGCCGACCTGTTCAAAGACAACGTGTTGCTCGACGGCATTCAGGTAGCCGGCTTCATCGATTTCTACTACGCCTGCAACGGCAGCTTCATGTACGACCTCGCCATCGCCGTAAATGACTGGGCGCGCCTGGCCGACAACCGTATCGACCCGCAGTTGCAGCAAGCCTTTATGCGCGGCTATCAAAGCGTGCGCCCCCTCACTCCCGCCGAACAGGCCTACCTGCCCATCGCCCACCGCGCCGGCTGTATCCGTTTCTGGGTGTCCCGCCTGCTCGACTACCATTTTCCGCAGGGCGGCGAAATGACCTTCGTGAAAGACCCCGACGTTTTCCGCGACCTGCTGCTCTATTTCCGCCAAAGCCCCGCCCCCGCCGCTGCCGACCAAGCCCCGTTCAACCTCGACGGCAAAGCGTTCCAACCCGCCGAAGCAGGCCATGCAGGCGAAACGCCCGAACGCTGCCGCTTCCGCCAAGACGGCGACACCGTGTGGGCGGAATACCAAGGCGGCGGCATCCGCAAAGGTTTCCTGCTCGGCCGCTACACCGACCGCAGCAGCATCGCCTACACCCGCCAACACCTCACCCGCGCCGGAGCAGCCCACAGCAGCAGCGGCCGCCTGCGAATCGAAACCCTGCCCGATAGCCGCCTGCGCCTGCATTTGTTCGGCGAAGACGGCGAAGCGGTGTGGGAGGAGTGTGCATCGTAAGTCGGAAGGGATAGGGAAAGGCTACCTGAAAATTTTCAGGTAGCCTTTTTGATTGCTGCTAATACTATATCGCCACTGGCGCTTTGATGTGCGGGTACGGGTCGTAGTTCTGCAGTTCGAAGTCTTCAAAGCGGAAATCGAACAGGTTTCTCACTTCTTGGTTGAGCTGCATTTGCGGCAGGGCTCGCGGCTCGCGGGTGAGCTGGAGGCGGGCTTGCTCGAAGTGGTTGCTGTAGAGGTGGGCATCGCCGAAGGTGTGGATGAACTCGCCGGGCGCGAGGCCGCACACTTGCGCCGTCATCATGGTGAGCAGGGCATAGCTGGCGATGTTGAAGGGCACGCCGAGGAAGACGTCGGCGCTGCGCTGGTAGAGCTGGCAGGAGAGGCGGCCTTCGGCCACGTAAAATTGAAACAGGGCATGGCACGGGGGCAGCGCCATTTCGTCGACAAGGGCGGGGTTCCAGGCGGATACGATGAGGCGGCGGCTGTCGGGATTGCGTTTGATTTGCTCGACAACGTTGGCGATTTGGTCGATATGCCGGCCGTCGGGGGCGGGCCAGGAGCGCCATTGGTAGCCGTATACGGGGCCGAGGTCGCCGTTTTCGTCGGCCCATTCGTCCCAGATGGAGACGTTGTTTTCTTTCAGGTAGCGGATGTTGGTGTCGCCTTTGAGAAACCAGAGCAGCTCGTGGATGATGGAGCGCAGGTGGAGCTTTTTGGTGGTGAGCAGGGGAAAGCCTTGGGCGAGATCGAAGCGCATTTGGTGGCCGAATATGGAACGGGTGCCGGTGCCGGTGCGGTCGGATTTGTCGGTGCCGTGGCTGAGGATGTGCTGCATGAGGTGGAGGTAGGGTTGCATGGTGTGATTGGGTTGGGTGTCGAAATGGGGTGTATTGTACACGTTTGAGGGTGTGGGGAGGAAAGGGAAAGGCTACCTGAAAACGTAGCGCAGCGAAGTTTCTGCGTGGCTAAAACGTGGCGCATTGAGGTTTCTGCGCAGTTAAAGTTTCAGGTAGCCTTTTTATGGGAATGATCAGAATGCTGGTGCGTTGGCTCGCCGCCTTGCTTTATGCGCATTTTAGTCTGCTATAGCGGGTACGGAGGCTATTCCAAGTCGAAGCAGCCGACTGTTTCGACGTGGGCGGTTTGGGGGAACATGTTGACGATGCCGGCGTTTCGGAAGCGGTAGCCTTTGCTCACGAGTACGGCGGCATCGCGGGCGAAGGTGGCGGGGTTGCAGGAGACGTACACGATGCGGCGGGGGAGATAGGGGGCGTGCAGGGCTTGGACCAGGGCATAGGCGCCGCTTCGGGGCGGGTCAAGCAGGATTTTATCGAAATAGCCCCAGCCGGCAACGGTGTGTTCGGTGGTTTGGAAGAGGTCGGCGCTTTGGAACTGGGCGCGTTCGTCGAGGTGGTTGAGGCGGGCGTTTTGGCCGGCACGCTCGGTGAGCGCGGGCGAGCCTTCGATGCCGATCACTTGTGCGCCGGCGGCGGCAATGGGGAGGCTGAAGTTGCCGAGGCCGCAGAAAAGGTCGGCGATGCGTTCGCCGGGTTGTGGTTGCAGCAGCTGTATGGCGCGGGCAACGAGCAGGGCGTTGGCGGCGGGGTTGACTTGGGTGAAGTCGCCGGGGCGGTAGGGTAGGGTGAGGGCGTATTCGGGCAGGCTGTAGCTGAGTTGGGGGCTGTCTGGCAGGAGGGGTTGGGCGGGCTGGTGTGGGGTTTGCAGCCAGATGTGCCAGTTGGCGGGCAGGCTTTGGGCGTGTTGGATGAGGTGGACGCGGGCGGCTTTGGGAAGGTGTTCGATGTGTAGGGTAAGGCTGTTGGCGGCGGGGCTGTGGTGCAGTTCGATGGTGCGGATGGGGGTGTGCAGGCGGTTTAGCTGCTGCAGCAGGGCGCGGGTGTTGCCCAGTTGGCTGGCAAGCCGGGGGGCGAGGATGGGGCATTGTCGGATGTCGACAATGCGGTGGCTGCTGCGGCTTTGGAAGCCGAGGATGGTGCGGCCTTGGCTGTGGTGGGCGCTGAGGCGGGCGCGGTGGCGGTAGCCCCAGGCTTGTCCGTAGATGGGGGGCAGGAGGTATTGGGGGCGGACTTTGCCGAGGCGTTGGAGTTGGTCTTCGAGGATGCGTTGTTTGTAGGCTACCTGAACGTTGCTGTGGACGTGTTGGAGGGTACAGCCGCCGCATTGGCTGTAGTGGGGACAGGCGGGGGTGGTGCGGTAGGGGGAGGGGGTGAGGATGCGGGTGGCTTGGGCTTCGTCGAGGTGTTTTTTGCTGCGGGTGATTTGGTAGGCAACGGTTTCTTGGGGCAGGGCGCCGGTGATGAAGGTGGTTTTGCCGTGGATGCGGGCTACGCCGCGGCCTTCGTGGTCGATGCTGTGGATGGTGGCGGTGTTCATGGTGTGGGGTGTGGATATAGTGAATTAACAAAAACCAGTACAGCGTTGTCTCGCCTTGCCGTACTATGTGTACTGTCTGCGGCTCGCCGCCTTGTCCTGATTTTTGTTAATCCATTATAGATTGAGACTACCTGAAAGCGGGATTGGGGTTTCAGGTAGCCTCTGTTGATTATTCATGGTCGCCAATTTGGGGCGGAGCCTCTTCCTGGCTGGGAATGCGGTAGCTTTCGTCGGCCCAGGTGCCCAGGTCGATCATTTTGCAGCGTTGGCTGCAGAAGGGGCGGTAGGGGCTGTTTTCGTTCCAGGGTACGGGCTTCTGGCAGGTAGGGCAGGGTACGGTGGGCTGGGTCATGGTTTGTCGGTGATGGGGTCGAAGCTGCACATTTTGAGCTGGAAGGGGATGTCGGTGTCGATCTGTTTTCCGCGCGGACTGTCTTGGGTGGCTTGGGTGAAGCGGATGTGGGTGAAGTATTTGTTGGCGGAAATCTCGGGCAGGGTGTGATGGGATTGGGCCACATCTACGGTGAGCATGTGGATGTTGTTGCCGAGCTTGGTGTTTTGATAGTTGCCTTGGCGGGCGAGGCATTCGAGGCGGATGCTGTTGCGGCGCAGGATGCGCAGCAGCAGGGAGATGGCGTCGCCGGTGGGGGTGAGGGAGCGAATCCAGCAGCCGAGGTCGGCCACGCGCTGCTCAAAGGGTAGTTGCAGCCAGTAGTGATAAGAGGGGAGGTCGAAGGGGCTGGTGCCGCCGGATACGAGCATGCGCTGCTTTACGCCCATGAGCCATTCGTTTTCACGCAGGTGTTGGCCGAATTTTTGCTGTACTTCTTGCAGATTTTGGGTGGCTTGATAGAGGTCGTCTTGCTCGGGGGTGGAGTCGTATTGCTCGCGTTCGGCCTGGGAAATCTGCTGGCGTTGACGTTCGAGCTCTTGCAGGATGTCGAGCTTGAGTTCGGCGCGGGAGGCGCAATCCATGATTTCGAACAGGGTGCCGAGGGCGGCGTGGTGTGCCCAAGGCTCTGGGTGGCTGACGGTGGCGTTGAAGCGGGAAAAGAGGTGCTCGAGGCGCAGGAAGTTGCGGATGCGTTCGGACAGGGGGTGTTCGAAGGTGATGATGGCGGACATGGTTCAACTACCGAATAATTGTTGGTAAATAAGGTGTTGCCGCTCCACGGCGGCGGCAAGCTCGGGTAGGCCGGCTTCGTTGCTGATGAGGTCGTCGGCAATGCTGCGGCGCTGTTGGCGGCTGGCCTGGGCGGCGAGAATGCCGTTAATCATATCACGGGTAAGGCCGCTGCGTTCAATGGTGCGGCGGATTTGTGTTTCTTCGCTGCAATCGATAACGAGAATACGCTGGAGAATGCTTTGAAAAACAGGTTGCTCGGCAAGCAGGGGGATTTCGATGATGCCGTAGGTGGCTTGGGGGTATTGCTGTTGGCGCGCGCGAATTTCGGTGAGGATCAGCGGGTGGAGGATGCTTTCAAGCTTGGCTTTAGCTTCGGGGGATTGGAAAACGAGTTGGCGCAGAGCATCGCGCTTGAGGCTACCTGAAAAATCGAATACGGCCTCACCGAAGGCAGCACGGATGGCAGGGAGGGCAGCTCCGTCGTTTGCGGTGAGGACGCGGGAGACGGCATCGGCATCAATCAGCGGCACGCCGTGTTGGGCAAACAGGCGGGCAGCGGTGGATTTGCCGCTGCCGATGCCGCCGGTGAGGCCGACCCAGGCGGTCATATCAGATGAATCCGGATTTGTGCAGCCACCATTGGATGCCTTGTAGGATATAGCTGTTGGCAGCGAAAACCAGCCAGCCGGCAATGGCGAGCGCGGGGCCGAAGGCAATGGGCTGGCCTTTGGCGGCACGCATTATCAGGGCAGCAACGAGACCGACCAAGGCGGCCACGAAAACAATAACGGGTAGGGTACTAACGCCGAGCCAGGCACCCAGTGCGGCGAGCAGTTTGAAGTCGCCATAGCCCATGCCCTCCTTGCCGGTGATGAGTTTGAACAGGTGGAACAGCAGCCAAAGGCTCAAATAGCCAACCACGGCGCCGAGCAGTGCTGATGGCAAGCTGACGAAGCCGACTTGCCAGTTGAACAGCAGGCCGAGCCAAATCAGGGGCAGGGTGAGCTGGTCGGGCAAGAGCTGGGTGTCGGCATCGATAAAGGTGAGGGCAACCAGCACGGCGGTGAACACGAGGCCGCCAAGGGTGAGCCAAGTGTAGCCGTAGCGCCAGGCGACGATGCCAAAAAGGATGCCGGTGAGCAGCTCGACGGCGGGGTAACGCCAGCCGATGGGGGTGCGGCAGCTATGGCATCGACCACGCAGCAGCAGGTAGCTGATGATGGGGATGTTCTGCCACGGTTTTACCGGGCTGCCGCATTTGGGGCAGCGCGAGGGCGGGGTGCTGATGTTGAACTGTTTTTGGTCTTCTTCGTCCAGCGGCAGTTCGAGATGCTGTTTGGCCGCGATGCGCCATTGTTTCTCGAGCATGACCGGCAGGCGGTAGATAACTACGTTGAGAAAGCTGCCCACCAGCAGGCCGAGCAGGATGGCGAAGGGGATGTAGATTTCGGGATCAAGATTGGTCATAGGCGTGGTGTAGGTATGTTTTCAGGTAGCCTGTGGCAGGCTACCTGAAAGATAAGATGGATGGTTAATGGATATGGATAGGTTAGCCAACCACGTTACCCAAGTTGAACAAGGGCAGATACATGGCAACCAGAATCACACCGATGATACTACCTAATACCACCATAATAATCGGTTCCATCAGAGAAGATAGTGTGGCTACGGCATTGTCTACTTCTTCTTCATAGAACTCGGCAGCTTTATTGAGCATATCATCCAGTGCACCAGATTCTTCACCAATTGAGGTCATTTGCAAGACCATATTGGGGAATAGGTCGGTTGAGCTCATGGCGGTAGTTAACGAAGTACCTTGATTAACTTGATTTCTAATGCTTCTAGTGGCTTCTTCGTAAATGATGTTGCCGGAAGCACCACCTACAGAATCTAGTGCCTCTACCAACGGAACGCCGGCAGTAAACAAGGTAGCGGTGGTACGAGCCCAGCGAGCAATTGTACCTTTTTCTACAATATTACCGAAGATAGGCATTTTGAGCAGCATGCCATCAACCCGTTTTTGCAAGTCAGGGGAGCGTTTATGCCACTGAATAAATCCGGCAACAGCGGCAATCATGATGATAATAACTAACCAGCCCCAAGCTACCATGAAATCGGAAATACCCATCATGAATTGAGTTAGTGCCGGCATAGGGGCATTCATACCGTCATATACTTTTTTGAATTCGGGCAATACGAACATCATCATGATCATAACCAATACGATAGCTACCACTACTACGGCAATCGGATAGGTTAATGCACTTTTAATTTTTTTCTTGATGGCAAGGGTTTTCTCTTTATACACAGCCAGTTTGTCAAGCAAGCTTTCTAGTACACCACCTGCCTCACCCGCATCCACCAAGTTGCAATAAAAGGCATCAAAATATTTGGGGTGTTTGCGGAAGGCATTGGCCATGGATGTACCTTGCTCGATGTCGTTACGTACTTCCATTAAGAGCTTGGTCATGGCGGCATTAGAGTGGCCTTTTGCTACAATATCAAATGCCTGCATGACTGGTAGGCCAGCTTTCATCATGGTGGCCAACTGGCGGGTGAATACAGTAATGTCGCCCTGGGTAATTTTCTTTTCACGAACTTTTTTCTTTTTATGTAGGCTGATAACCTTAACGCGGCGGCGGGCAAGTTTGGCACGGGCATCCTGTTCGTCTTTGGCGACTACTTCGCCACGGACGATTTGCTCGGACTCCATGTGCCGGCCTTCAAATTCGTAGCTCACTCCCGCCACTTTTTTATTGGATTGGTTTCGTTTGTTTGTAGCCATGATGATTCCCTTTTAAATGAACGGACTTCACTAGTCGTTAGTGGTGGCAAGAATTTCTTCTAAGGTAGTAATGCCTTGCATTGCTTTCAAAATGCCGGCTCGGCGTAAGTCCACCAGCCCGTCGGCATAGGCTTGCTCGGCAATATCCACCTCGGTGCCGTTATTGATGATGATTTTCTGCATAGCATCAGTAACCGGCATGATTTCATATACACCGGCTCGGCCTTTGAAACCTTTGCCTTTGCAACGGTCGCAACCCACCTGACGGTATAGCTGCCAGTCGTCCTTGGCTAAGTCTTCTTCGGTGAAGCCGACTTTCAGCAAAGCCTCGGCTGGCGGACGCTCGATCGGTTGTTTGCAGGTGCACAGTCGACGCACCAAACGCTGAGCCATAATCAGATTAACCGAGCTGGCGATATTGAACGGTGCTACCCCCATGTTCAACATACGGGATAGCGTGGCTGGAGCATTATTTGTGTGTAGGGTAGAGAACACCATGTGACCGGTTTGCGCAGCTTTAATGGCGATATCGGCAGTTTCCAAGTCGCGAATCTCACCCACCATGATGATATCCGGGTCTTGACGCAGGAATGCTTTCAATGCTGCAGCAAATGTCATGCCCTGTTTATCGTTTACGTTTACCTGATTGATACCGGGCAAGTTAATCTCAGCTGGGTCTTCGGCGGTGGAGATGTTTACGCTATCGGTATTCAAAATGTTGAGGCAGGTATACAGCGACACGGTTTTACCCGAACCGGTCGGACCAGTTACCAGCACCATGCCGTACGGACGGTGGATGGCTTCCAACAGCAATTCTTTTTGGAAAGGTTCGAAACCCAGTTGGTTGATATTCAGCGTGGCGGCATCCGAGTTCAAAATACGCATTACAATTTTTTCGCCGAACAGTGTGGGCAACGTATTCACACGGAAGTCGATGGGTTTTTGGTTTTTATTGAACTGAAGCTGGATACGGCCGTCTTGCGGAACGCGCTTTTCGGAAATATCCATTTTGGACATCACCTTGATACGTGAGGCAATTTGTCCACGAATATTTAGTGGAGGTTGTACCACTTCGCGCAGCTGGCCATCGGTACGGAAACGGATACGCGCCATTTCTTCGTAGAATTCGAAATGAATATCGGATGCACCGGTGTTGAGGGCATCAGACAGCACTTTGTAGATGAATTTGGCAATTGGACCGTCTTCTTCATCATCATCTATTTTAAGCGCTGCTGGTGCGGTCAGACCGGTTGTGTCAGCAGAGATCTCATCCAAAATAGCCGTAGATGTTTGGCTGGCGAACTCCAGTAGGCGGTCTAGTTGTTCATCGTTTACCAAAATCAGGTCGACAATCAGGCCGCTGGGGAAAACAAGTTTTTGGTATGTTTGCAACAAAGTAGGGTCTGAGACACCTAAAAACAGTTTTTGCCCACGCTTGAATAAGGGGATACAGCGGTGCTCGGTCATCTGGCTGTCATTGAGCACGTCCGGCACCATCATACTGCGGGAGTAGAGGGACAAATCCAAAATCGGATAGTGGAACAGCTTGGCTAGAAGCAGTGCCAAATCTGCCTGCTTGATAATGCCAGCCTCAGCTAGCATGGGAATGATATTTTTGTTTTGATTAACTTTTTCTCGGTATTTTTCAACCTGATCCTGCTCAATCAGTTTGTTTTGAAACAGGATGCGCAATAGTCCGATGCTCATATATTTGCCTGAGTAAAGTAGAACGGATTTTAAAATTTCGGGCGGATATTTGCTTTTAGGATGTCGCCCGTAAAGCCCGCATTTGGTAAGAATGCTTTTACACTATTATAGTTAAGATGTGATTATAAGTTAAATCATGGTAAGAATGCATCGTTTATGGGAAAAGTAGTTATTTCCTGTGGCTAGCTGGATATGGTGGTGTGTGAAAGAGATATAGATAAGAATTTTGGCTGTGTGGAATGATTAGCCTGCTTCCCAGTGGTCGATGTGCAGTTGCAATTCATATTGGTTGCGCCATTGGTTGGCAATGGGGCGGTATACCGTGTGGATTTTGGCCGGGAGCTCTTCGGTACAGCGGAAGAACAGGGCTTCCACAGTGTGTCCATCGCAGTTTAGGCCGGCTTTTTTGTGACCGTTACCTACTACCCGTTGCCACAATACTTCAAATTGGTTGTGGAAACATGGCTGCTGAAAACCTTGCCCCCATACCTGGTTGGATAGTGTTTCGGCAGTGTGCAGGGAAATTTCTTCCGGGGTCAGGCTGCCGTCGGTGAGGAAGGTTCGGGTGAGTGCGTCTTGATCCAGCAGTTCGGTTAGTACACTTTCAAAAGCCTGCTGGAAGTGTGGGAAATCCTGCTCACGGATGCTGAGGCCGGCTGCCATGGCGTGGCCACCGAATTTTAGAATTAGCTCGGGATGGCGTTTGGCCACTAAGTCGATGGCATCGCGCAGATGCAATGAGGGAATAGAACGGCCGGAGCCGCGCAGTTCACCATTGCCTGTGGGGGCGAATACGATGGTGGGACGGTGGAAGCGATCTTTGAGCCGACCGGCCACGATGCCAACCACGCCTTGATGCCAATTGGGATGAAAAGCAGTAATGCTCAGGCTGTTGCCAACGATAATTTGATCGGCCAGGGCAAGGGCTTCCTGCAGCATGTTTTGTTCGATTTCCTGCCGCGCACGGTTCAGTTCGTTTAGCTGTTCGGCTAGTTCGGTGGCGGTGGCCAGGTCTTCGGCCAGCAGGCAGGCAATACCAATTTCCATGTTTTCTAAGCGGCCGGCAGCGTTGATGCGCGGGCCGATGGCAAAGCCCAAGTCAAACGGTTTGGCCTGCCGCATATCACGCTTGGCCACCTGAAAAAGAGCCCGAATACCAGGACGGGTTTTGCCAATCTGCATTCGTTTTAGCCCTTGGCTAACCAAGATTCGATTGTTGTAATCCAATGTCACCACATCGGCCACAGTGCCCAGTGCCACCAAGTCTAAAAGCTCAGCCAAATTGGGTTCAGGTAGCCTTTGCGGGTTGAACCATTGTTGGGTGCGCAGCAGGGCGCGCAGGGCAGTTAATACATAGAAGATTACGCCTACGCCGGCCAGATTCTTGCTGGCAAACGTGCATCCTGGTTGATTGGGGTTAACGATGATGCATTCAGGTAGCGTGTCGCCCGGCAAGTGGTGGTCGGTAATGATCACGTCCATGCCCAATGCTTGGGCACGGGCTACACCGGTAGTGCTGGAAATACCGTTATCTACGGTTAACAGCAGTTGAGTGCCTCGTTCGACAGCCAACTCGGCCAATTGCGGGGTGAGGCCGTAGCCGTGTTTAAAACGGTCTGGTACTAAAAACTCCACTCGTGCACCCATGCGGCGCAAGCCTAAAATGCCCACCGCACAGGCTGTGGCGCCGTCGGCATCGTAGTCAGCCACAATTAAAATTCGCTCTTGCTCCCGGATGGCGTGAGCCAACCGTTCGGCGGCGGCATCAATATTTTTCAGCGATTGATAGGGCAGCAAGCTGGCTAAATGGTTATGTAGTTCGGCGGGGGAGCGGACATTGCGGGCTGCAAACAAACGTGCCAACAAGGGCGGAGTGCCTGCGGCCAGAAGGGCTTGTTCGGCTTCGGGGTTGGCTTGTCGGGTACGGATAACGGCGTTCATAAAGCCATGGCGAGTAGTAAAGTAAGCTATTTATTATAGCGCAAACTGCGCATGCTGAGAGATTTCTGACGGTTTGAGAGAGAAATTTATAAAAGTTTTTTCACTTTTATAACAGAGTGTTGATATTTTAACGTAAGTTTTTTGCAAGATAATGCTTGCAATGATGTGGAGAGTTTGGTTTAATTCGCATCTTCTAGTGCTGTGCACGAAACATGGGTGATTAGCTCAGTTGGTAGAGCGTCTGCCTTACAAGCAGAATGTCGGCGGTTCGACTCCGTCATCACCCACCATTTTTTTGCGCGCGGTGGTAGCTCAGTTGGTTAGAGTACCGGCCTGTCACGCCGGTGGTCGCGGGTTCGAGTCCCGTCCACCGCGCCATTTATAATTTAAACCCCTCTGCTGAAAGGCAGAGGGGTTTTAGCATTTCTGATTGTAATATTCCGTATATTGCCGCCGTGAAAAACTGCTTGGTTTTATGGTATATTCGCCGTGGCCGATAATAGGTTGGACTACTTTTTATATAGTATTTTCAAATTAATATGATGCAAAGGCTGCCCGCTTGGTTACGCTGCTATTGGAAGCAGCTATAGCCAGTTGGTTTTAACTTAGACATTTAACAAACTTCAGGAGTTGCATGATGGAATTTCGCATTGAAAAAGATACCATGGGGGAAGTAAAGGTGCCGGCCAACCGGTATTGGGGCGCACAAACCGAGCGCTCACGCAACAACTTCAAAATCGGCCCGGCTGCTTCTATGCCGCATGAAATTATTGAAGCCTTTGCCTATTTGAAAAAAGCAGCCGCTTTTGCCAATGCCGACTTGGGTGTCTTGCCTGCTGAGAAGCGCGACCTGATTGCCGCCGCCTGCGACGAAATTTTGGCGCACAAGCTGGATGAAGAGTTTCCGCTGGTGATTTGGCAAACCGGCTCCGGCACCCAATCCAACATGAATTTGAACGAAGTCATTTCCAACCGCGCCCACGTGTTGAACGGCGGCAAACTGGGTGAGAAAAGTGTTATCCACCCCAATGACGACGTAAACAAATCCCAGTCTTCCAACGACACCTATCCCACCGCCATGCACATTGCTGCTTACCAAAAAGTAGTGCAGCACACCCTGCCCGCCGTTAAACGACTGCAAAAAACCTTGGCTGCCAAAGCCGAGGCATTTGCCGATGTGGTGAAAATCGGCCGTACTCATCTGATGGATGCTACGCCGCTCACCCTTGGCCAAGAGTTTTCCGCCTATGCCGCCCAGCTTGCCTACGGCATTCGCGCCTTGGAGAACACCCTGCCGCATCTGGCCGAGCTCGCTTTAGGTGGCACCGCTGTGGGCACCGGCTTGAACACGCCCAAAGGCTACGATGTTCAGGTAGCCTCCTATATCGCCAAATTCACCGGTCTGCCTTTCGTTACCGCACCGAACAAATTCGAAGCATTGGCCACGCATGATGCCATTGTGGAAACCCACGGCGCATTGAAACAGTTGGCTGTGTCGCTGTATAAAATCGCCAACGATATTCGCTTGTTGGCTTCCGGTCCGCGCTCCGGTATCGGTGAAATTCTGATTCCCGAGAATGAGCCCGGCTCCTCCATCATGCCCGGCAAAGTTAACCCCACCCAATGTGAAGCCCTCACCATGGTGTGCGCCCAAGTGTTGGGTAACGATACCGCCATTTCCTTCTCCGGCACGCAGGGCCAGTTCCAGCTCAACGTGTTCAAGCCTGTGATGGCTGCCAACTTCCTGCAATCTGCGCAGCTCTTGGCTGATGCCTGCATCTCGTTTGACGAACACTGCGCAGCCGGCATTGAGCCCAACCTGCCGCGCATCAAACAGCAGCTCGACAACTCCCTGATGCTGGTTACCGCGCTGAACACCAAAATCGGCTACGAAAACGCTGCCAAAATCGCCAAAGCCGCTCACAAAAACGGCACCACCCTGCGTGAAGAAGCCGTGAAATCCGGTCTCTTGACCGCCGAACAGTTTGACGACTGGGTACGTCCTGCCGATATGGTAGGCAGTTTGAAATAAGTCTGGTAAGGAAGAAGCGCATATTGGAAACAGTATGCGCTTTATTTTGTTTGCTGTTTGCACGGCAGGAAGGCTACCTGAAAAGTGTTTGTTTGGATTTTCAGGTAGCCTGTTGATGATATTTGTATCGGTATGGCCATAGTTAAAGCGCTTATTTCTGCATACTGTATCGGCAAGCTTTGCCATACTACGGCGGCTCGCTGCTCGGTATGAAGCAATAAGTGCTTTAACTATGGGTGCCCGAGGGTAACTGTTGAGTGCAATCTAAAAGGCTACCTGAAAGCTTGGCTTCGCAGAAACTTCGCTGCGTTGCGCTTTCAGGTAGCCTTTGCTTGTGATTACTAACGGCTTAGTTTGTTAAAGGCGGCGGCCGTTGTTGTCGTACACCATTTTGGTGCCTTCAAAGATGTGGATGCTGGCGGCGCAGGTGGCGGTTGAGCATGCTTTCATAGGCAGGGTAACGCTGTAGCGGCCGCTGCGGGCGGGGCGGTAGCTGAACAGGGGCACGCTGTCGCCCAATACGTCTTGTTTTACCACGCGGCCATTGAGGCGTACGGTAAGGTCGATATCGGAGCAGTTGTCGTCGCAGTCGCCGTAGAAGGTGTAGGCTTTGCCGGCGGTGAGGTTAACTTGCTCGGTGTGGCTCTGGCCGGCGGCAAGGCGTTGCTGGCGCAGGAGGAATACGCGGGCGGCCGGGTCGTGGCTTTCTACGATCTCCACATTGCTTCGTTGCGCGCGCAGCAGGGAGGGATCGGTGTCGGTGCTGCTTTCAAACACTTGCACGGAGTAGGCGCAGGTGTCGTTGTCGCAGTCTTCCATGCTGATGTTGAGCTGGTGGCGGCCGCCTTGCTCTGCTTTGAAGTTCAGCAGGGGTTCGCCGTCGCCATCGGTGTCGGAGGCGATGGTTTTGCCGTTGGCTCTGAGGGTGAGGTCGAAGTCTTCGCAGGCTTGGTCACAGCGGCCGAATACGTTGTAGTATTTGCCGGCAGTGAGCTCAACGTCCACGCTGCGGTTTTGGCTGTCGGCGAGCTGGCCGCTAATCAGGGGCAGTTCGCGGACATTTTTATCGATACCTTGTTGTTCTTCTCGGATGATTTTTTGTAAGGCTGCCAAGGACGGGCCTGTGTTGTCGCTGTTGCCTACTTTGCCGCCGCTAAATACTTGCAGCATGGAGCGGCAGCGGTTGCGTGAGCATTCAGCCATTTCGGTGTTGAGTTCCACGCGGCCATCGCGCTCGGCTTGCCAGGTGAAGCGGGAGCCGTCGCCGCGGTTTTTACGGAATAGGGTGGTGCGGCCTTGGGTAACGCTGAATTTGATGTTAGAGCAGTTTACGGAGCAGTCGGCAAACACGGTGTATACCTGACCGGCTTTCACATCCAGTGTGGTGGTGTTGCTTTGGCCTTCTTCGAGGCGGATGCTGCGCTGAAACAGCTGCTGTGCGGCAGGGTCTTCATTTTTGATGGTTTCGGTGTGGCTGGATGCTTGGCCGGTGAGATAACTGTCGGCAGCAAAAGCGGGTAGGGAGAGGGCGGCCAAAATTGGCAGCAGAGCGAGTTTTTTCATGGGTTGTTTCCTTTTGTTGGAGGAGAAAGAAATTTTGCTAAAAGGCTGATAACGAAGGACTGCGCTTTCGCTACAAGGCGTGCTAACGCTGTAGCAGAAGAGTGTTCATCCGTTATATGCAAAATTTTGCGGCATTATGCCTAATTGCGTTAAATTTTCCAACTAATTTGCTCGGGTATGTGTATTTTGGCTAATGCATCAAAGGCTACCTGAAAGTTTGGTTTCTCAGCAACGCTGCTTTGCATCGTTTGGCTTAGCTTGAAGCTTCTCTTTCAGGTAGCCTTTTCCCTGCCTGCTGCAAACCATATGCACTTTGCGTTAAGTCAAACTGTGTGTTCGTAGCAGGAGCGGAAAAATTCGGTTTCCCCGAAGTGATGAGCGGGTGCAAACCCTTGTCGGTGCGAAAATCTTCCCGTGCGTTAAAGCCCATTTTCATTTAATAATCATTCGCAATTAACCTGATTTAACGGCAAAGCTGCTTGCGTTTTCCCCGGTAAAGCACGACAATTCACCACAACATATAGTGTTTGAAAATATTTTGTGCACTATATGTTGTATTTTTAAGGATAGGGCTATGGAAACGCTGAATTTTACCCGTGAGCAAATCGTTTGGCAGGAAGTGCCGGGCGAAGTGTCGCTGGCGTTTCTGTTTTCCGGCTGCCCGTTGCGCTGCAAAGGCTGCCATAGTGCCGACAGTTGGAAGGGCTGTTTGGGCAGCGAACTGACTACCGAATACTTGCAAAGCCGCTTGGAACGTTATCGCGGGCTAATTAGCTGCGTGCTGTTTATGGGCGGCGAGTGGCTACCTGAAAAACTGCTGCCGCTGCTGGCACAGGTGCGAGAAGCTGGGCTGAACACCTGCCTCTATACCGGCCTGGAGCAAGACGAACTGGAGCGCACTTCCATCGCCATCATCCCGCAGCTTACCTATCTCAAAACCGGCCGCTGGAAAATGGAACTCGGCGGTCTCGACAGCCCGCATACCAACCAGCGCTTTATCGACCTGCGCAGTGGAGCAGTGCTGAACCATCTGTTTGTGAAAGACACGCTCGCCTCCCGCCCCAAAATCATCCCCTTGGAGCCTGCCCCGCAACCGGCTGCCGAGGGCGCGCTTTTCCAACCGGCCTGAACGCAGGCTTATCACCGATAGTGGCATCCCACGCTAAACTTCACATCAAACCAGGAGAGTACACATGATTCGGCTGCATCCCGAACAGTTAAACGGCAAACTGCAATTCATGCAAGATTACATTGGTGCGCAAAACGCGGCGGACGGTTCGAAAATGGACGCCAACGCCAACGTAACGCAGAAAAATATTGCTACGATGGAAGCCGAGCTGATGAAAGACTTTTTCGTGCAGATTAACCGCGCCCAGGTGTCGCGCAAAATTGCCGAAGTGTTCGATCAATCCGTAGCCGACGAATACATCCGCCAAATCGAAGCACATGAAATCTATGTGCACGATGAAACCAGCCTGAAACCCTATTGCGTGTCGGCCACGCTGTATCCCTTCCTGCTTGACGGCTTAAGCAAACTCGGCGGCGAATCCAAAGCGCCGCAGCATCTGGCTTCGTTTTGCGGCTCGTTTATCAACCTGGTGTTTGCCATCAGCGC
>CAUUTP010000027.1:0-22641 GCA_963548155.1 uncultured Eikenella sp.
CTTCGCCCCGCGCAAAATGGCAAAATTCGGCGTATCCGAAGGCATGATCCTCTCTGCCGCCACCGCCGAGGGCAAACTGAGGCTCTTGGATGTGGATGCAGGCGCGCAGCCGGGCGACAAAGTGGGCTAAATGCTAAAAAGGCTACCTGAAATTTCAGGTAGCCTTTTTCTGATACACTGCCCACTACTTCGTTCTCAAGCAAGCCCACCAAAGAAATGAACATGACAAACAAAACCTTCGCCCTCCCGCTGCTGCTTGCAGCCCTCACCTTGTCTGCCTGCGTTCACACCCAACCGAGTGCCAGCCATGCCTCGCTGGCCGATGAGTGTGAGCAGCTCGTCAAAGACACAGATACCTTAGCCACTGCCGCATACTGCTACCGGGGAAATCCAGAAGTATCTGTATATTTCAACGATTTATCCTTAATACTACTCTTTAACCATCCAAAAGCGGAACTTTGTCGCCGTCAATTACCCCAATCCCCACAGAAGAACTACCGTCTAAACGCCGATCCAAACAAGCTCTGTACCGACACGCGTACCGAACGCAACCGTCTGCGCCGCCAAGTGGAAGCCTTTGCCGACAGCAAAATGGCCGAATACGCTGCCGCAGAAGCGCCCAAACGCGGCATCTCCGCCGCCGAGCTGCTGCGCCAAACCCGCGCCGAGGAAGCCGCACGCCGTGCCAGAGTGGATGCCGCCATCCGCCAGATAGAAGGCCGTTAAGCAGCATCCGCCCAAAGCAAAAGGCTACCTGAAATTTTTCAGGTAGCCTTTCTCTATGCTCCAGCGGCCATTTATTTCTGCTGCTGCGGTGTGGTTATCTGCTGCCAGCGCTGCATATTCTGCTCCAGCTGCGTTTGATTAATGATGCCGGCTGCAGCAAACAGCACCATAATCGCCATGGCCGTTACCACCAGGGCGCAGAAACTGGCAATATAGCCCAGCAACACCTGCCACAGCCGCACCCCGCAGAGGCGGGCATAGCCCATCACGCCCACAGCAAACGCCCAAGCCATCCAAACTTGTAGCAATAGCGCCAGATTGGGCACATACAGCACCAGCAAAGCGGGCAAGGTAAGCACTTCGGTGAGCAGCGTATAACCCCACAAAGATTGCCGCCGGCCGCCGAGCGCGCCCATCAGCCGGGTCATCACGCCGGCAAACACCGGCCATTTCACCAGATTTAAACACAATACAAACGCTATCATGCCATATTGCCCGTTCAACACGGGTGAAAGCATCGCAGTATTCACCGCAGCCACCATCACCAGCGCACCCAAGCAATCCGGCAGCGGGTAGGTATATTCTTCGGCAGGGCGCAATCGCAGCCGCATCAGGTTGGCGGCATCACTCATCAATCGGTACATGGCAAGCAGTTGTGGGTTGTGAAAAGGCGGCATTATAGCGCCAAAGCCATCAAGTTCGCGCAAAAGCTGAGGCTACCTGAAAGCGGCAACGAAGTTAACCGTTTTTCAGGTAGCCTCTTCATCGACATGGTCTAACGCGCCCGATAATCTACTACCGGCACCGGGTAGCCGTTGGTGTTCACTTCCGCCGCAGCCAGCCACGGAGCATGGATACGGCGGCTGTCGATGTGCGCCAACTGTGGCAGATGGCGGCGGATGAATTGGCCGTCGGGATCGAGCTTTTGCGACCAAACCACGGGGTTGAAGGGCTGCCGTTCGGCCTGTTTGCCGCCCATGCCGGCGGCCAGCTGCCAGTTGCCGCTATTGGCGGCGGGCTCAAAATCCAGCAACTGGCGTGCAAACCAGCCGGCGCCATCCTGCCAGCGGCCGCCCAGCACACAGCAGAAAAAAGCAGCGCAGAACCGGCGCAGACTGTGCGGCAGCCAGCCGGTGTCGCGCAGCAGGCGCATGGCGGCATCAACCAGCGGATAGCCGGTTGCACCTTGCTGCCAAGCAGCCATCAACGCTTCGCTGGTCTGCCTGGCTGCGGTGCGGTGTTCGGGCAGACCGTGCTGCAACACATCGGGATATTGGCGGAAATAATGCTGCCAAAATTCGCGCCGTGCCAAAGCTTCGCGCCAAGCGGCGGCATCAGGCACGTTACCGGCTGATACCCACACCCGGCGCACCGACAGCGTGCCGAGCACCAGATGCGGTGAGAGCTGCGAGCTGCCGTGTTGGGCGGGCAGGTCTCGTAGCACGGCGTAATACGGCAGGCTCGGCAAAAATTCGGCCAGCTGCTGCTGAGCGGCGGTTTCGCCGCCGGGAATGGTGAGTACGGCGCTGGGTACAACAGGCAGCGCGGCGATTTTCAAATTTTCAGATAGCCTTTGCTGCTGCGCGGCCAAATCCGGTGACGGCCAAGCCGGTGCTTGCCAAGCGGCATATTGTTCAACACACGCGGCCTGCCAGGCTACCTGAAACGCGGCAAAGGCCGACCCATTGAAATACGGCGCACGGATAAATTGGAAGGGGGGCTGCAGCAGGCCGTCGGCCACGCTGCTCAGGCGGCAGCCCTGCCTTTCCAGCGCGGCGCGTAATGCGCCCTGCCCCGCCCCGTTGGCGGCACACACCACCTCAGCCGCATGGCAATGCGCCGCCGTTTCGGCCACCACCTGCACAGGATTGCCTGTGCGCACATGCAGCGGAATACCGCATTCGGCCAGCCGCGCCTGCAAATCGCGCAGGCTCTGCCAAATAAAATAGCGCCGCCGCGCCGTGAGCGTGCCTTCGTTCGGCCACACATACAGGCCGAGCAACGGCCGGCCGCTGCGGGCGGCGGCTTGCAGGGCGGGCTGGTCGTCGGTGCGCAGGTCTTGGCGGAACCAAATTAAGGTAGTTGGCACGCTCATTTTGCTGGAGTTTCCGTCGTTTGTTCGGGAAAGCGGGAGCAGATGGCACGGCAGCCGGCTTGGTGTACCAATTCCGGCTCGAGTTTGTTGAGGCAGTCGGTGTGGCCCAGCGGGCATTCGCGCTTGAAGCAGGGGCTGCATTCGAGATGCAGGCTCACCACTTCCGCGTGCGGGCTCAGGGGAGGAGTGTGCTCGGGGCTGGACGAGCCGTACACGGCGGCCAGCGGGCGGCTCAGCGCGGCAGCCAGGTGCATCAGGCCGCTGTCGTTGCACACCACGATTTGCGCCAGGGCAAGCAAATCGATGGCTTCGGATAAGCTGGTACGTCCGCACAAATTGGTGCAGAGGCTACCTGAAAGCCGCTGCACTTCTTCGGCGGTTTCGTGGTCTTTGGCCGAGCCGAACAACCAAATCTGACGGCCTTCGGCGGCATAGCGTTTGGCCAGCGCGGCAAAATGGCGCGGCGGCCAGCGTTTGGCCGGGCCGTATTCCGCACCGGGGCAGAAGGCGGCGATTGGCCGGGCGTTGTCCAAACCGTGCGCCTGCATGGCGGCTTCGCTGGCAGCAGCGGAAACGGCGAGGCGGGGGAAATCGCCTGGGCGCGGCTCGAACGGCACGCCTTTCGGATAGGCCAAGGCGGTGTAACGATCCGCCATCAGCGGCAGCGCGGCCTTATCCAGCTTTCGGATATCGTTGAGCAACGGGTAGCGGCTCTCACCCACATAGCCGGTGCGCTGCGCGATACCACCGGCGCGGGCAATCAGCGCGGATTTAAACGAGCCGGGCAACACGATCACTTGGTCATAACCGCGCCGCGCCAGCTCTTTGCCCAGCCTCCAGCGCTCGCGCAGCCGCAATGTGCCGTGGGCGAAGGGGTTTTCCAAAATCTGGTTAATTTCGGGCATGCGCTCGAACACGGCCATCGACCACTTGGGCGCGAATACGTCGATCCAGCAGCCGGGGTGCAATTCGTGTAGGCGGCGGTAAAGCGGCTGCGTCATCACGCAATCGCCAATCCAAGAAGGGGAAATAATGAGGATGTTTTTGGACATGGCAAGGAGTCGGCAGGATATAGCAAATGAATCGATCTGTTGCTATCTAGCAAGCCAAATTGACTTTCGATGTAAGGCAGTGAGACGTAAACAATGCAGGAGTACGACCAGGCGAACCAACGCCGTAGAGGAAGTTAAGTTGGTTTGCTAGAGAACAATGGGCAGGCATTTTTCAGGTAGCCTCTGGCGGCTTTGATTTGCCGCAATAGAGAATTCCTGTGGAGATGCTTAAGCGGGCACAAGCGGTAGCCATATAAAAGCCCCGCCATACTGAAACTATGCGTTAGTGATGCCGATCTACTTCACCATTGAGCTGATAAATGCTGCCACAATACGGGCATTCGATACTGCCGTTGGAAGTAATCGGCAAAAATACGCGCGGGTGGCCATTCCAGACTTCGTGCGTAGGGCCGCTGCAGTGTAGAGGCAGGTCGGCGGGAGTAATAACAATGGGAGGCTGTGCTTGGTAGGGCATGGAGATTGTCCTTATTGGGCAGTTGGCGTGGTGGCTGGCACTTTCGGCAGCAGCCGAGCCGTCTCGGTTGCATACTATCGGCTTGATATCTTGCCGTGCCGCCTTATGCCTTATGATGGAAATGTATTTGACTGGCTTGCTGATTCAGCCGACATAACGGGATTATACCGATGCTTGAATAGGAGGTGTAGCGGACAGCTATGGTGGCACACGTCCGTGTTGGTAGAAAGGCTACCTGAAAATAGGGGACAATCAGACGGGGGTTTAGCAGAAATTTTCAGGTAGCCTCATCCTGCCATCAGCCAGCCCAGCAAACCGCTGCTGGCTACGGCAATCAGCACGGTGGGCAGCATCGGCAGGCGGCTGGCTGCCAATAGCGTGATGGCCAAAGCCACTAATTCATGCGGTTTCTTAGACACAAAATGGGGCGCGATGACTGAAATCAGCACGCAGCCGGGTGCTGCAGTCATCACACGCTTGGCCCTTGCCGACAACACGCGGTTGCGAAAGGCGAAAAAACCGAGCAGCCGGGTGGAGTAGGTTACGGCCAGCATGCCCAAAATGACCAATAGAGAGGTCCAACTAATCATGCTGCGCCCCTTGGTCGAAAAACGCCCACGCCAAGCCAACAAACGTGCCGGCCAGCACATACCAGCCGTTGTGCGGCGATAAGAGGTAAACACCGGCAGCACTTATCAAACTGGCCAGCCACGGCAAGGCTGCCCGCCAAGTGCGCCACATTCCCCGCATCAGCACTAGAAACACGGCCGGGAAAGCCATACCGAAACCCAAGTTTTCCACATTCCCAAGCAAATAGCCAAATCGAGCACCGATGAAGCCGCAAGTTATCCACAGCAAATACAATGCAGCAGCCGTGCCGAAATAGTAAGGCAGACTAAACGCAGGCAACCCTACCTGCTGCCGCTTCCCGGCATCGGCCAGGCTCATCGCCCAGCTCTCATCGGTCATAAAGAACAATACCGGCAACAGCTTCCTCAATGGCAAATGCCGGATAAACGGGATAAATGCCACGCCCATCAAAATATGCCGGCTGTTAATTAGAAAAGTAGTGCCGATAATCAGCAGAACGGGCAGCGGACTTTGCCACAAACTGACTGCGGCAAATTCAGAACCGCCCGCAAAGTTCAGCCCCATCATCAACACCACCTCCAACCAACTCATTCCTTGCTGCGCAGCCCGAGTACCCAAAATCAATCCAAATGGCATCACCCCTATCAAGATAGGGGTAGCTTCAATAATACCGCGCCGGAATTCAGCAAAAGTGGAGGAGTGGTGCATGATGATAAAACTTGATTAGATGCGGTGGCATTAGATAAGCGCCATGAAAACTAGCGCCATTTTGATACAAGTATCCCCCTCCGCAATACAAGTTAGTGCATGAAGAAGAATGACCGACTTTTGCTATGCAATTATTTTCACCAATAGCACCAACTTACCTATCGCTATACTTTATATACCGCATTCAGCTCGCCAGCTTGTATGAAAATAATTGCTCCATCTATAACCAACTAAATTGTCTCTCAAACACAAGGCAGCAAGCTGCAAACAGCACCGTAGCAAAAGTTCAGTTGACTTGCGCCATATACATCAACTACAAAACCTAACCCCATATAAATTAAAGCTGAATTCCATGCAATCACACATAGGATCCAGCTTTTAATTTAATTACACAGTTATGCAGCTTCAGTATTTGAGTCTTCAGCAGCCAAATCGGTCAATTGCACCAATGCTAACGGCGCATTATCGCCCTTACGGAAGCCATATTTCAAAATACGCACATAACCACCATTACGGTTGGCAAAACGAGTACCCAACTCATCAAATAGTTTAACTACAACATCTCTGTCGCGAGTTCTATTGAAGGCGGTACGGCGATTAGCCAAAGAAGGCTTCTTACCCAAAGTAATCAAAGGCTCCACTACTCGTCTCAACTCTTTAGCTTTAGGCAAAGTAGTCACGATAGTTTCATGGGTTAAAAGCGAGTTAGCCATGTTACGCAACATCGCTGCACGATGGCTGCTTGTACGGTTTAATTTGCGGTTGGCATTACCATGACGCATAATTTTATTATCCTTTTCAATTAAATATTAAGGCTTATCCAAACCAACAGGTGGCCACACATCTAGTTTTGAACCCAAGGTCAAGCCTTTTGAAGCCAATACTTCTTTAATCTCGTTCAAAGATTTTCTGCCCAGATTCGGGGTCTTCAGCAATTCAGTTTCGGTTCGCTGAATCAAATCACCAATATAGTAGATGTCTTCAGCTTTCAAGCAATTCGCTGAGCGAACTGTCAATTCCAAATCATCTACTGGGCGTAGCAGAATCGGGTCGATGGGTGGAGCCTCTTCTTTCGACTCCTCAACCGGCGTTCCTTCCAAGTCAGCAAATACCGACATTTGGTCAATCAGTATACGAGCTGCCCGACGCACAGCCTCTTCTGGATCAATCGCACCATTGGTTTCAATATCTAAAACCAAGCAATCTAAGTCCGTCCGCTGCTCCACACGAGCAGCCTGAACCTCAAAGCTAACACGATGAACCGGAGAAAAGTTGGCATCCAAATGAATAGCGCCAATTTGTTTGTGATCATCATTCATGCTGCTAACAGTTTGATAGCCACGACCCTTTTCCACAGTAATCGTCAATCCAATTTTGCCATTATCAGACAAGCGGCAAATAACATGTTCTGGGTTAATTACTTCCACATCATGCGGCAATTCCAAATCAGAAGCGGTTACTACACCACCACCTGATTTATTTAAGCTAACCTGAACCGAATCACGACCCTGAAGCTTGAATACCACACCTTTAATATTCAGCAATATGTCTACAACATCTTCCTGAACACCATCTAAAGTAGAATATTCATGCAGTGCGCCATCAATTACCACCTCTGTAGGTGCAAAACCATTCATTGATGACAGCAATATACGACGCAATGCATTGCCTAATGTATAACCAAAACCCCGCTCAAATGGCTCCATAAAAACTTTTGCACGCGTTGCAGACAAGGCATCTACATCAATCTGTCGCGGCTTCAGAAATTCATAGGTGCTGTTTTGCATTTAACTGCCCCTTTTTTGAGCCAATGAAATTATTTTGAGTAAAACTCAACTACTAACTGCTCGTTAATATCACTATACAAGTCAACACGATCAGGCATATTTCTAAATACACCCTCTTGTTTATCGACATCTACAGAAACCCAGCTTGGTAAGCCAATTTGGGTTGCCAGCTGCAATGATTCTTGAATACGAACTTGTTTCTTCGCTTTTTCACGCACAGAAACAGTATCTCCGGCTTTTACTTGGAAAGACGGGATATTCACTACTTCGCCATTCACCAAAATTGCTTTATGGGATACCAACTGGCGAGCTTCAGCACGAGTAGAACCAAAACCCATGCGATATACTACGTTATCTAAGCGTGACTCAAGCAGTTGCAACAACAACTCACCAGTAGCACCCTTGCGGCGTGAGGCTTCAGCAAAATAACGACGGAACTGTCTCTCTAACACACCATATAATCTACGGATTTTTTGCTTCTCACGCAGCTGAATGCCGTAATCAGACAAACGGCCTCTTCTTGCACCGTGCTGGCCAGGAGCATTTTCGAGTTTACATTTTGATTCAATAGAACGGCGCGCACTTTTCAAAAAAAGATCACTACCTTCACGACGAGCTAATTTGCATTTAGGGCCAATATAACGTGCCATAAGTTAATTACTCCAGATTAAATACGACGTTTTTTAGGTGGACGACATCCATTATGAGGCAATGGAGTAACATCAGTAATACTTACAATCTTAAAACCGATAGCATTCAGAGAGCGAACAGAAGACTCTCGACCAGGACCAGGCCCTTTAATGCGAACCTCCAAATTCTTTACACCATATTCCTGCGCAGCTTTACCGGCTGCTTCAGCAGCTACTTGAGCAGCAAAGGGAGTACTTTTGCGAGAACCTTTAAATCCTGCACCACCAGATGTAGCCCAAGACAAAACATTACCCTGTCGATCAGTGATCGTAATAATAGTATTATTAAAAGAAGCATGAATATGGACGATACCATCATTCACTACTTTCCGTACTTTTTTACGCGTACGCGCAGCTGTAGTTGCTTTAGCCATTTAACTTAATCTCCTAACCTTTTTTGCCTGCAATTGCCTTACGAGGACCTTTTCTAGTACGTGCATTAGTCCTAGTACGCTGCCCACGACACGGCAAACCACGACGGTGACGAAAGCCACGGTAGCAACCCATATCAATCAATCGCTTGATATTCATAGTAATTTCGCGACGCAAATCACCTTCAACCTCATACTGCGCAACCTGTTCACGCAAAGCATCCAACTGTCCCTCTGTCAAATCCTTTACCTTAGTATCAGGGGCAATAGCTGCATTATTACAAATCAATTTTGCACGACTTGCACCAATACCATAAATTGCCTGCAACCCAATTACAACATGGGCATTATTAGGAATATTCACTCCTGCAACACGAGCCATTCTTCGTTTCCTTTAAGACGAAAAGCTACACAAACATAGCATATTTTTATTTTAAAACAAATTAGCCTTGTCGCTGTTTATGACGTGGATCTGTACAGATCACCCTCACAACGCGATTGCGACGAATAACCTTGCAATTGCGACAAATCTTCTTTACCGATGGTTGAACACGCATTTATTTTCCTTTTTCATGATTTAACGAGCCCGAAAAACGATACGAGCACGAGATAAGTCATAAGGTGTCATTTCTACAGTAACCTTATCACCAGGTGAAATCCGGATATAGTGCATCCGCATCTTCCCAGAAATATGCCCTAATACTTCATGGCCATTTTCCAGTTTAATCTTAAAAGTTGCATTAGGTAAAGTTTCCAACACCTCACCCTGCATTTGTATAGTATCTTCTTTAGCCATAATCTCTTTTACTTACAGAGTACAATTACTTCTTAGCTGAACTTTTCCTCATTAAATGCTCATACTGTTGGTTCATACGGTAGGAGGCAACTTGAGTACCAAAGTCCATAGTAACAACCACTAAAATAAGAAGAGATGTCCCACCTAAATGAAATGGGATGCCTAGCACTCCTGTAACAAACTCTGGAATCAAGCAAATAATAGTTATATACAACGCACCAAAGAAGGTAAGGCGCATAACTACTTTTTCCAAATAATTTGAGGTTTGCTCACCTGGTCGGATACCTGGGACAAAAGCCCCACTCTTCTTTAAATTCTCAGCCATTTCTCTTGGGCTAAATACTAGTGCAGTATAAAAATAGCAGAAGAAAATTATGGCTGCTGTAAATACTACCAAATATAAAGATTTACCTGGGGAAAGGTTAGCAGAGATAAAATCAACAAACGCATTACCATCCACTCTTTTATCCAACCATCCAATAATCTGTGACGGGAACAAAATCACGCTAGATGCAAAAATCGGAGGAATCACGCCTGCCATATTTATTTTAAATGGCAAATGGGTTTTTTGCCCTTGTACAATTCGGTTTCCGATTTGCCGACGCGCATAATGAATAGGAATCTTACGCTGAGCACTCTCAATATAAACAACGATATAAATCAGGCACAACCCACCAAACAATACAAAAAGAATTGTCCCATAGCCACCAGCACCGGTAATTGCCAGATTTAACAAGTTATTAACCGCACTAGGGAGAGCCGCCACGATGCCTGCTGTAATTAATAGTGAAACCCCATTACCAATACCACGTTCGGTCATCTGCTCCCCAAGCCACATCAAGAACATGGTACCAGTAACCAAACATGTAATTGCAGAAATATAGAACTCTGTCCGCCCAATCACCACAAGATCCGGCTGTTGGTAAACAACTGCTGCTGCTGCAAATGCTTGTACAACCGCCACAAGCAAAGTTCCCCAGCGAGTATATTTGGTCAAAGTTCGACGGCCCGCTTCACCTTCCTTTTTTAAGGCCTTCAAGGATGGAAGCACCTCAGCAACTAGCTGAATAATAATAGATGCTGAAATATATGGCATAATTCCTATAGCAAAAATACTAAACCTCTCCAAAGACCCCCCAGAGAAGAGATTGAGCATCCCCAAGATACCAGCATTACCTTCCTTAAAACTATTAGCGAGTGCTGCAGCGTTGACTCCAGGCACAGGAATATGAGCCCCTACCCTAAAGACGATAAGAGCCCCGAGCAAAAATAACAGGCGTCTTCTTAAATCATTCATTCTTGCTAAATTCCTAATTATAGCCGCCGCTTGATATTTTTAAAAATATCAAGACAGCTCTACAACTCCACCAACAGCTTCAATAGCTGCCTGAGCACCTTTTGTAACCTTAATGTCGCCACGGACAGTAAACGCTTTAGCAATAGACCCAGTAGCAACCACCTTAACTGCACCCACCCCAGAGCTTAATAAGCCATTTTGTTTTAACGTTAAGATATCAACTTCTTTACCACTTACTTTATTCAAGTCAGATAAAGTAATAACTGCAGCTTTCAAAGAAGAGATTGGTTTAAAGCCTCTCTTGGGAAGTCGGCGCTGGAGAGGCATCTGCCCACCTTCAAAGCCAACCTTATGAAACCCACCAGCACGGCTTTTTTGCCCCTTATGTCCACGACCACATGTCTTGCCAAGACCACTGCCAATGCCACGCCCAACACGACGCTTAACACGGGAAGAGCCTACAGATGGTTGAATTGTATTCAAAAACATATTAGCCCCCAACCTTCAAGAGATAACTTACTTTATTAATCATTCCACGATTTTCAGGAGTATCTAGCACTTCAACTGAATGATGCCGATGACGCAAACCCAAACCCCGGACACACTGTCGATGAGATTCAACCGTACCAATCAGGCTCTTAGTAAGCGTTACAGTAATTGTCTTTTGCGTACCCATCATTAAACCCCTAACTCTTCCACAGATATACCGCGCTTAGCTGCTACCTCACTTGGGGTATATAATTTTGCCAAGCCGTCTAAAGTAGCTCGAACGATATTATATGGATTAGTAGAACCATGCACTTTTGCAGAAATATTATGAACACCCATTGCTTCAAAAATGAGTCGCATTGGGCCACCAGCCTTTACACCACTACCTTCTTTCGCAGGCTGCATAAACACCTTTGTAGCACCATGCTTACCAACCACCTCATGGTGAATAGTTCCATTATTCAATGACACCTTAATCATTGAACGTCTAGCCTGATCCATAGCTTTCTGGACCGCAACGGGTACCTCTTTAGATTTACCCTTACCCATTCCAATGCGGCCATCGCCATCGCCAACCACTGTCAGCGCTGAAAATGCCATAATTCGGCCACCCTTAACTACCTTGGTGACACGATTAACGGCAACCATTTTTTCAATCAAGCCATCATTACGCTCTTCAATATCTTGCTTTGCCATTATCTGATCCTCAACTATGTAACTATTATTCTAGAAATTCAAGCCATTTTCACGAGCAGCCTCTGCCAACGCTTTGACACGCCCATGATACTGAAAACCAGATCTATCAAAAGCAACTCTTTCAATTCCCAGTGCTTTAGCTTTTTCCGCAATTCTTTTACCCACCAGAGATGCAGCTTGAACATTACTGCATGAGCCCAAACTTTTTCTTATCTCTGACTCCACCGTGGAAGCTTGTGATAAAACAACACCCCCACTCGCATCAATTATCTGTGCGTAAATATGGTTATTACTTCGAAATACACACAGTCTAATCTCGCCAAGCTGCTTTATGCGTGCACGTGCTTTATGTGCACGACGAGCTCTTCTAGTATACTTATCCATGAATTCAATTCCTTAGCTATTTTTTCTTTGCTTCTTTCAAAACTACCACTTCATCCAAATAGCGTACACCCTTACCTTTATAAGGCTCAGGCGGTCGAAAACCACGAATTTCGGCTGCTACCTGCCCAACAATTTGCTTATTGGCACCCTTCAGCACTATCTCTGTAGGGGACGGCGTTTGGACAGAAACACCTTCTGGCATATCATAAGCAACAGGATGCGAGAACCCCAAAGAAAGATTTAAGGTAGAGCCCTGGGCCTGCGCACGATATCCCACTCCAACCAACTGCAACCTTTTCTCAAACCCTTCAGCCAACCCTTTAACCATGTTAGCTGCAATAGCCCGAATAGTACCTGACATTGCATCTGCTTCTTTAGTATTAGTAACAGCAGAAAATGCTAACTGCCCATCAGCAAACTGAACAGAGATACTACTAGGCACTGCAACACTCAACTTGTCATTCTTATTCTTTATTACCAACTCACCAGCCCCAAGCTCAACATCAAGACCAGCAGGGACATGTACTGGATTTTTTGCTATACGAGACATTTTAAATAAAGCTCCTTAATTGGCTACTTAAAGTTAAGCCACAACGCACAACAACTCGCCACCCACACCTGCGGCAAGAGCCTTATGCCCAGTCATCACACCCTTGGATGTACTAACGATAGCAATACCCAACCCATTCATAACTCGCGGAATTGAATCTGCACCCTTATATACTCTTAAGCCGGGACGAGAAACTCTCTTAATTTGCTCAATTACCGGCTTTCCTAGGTAATATTTCAACTGAATTTCCAAAATGGGCTTCACACCTGAAGATACCGAAAAGCTATCAATATACCCTTCTTCCTGCAGAACTTTAGCAATTGCACATTTCACCTTAGAAGAAGGCATAGCAACGGAAGCTTTATTTGCACGCTGCGCATTACGAATGCGAGTCAGCATATCAGAAATAGGATCATGCATACTCATTACTATTTATCCTTAAATTTACCAGCTGGCCTTAATAACACCAGGAATCTCACCACGCATCGCAATTTCGCGAATTTTAGTACGCCCCAAGCCAAACTTACGGAAGGTACCACGTGGTCGACCCGTTAAAGCACAGCGTCTTCTTTGACGAATAGGTGACGCATTTCTGGGAATAGCTTGAAGCTTTAAACGAGCCTCAAAGCGCTCTTTATCACCCACCCCAGCATCATTAATTACTGCAAAAATTGCAGCCCTCTTCGCAGCATACTTTTTTGCAAGCGCAACACGTTTAGCTTCTCGATTAATAAGAGCCTTTTTTGCCATGATTATCCCTTAAATGGAAATTTAAAAAGCGAAAGCAATGCTCTTGCCTCTTCATCCGTTTTCGCAGTAGTAGTAATCGTAATATTTAACCCACGAAGTGTATCAATCTTATCGTACTCAATCTCAGGGAAAATAATCTGCTCACGGACACCCATATTATAATTACCTTGACCATCAAACGATTTACTATTAACCCCTCGAAAGTCTCTAACACGCGGCAAAGCCACAGAAATCAATCTATCCAAGAATTCAAACATCCTCTCCTTACGAAGAGTAACCTTGCAACCAACCGGATAATCATCACGGATCTTAAACCCAGCAATTGACTTTCTAGCCAAAGTAACTACAGGCTTCTGCCCAGCAATTTTCTCCAAATCGCCAACAGCATGCTCCATCACTTTTTTATCAGCTACTGCCTCACCAACCCCCATATTTAATGTTATTTTTTCAATACGAGGAACCTCCATGATGGACTTATACCCAAACTGCGACATCAACGCAGGAACAACCGTCTCAATATAAAACTCTCTCAACCGTGCCATACCTAAATTTCCTTAGCTCAACTTAAGCCAACTCAGCACCGTTAGACTTAAACACTCTCACACGTCTAACCTTGCCACTATTATCAATCAACTTGATACCAACTCGATCCGCTTTCTGCGTCTCTTTGTTATAAATAGCGACGTTTGAAATGTGAATAGGCATGCTTTTAACAACCATACCACCCTCAACATTACGCATAGGATTAGGCTTTTGGTGCCTCTTAACAAGATTCACACCCTCAACCACCACCTTATCACCTAACAAACGGGTAACTTGCCCCTGCTTGCCCTTATCTCTACCCGAGATAACAACAACATGATCGCCCTTAATAATTTTACTCATAATCTTATCTCTCAGATCACTTCAGGAGCCAACGAAACAATCTTCATGAACCGCTCAGTACGCAATTCACGCGTCACCGGCCCAAAAATTCGCGTACCCATAGGCTCAAGCTTAGCATTCAACAGTACAGCAGCATTATTATCAAATTTAATTAACGCCCCATCTGCACGACGAATGCCTTTAGCTGTACGAACAACAACAGCATTATATACATCACCTTTTTTCACTCGGCCACGCGGAGCCGCATCCTTAACCGATACCTTAATAACATCACCAACGCTTGCATAACGGCGCTTAGAACCACCAAGCACCTTAATGCACATAACGCGACGAGCACCAGAGTTATCAGCCACATCCAAAATAGTCTGCATCTGAATCATGTCATTACCTTTTTAAAACCAACTTAACCTATCACAGTCTTAATATAGATGACCAGCATCTACCAAAATAGATCAGTTTTGGCCCCGACAGGGAGAAACTTCTAGGAAACTAGAAGCTAGAAAGGCGAGGAGTTTACAGCCTTTTCTCTAAAACCGCAAGACCTCGCCTACAAAATACCAAAATTACAACTAAATTTCTTGAGACTTCTCAAGTAAGCCCTGGACAACCCATGACTTTGTCTTGGACAAAGGGCGACTCTCAGCAATTACTACCACATCCCCCACTCTGCACTCATTTCGTTCATCGTGAGCGTGAATTTTAGTAGATCTCTGAATAATCTTGCCATACAAGGGGTGTTTTACTCTGCGTTCAATCAAGACGGTTACTGTTTTATCCATCTTGTCGCTGATCACCCTGCCTTGCAAAGTTCGAACAATTTTGGCGTCACTCATTGCCAACCCCTTTCTCAGCCAACTTGGTTTTTACGCGAGCAATATCACGACGAACGCGCTTTAACTCACTATTCTTGCTTAGCTGGCCAGTAGCATGTTGCATACGCAAACTAAATTGCGTTTTTAACAAACCAACCAGATCAGCCTCCAGCTGCTCCAATGATTTGTCTTTTAAATCATTCATTTTCATCATTTACCTACCTGCCGGGACACAAATGTTGTACGTATAGGCAATTTTGCAGCTGCCAAAGCAAACGCCTCTCTAGCCAAGGATTCTGATACTCCATCCATCTCATAGAGCACTTTGCCAGGCTTGATTTCAGCTACATAATACTCTACAGAGCCTTTACCGCCACCCATACGCACTTGGATTGGTTTTTCAGTAATAGGCTTATCTGGAAACACTCGAATCCAAATACGCCCACCACGCTTAATATGACGAGTCATAGCACGTCGAGCCGCCTCAATCTGTCGGGCAGTCAATCTGCCACGACCAATTGCCTTCAAACCAAAATTACCAAAGCTGACATCGTATCCATTAGTAGCGACACCAGTATTGCGACCTTTATGCTGTTTGCGATATTTCATTCTAACTGGCTGTAGCATGGCGGCCACCTCCTTTTCTACGCTTATTCTCAGTGCTGGTAGTTTCCAACACTTGTCCAGTCTCGCCCTTATAGACCCATACTTTTAGACCTATAACACCATAAGTGGTATGTGCCTCACTAGTAGCATATTCAACGGCCGCACGCAAAGTATGCAACGGCACACGACCCTCACGATACCACTCGCTACGAGCGATATCTGCGCCATTCAAACGCCCTGAAGTCATGATTTTGATGCCTTTAGCTCCAGCACGCATAGCATTCTGCATAGCGCGTTTCATTGCACGACGGAACTGTACACGTTTTTCTAGCTGTTGAGCGATGCTATCAGCAATAACTTGCGCATCCAATTCAGGTTTGCGAATTTCTTCAATATTCACATGAACAGGAACACCAAGCAATTGGTGCAAATCTTGCTTCAGCACCTCAATATCCTCGCCCTTTTTACCAATTACAACACCAGGACGTGCAGTATGAATGGTAATGCGAGCAGATTTAGCTGGACGCTCAATCACTACTCGGCCTACTGAAGCATTTGCCAAACGCTTACGCAAATAATCGCGCACATCGATATCCTGCTTCAATACAGCAGCAAATTCGGTGCTCTTAGCAAACCATTTAGATGACCAGTCTTTATTTACAGCTAGGCGAAAGCCAGTTGGATGAATTTTTTGTCCCATAGCTTTTCCTTAGTTTCCTACTGTCACATTAATATGACACGTTTGTTTTTCAATACGGTTGCCGCGACCTTTTGCGCGGGCGCGGAATCGTTTTAAGCTAGGCCCTTTGTCTACAAAAATCGTTACGACCTTAAGCTCATCAATGTCAGCGCCTTCGTTATGCTCAGCATTAGCGATAGCAGACTCCAATACTTTTTTAATTAGTTCAGCACCTTTCTTTGTGCTAAATGCCAAAATATTAAGGGCCTGTTCTACCTCTTTACCTCGAATTAAATCAGCAACCAACCGGGCTTTTTGAGCAGAAATACGGGCATTTTTATGTTGTGCAGATACTCTCATGATTCACCTTATTTCTGAGCCTTTTTATCAGCCAAGTGTCCTTTAAAAGTACGAGTAAGTGCAAACTCACCCAACTTATGGCCAACCATGTTATCGCTAATAAACACGGGCACATGAGTGCGACCATTATGTACCGCAATAGTCAATCCAATAAAATCAGGAAGAATTGTTGAGCGGCGAGACCATGTTTTAATAGGACGCTTATCATTGCCGGCGCGAGCAGCATCAACTTTTTTCAGCAGGTGCAGATCGACATATGGACCTTTTTTCAATGAACGAGCCATATCACTTAACCTTTATTTGAATAGCGGCGGCGAACAATCATATTGTCCGTACGCTTATTATTACGAGTTCGGTAACCCTTAGCTGGAGTACCCCATGGGCTAACAGGCTCACGAGCTTCACCAGTGCGCCCCTCACCACCACCATGCGGGTGATCCACAGGGTTCATTACCACACCACGGACAGTCGGACGAATACCGCGCCAGCGATTAGCACCAGCCTTACCAATTTTCTTCAGGCTTTGCTCTTCATTGCCAACTTCACCAACAGTAGCACGGCAATCGATATGGATCTTACGCACTTCACCTGAACGCAGACGAACTTGAGCGTAAACACCCTCTTTGGCCAGCAAAACTGCGGAAGCACCAGCGGAACGAGCAATCTGAGCACCTTTGCCAGGTTTCATCTCAATACAGTGGATGGTAGTACCAACCGGAATATTACGAATCGGCAAAGCATTACCAACTTTGATTGCAGCTTCTGCACCAGAAACCAACACGGCACCCGCTTGGATACCGCGAGGAGCAATAATATAACGGCGCTCACCATCAGCGTAGCAAAGCAACGCAATGAAAGCAGTACGGTTCGGATCGTACTCAATACGCTCAACTTTCGCAGGAATATTATCCTTATCGCGTTTAAAATCTACTACACGATAGTGATGTTTATGCCCACCACCTTTATGACGAGTAGTGATATGACCGTTATGGTTGCGGCCGGCGATAGAGTTTTTCTTCTCCACCAGCGGCGCATAAGGAGCACCCTTATGCAGACCCTCTGCAACCACGCGAACCATGCCGCGGCGGCCTGCAGAAGTCGGCTTCATTTTTACAATAGCCATAATATTTATTCCTTATCTGCAGCTGCTGCAACAGATTCCAAATCCAGCTCCTGTCCGGCAGCCAAGCTGACATAAGCCTTCTTCACATTACTGCGGCGACCCAAAGTGCGACCAAAACGCTTTACTTTCCCTTTGATTGCAACTGTAGTCACAGAGGCTACCTGAACACCAAACAACAATTCAACAGCAGCTTTAACTTCTGCCTTGGTTGCATCAGGCAACACTTTAAAAGTCATCTGGTTGCGTTTCTCAGCCAACAAATTGCTCTTTTCAGAAACAACAGGAGCCAAAATTACTTTCATCAAACGTTGTTGATTCATACCCATTGCTCCTCAAGTTGTGCAACCGCTTCCTTAGTTACCACTACTTTTTTATAGCGAAGCAAGCTGTACGGATCAATCTGCTGAGCCTCCAGAACCAACACATTTGGCAGGTTGCGTGAAGACAGATATACGTTCTCGTCCAATTGACCGGTAACAAACAAAACCTGCTCCATACCCAAATTTTTCACTTGCTCAGCAAAAGCTTTGGTTTTAGGAGTAGCAACAGACAGCTCTTCAATCACAAACAAGCGCTCATCACGCACCAACTGGGACAAAATAGTCGCCATACCGGCACGGTACATCTTACGATTAACCTTCTGAGTAAAGTTTTCATCAGGCTTATTTGGGAATGTACGACCACCCCCTCTCCACAGCGGAGAAGAAGACATACCAGCACGAGCGCGGCCAGTACCTTTTTGGCGCCACGGCTTCTTGGTGGAGTGCTTTACTTCAGCACGAGTCAGCTGTGCACGGTTGCCAGAACGGGCATTTGCCAAGAAAGCAGTGACCAGCTGGTGAACCAACGCCTCGTTATACTCACGAGCAAACAGCGCATCGGAAGCAGCAAGGCTACCTGAAACCTGGCCTTTAGCATCAATTACTTTTAATTCCATTACGCACCTACTTTCACGCTAGGGCGCACAACTACATCACCATTGGCAGCACCGGGAACGGCGCCCTTAACCAACAGCAGATTACGTTCTGCATCCACACGAACCACTTCCAAACGCTGCACGGTCGCAGTGGTATTACCATACTGACCAGCCATACGTTTACCCGGGAACACACGACCCGGATCTTGGTTCATACCAATAGAACCAGGAACACGGTGAGAACGAGAGTTACCGTGAGAAGCACGTTGCGCACCAAAGTTATGGCGCTTGATGGTACCAGCAAAACCTTTACCTTTAGAGGTGCCGGTTACATCCACAAACTGGCCAGCTTCAAAAATAGCAACAGTTACTTCGTCGCCCACTTTCAATTCAGCCAATTTCTCTTCAGTCAAAGCAAACTCATGCAAACCACGACCTGCCTCAACACCTGCTTTCGCAAAGTGACCGGCTTCCGCCTTGTTTACACGATTAGCTTTCTTCTGACCAAAGGTAACCTGAACAGCCGCATAGCCGTCGGTATCTTTGGATTTTACCTGAGTGACGCGATTAGGAGACATTTCCAACACGGTTACCGGCACAGAAACACCTTGCTCAGTAAATACGCGGGTCATACCCACCTTGCGCCCAACCAGACCTAATGTCATGATTTTTCCTTATATAACAAGGGGTCAGCTACGATTGGCCGACCATTTGGACAAAACAAAAAACTTGGCTAAAAATGCCAAGACGCACACTATACTATATTTTCGCTAAAACTTTCAAGCAGAAACTTTGCCTTAGTTCTGCAGAATCAAGCTACCTGAAAATGCATATCATCCAAACGCAAACATATAGCCACGCGTTATATCGGTATAACAACAGGCAGGTTTTCAGGTAGCCTCAAGGTCGTTAAAATAATCATAGTGGTACAACACCTACCTGTTTTACTAAAACCAATCTTGAGGAACTCATCATGTGCCAGCTTTTGGGCATGAACTGCAACACCCCCACCGACATCGTTTTCTCTTTCGAAGGCTTCCGCCTGCGCGGCGGGCTCACCGACCGACACGCCGACGGCTTTGGCATTGGCTTTTTCGAAAACAAAGGCGTGCGTATGTTCCACGACGACAAGCCCAGCGCCAGCTCACCGGTGGCCGATTTGGTAAAAACCTACCAAATCAAATCCACCAACGTTATCGCCCACATCCGCAAAGCCACTCAAGGCAGCGTCGGCTTAGCTAACACCCACCCCTTCATCCGCGAAATGTGGGGCGAATACTGGCTGTTCGCCCACAACGGCCACCTTGGCGGTTTCCAACCTGAGGAAGGCAAATACTACCGTCCTGTTGGCAGCACCGATTCCGAACGTGCCTTCTGCTTCATACTGGAAGAACTACGCCACCGCTTCGAGCATAAGCCACCGGTGGGCAAATTGTTTGCAGAAGTGGCCGCGCTCGCAGCACAAATCCGCCACCACGGATTATTCAACTTTATGCTATCTAACGGAGAAATCTTGTTTGCCCATGCCAGCACTCTGCTGTACTACATCATCCGCCAAGCCCCCTTTGGTGAAGCGCATCTTATCGATAACGATGTAGCTGTAGATTTCGCCGCAGTAACCACTCCCAATGACCGTGTGGCCGTTATTGCCACACAACCCCTTACCGCCAACGAAACCTGGACGCAGCTGGCCGTGAACGAACTGGTAGCCTTCCGCGATGGCGACATCATCCTGCGCGACTGTCCGGACAACCCGCGCTACCTCAGCCAGCAGGAAGGCCTGGCCATCGCCCGCGCCGTCGGCGTAGCCGCATAAACCCTCTCAGCATGGCAACAATCCGGCCGCCCTGCAGCCGGATTGTTTTCATTATCGCCACACCCCAAGCATTAACACTTGAAAAATTTTTGATTTAATCGCTTGACATACACCTTACCTTTCCTTTACTTTACAGCCATGCCTTTGCATAAAACTGCAGAGTTCCTCAAAAAGGAATATGCAAACATTGATTTTTGTCCAATTTGTGGCAGTGAGTCATTGATGCAATGGCATCTTCAGCAATGAAGTTTTTCAACCACTGAGACAAGCCACCTGATCCAAGAGTGCTGTCTCTCATTAATATATGGATGGATACCATGAATGAATCTCAACATACCGATACCCCCCAATTAGACGAAAGTCAGGTCATGGCAGTTCGTCGTGAAAAATTGGCTGAAATCCGCAAGCACGGCGTAGCGTTCCCGAACGACTTCCGTCGCAATGCTTTTGCCGGCGACCTGCAAAGCCAATACGGCGAACTGTCTAAGGAAGAGTTGGAAGAAAAGAACGTAACCGTCAAGGTAGCAGGCCGCATGATGCTGCAACGCGACATGGGTAAGGCCAGCTTCGCCACCCTGCAAGACGTTTCCGGCCAAATCCAGCTCTACGTAAACGACCAGGGTGTTGGTGAGAAGATTCACGAAGAGTTCAAGCACTGGGACTTGGGCGATATCCTCGGCGCAGAAGGCGTGCTGTTTAAAACCAACCACGGCGAGCTGACCGTACGCGTAAGCCAAATCCGCCTGTTGGCCAAAGCCCTGCGCCCCCTGCCTGATAAAGTGCACGGTCTGAAAGACCAGGAAACCCGCTACCGCCAGCGTTATGCCGATTTGATCGTAAACGCCGAATCGCGCGAAGTTTTCAAAAAACGCGGCCGCATCATCCAAACCATCCGCAACTTCATGACTGGCGAGCAGTATCTTGAAGTGGAAACCCCGATGATGCACCCGATTGCCGGTGGCGCAGCAGCCCGTCCGTTCGTTACCCACCACAACGCGCTGGACATCCCGCTGTTTATGCGAATTGCTCCCGAGCTCTATCTGAAACGTTTGGTGGTAGGCGGCTTCGAGCGCGTGTTTGAAATCAACCGCAACTTCCGTAACGAAGGCGTGTCTGCCCGCCACAACCCCGAGTTCACCATGATGGAGTTCTACGAGGCATTCTCCGACTACCACCGCATGATGGACATGACCGAGGGCGTGATCCGCGCTTGCGCCAACGCCGTTTGCGGCAGCCTGCACGTTCCTTACAACGGTAAAGAAGTGGATTTGGAAAAACGCTTTGACCGCCTCACCATCGTAGACGCGATCAAAAAATACAATCCGCACTACACCGACGAGCAGCTGAACGATGAAGAATGGCTGAAAAAAGAAGTGGTGAAACACGGCGAAGACCTGCCTGCCGCTCCTGGCATCGGCAGCCTGCAGCTGGCCTTGTTTGAAGGCTGCGCCGAAGGTAAGCTGTGGAACCCCACCTTCATCATCGATTATCCGGTTGAAGTGTCTCCCTTGGCTCGCGCTTCCGATACCAATCCGAAGCTCACCGAACGTTTCGAACTGTTTGCAGTAGGCCGCGAGCTGGCCAACGGCTACTCAGAGTTGAACGACCCGGAAGACCAGGCTGATCGCTTCAGATCACAAGTGGCTCAGAAAGAAGCCGGCGACGATGAAGCCATGAACTACGACGCCGACTACATCCGCGCCATGGAATACGGCCTGCCGCCCACCGGCGGTTGCGGTATCGGTATCGACCGCTTGGTAATGTTGCTGACCAATGCCCCGAGCATCCGCGACGTTATCCTGTTCCCGCATATGCGTCCGGAAGAAGGTCAGAACTAATCCTTCAGGCTTAATCAAAGGCTACCTGAAATTTCAGGTAGCCTTTTTATTGGCCGCTGCGCTTGTGAAGGCTACCTGAAAAAATAGCTCTTTTCGGCATAAGTAACAAAAAAGGTGCTAAAGCCCCCCGCAAGCCTTATCCTGCAAGGC
>CAUUTP010000028.1:0-22543 GCA_963548155.1 uncultured Eikenella sp.
AGATACCGTCAGGACTAGCCCCCGACGGCGCGAAATATATAAGGCTACCTGAAAAGTGAGGCTCCGGTGAAGTAGAAATACAGTGCAGCAGTGTTTCTGGTCAGCTGATAGTTTTCAGGTGGCTTGATTGAATGCTGATGTGTGGCTTGTTGTTAGGGAAAGAGAGATAAACTGTGGAAGAAATTGATCTGCTTTTTTTTAGAATGAAACGGCTTATGAATATCAATGAACCGTTTGAAGATCGGCATCGTTACCTATTGGATCGTCTCAGTCATGTCGGTGCGCCGTTTGGATTAAAAGGTGTGGATTTAAGCAGCTTAAAAATGCCACATCGCGAACAGCAAAAGCCATATGTTAAATATAAACATCCTGATACGCCGCGTGTGTCTCAATGGTATGAGTATGAAAGACGTGTTGATTACGGAAGACCAGAACTTGATGAATGTTATTTCAGCGGGATAGACAAAATATGGTATGAGTTCAAGCCTGGCTATAAAAAGGTAAATTTTCATGATGTGGCTTATAGCCACTTCCCGCAAGTGATTGAAATTTTCGAGCCACGAGCAGCTGAAAATTTTATGCTGGTTACGCTATTTATTATGAGTATGGTTATCGACCGGGCGAATCACCGACCTGTGATTCTATTGGCCGTATGATTTCCATCGTTCCCGCCTACAACGATTTAAGGGCCCGCGGCATCACCCCTAACGGCCGCAACAATATCTACACCCTCAGCCCCGCCTGTTATTGGGATAAGGACCTGTGCCAAACCGCCTTGGGCTACGGCCGCGACGAAGTCATCTGCCGCCTTGCAGGGAAAGTGCCCGATGTGCGCCCGCTGGCTGATGGGGTGTACATCATCTTCAACGACAACCACTTGCTCTCCTTCGATGACTTCCTCGCCATCCAGCACACTTTCAAGCCGATACTCGGTTTGCAATAGGTAGGACTGATGAAAAGGCTACCTGAAAATTTCAGGTAGCCTTTTTAATGCCGCAAGAGTCTAGTGCAATGCTTGCCACACTTTCAGTGCATCAGCGGTGGCTTTCACGTCGTGAACGCGCAGGATGGCGGCACCGCGTTCGGCGGCATAGAGGGCAGCGGCTACGCTGCCGTGGATGCGTTGTGCTGGGTCGGTCTCGCCGGTGATTTCGCCGATCATGCGTTTACGCGATACGCCGATGAGCAGGGGAAGGCTGGTTTGTGCCTGCAGATCGGGCAGGTGGCGCATGAGTTGGATATTGTGTTGGAGGTTTTTGCCGAAGCCGATGCCGGGGTCGAGTACGATGCGTTCGGAGCGGATGCCGGCGGCTTGGCAGGCTTGGGCACGGGTTTTCAGGTAGCCTGCCACTTCGCTTACCACATCTTGGTATTGCGGGTTGTTTTGCATGGTTTTGGGCAGGCCTTGCATGTGCATTAGGCAGATGCCGGTGTCGGGGTGGGCGGCGAGCAATTCGATGGCGCCGCTGTCTTCCAAGGCAGATACGTCGTTGATGATGTCGGCTAGGCCATTACCGAGCAGGCGTTGCATGATGTCGGTGCGGCGGGTATCCACGCTGAGGGGGACGTCCCATTTGATGATTTCGCTCACGATGGGTTGCAGCCGTGCCCATTCTTCTTCGGGGGAGACGTGGGCGGCACCGGGGCGGGTGGATTCGCCGCCGATATCGAGAATGTGAGCGCCTTCGGCCAGAAGGCGTTCGGCATGGGCGAGGGCGGCGCTGCTGCTGCGGGAGTAGGTGCCGCCGTCGGAGAAGGAATCTGGGGTAAGGTTGATGATGCCCATGATTTTGGGCGTAGATAAGTCGATGCTAAAACGTCCAGCTTGCCAGATGGGTTGTGTCATGTGAGGCTACCTGAAAAAGAGGGAAAACGGGATTATAAGCCTACGTTGTGTAAAGGTCTTCTTTGCTGTGCTGGTAGTGGAAATAGAGTGGGTGCGGTACGTTTGAAACAAAAATAGCTGAAAAAATAGCGTTATGTAGTGAAAAGGATTGGCTGATTTGGTAATGCTTTGTTGTGTATAATTTTTTGATTTTTATTGGTTATTTCCCCGTTGAGAAGAATATCGTGGCGCTTGAATGTATGTGCTTGAGGCTGCTATGTATTAAATACATACAATTATGCCGGTGTTAATATTTACTTTGAAATGCAAAAGGCATATACTGCGATTCAGTGTTGAACATGGCAGAAAAGCTTTTCCAGCCAGCTGCCTAGTTTGGCTCACTAACAGAAGTAGGTGATATTTTTGGGATAATAAAGCCTGCCAAACCTTCCTGAGTTACAAAATAGAGAGTATGAATTGGTTTCGGGAAGTATAAACTGTTTGTTTTTATTTTGTTTTTGTGGAGATCTTGTAGAAAATGAATTACGATAAAACCGTAGCGGAAATGCTGAACGTGGATGGCGCCCTGGCTGCCGCAGTAGTGGATTACTCCAGCGGCATGTTGTTGGCCGGTGGTGGCAGCCCTTCCATTGATTTGGAAATTGCCGCCGCAGGCAACACTGAGGTGATGCGTGCCAAAAACAAAACCATGCAGATGCTTGGCTTGAAAGATGAAATCGAAGACATCTTGATGACTTTGGGCACTCAATATCACCTGTTGCGTCCGCTGCCCCGTCATGACGGTCTGTTCCTGTACTCTGTGCTGGATAGAAGCAAAGCCAACTTGGCTTTGGCTCGCCGTTCTCTGGTTAACGCCGAACGCAACATGGGCTAATTGCCATATTCGAAACCGGCTGTCTATAACCAGACAGCCGGTTTTTATTGTTTGCTACACCGGATATGTTGCGGGAAAAATACCACAATCCGCCCGCCTTTTCTGCTGCGCACTTGCCGTAGCCCATATATGGCCGCTACTATGCGCGGGTTTTCATTATTTATTCACCACTGCAAAGAAAGGAGCTGGCTATGCCGTACACTTCAATCCTCCGTTCAATCCTTTGCAGCTCAGAAGCCTAAGGCCATTCCCTTTTTCTGTGCCGCCCGCTTCGGGCTGCTTTCTCCCTAATTTTGCAAACTGCATTTGATGCGCTGCTTTGCCGCGCCTGCCGTTTGCATTCTGCGGATAAACTTGTCTGTTGTTTCAAGCTATTGCCACCGTATTTACGTGTGCTTGGCAGAGCTGTGCGCAAACGGATTTATCCGCCGCAAGAAAGTACATTATGGGCACACAAAATCCCAAAATCATTTCTGAAAACATTGTTTTAATAGCCGATTCAAATACCTGGATTGAAGGCAACGCCATCCAACAACTCCAAACCACTGCCCGCCTGCCGCAGATGCGCCGAGTGGCCGGCATGCCCGATTTACACGCCGGGCGCGGTTATCCCATCGGCGCGGCATTTTTCAGCTTTGGCCATTTTTATCCCGCGCTCATCGGCAACGATATCGGCTGCGGCATGGCGCTGTGGCAAACCGATTTGGCCGCACACAAAGCCAAACCCGCCAAGCTGGCCAAACAGCTCGGCAGCATCGATGCGCCGCTGGATGAAAGCTGGCAGGCGCGGATTAACGAAATCTTGCCGCAGCATCCTTTTCAGGTAGCCTTAGGCAGCATTGGCGGTGGTAACCACTTTGCCGAATTGCAAACTGTGGATACCGTTTACCGCCCCGAAAGGCTACCTGAAAACTTCGATACCGACTGCCTGCAACTGCTCGTGCACAGCGGCTCGCGCGGGCTTGGCCAGCAGATTTTGCGCCGCCATGTGGAGACGCACGGCCATCAAGGGCTACCTGAAAACAGCCCCGAAGCCGCCGCCTACCTGGCCGAACACGACGATGCGCTGGCTTTTGCCCGTGCCAACCGGCTGCTGATTGCCGGGCGCATGCTGGAGCGTTGGCATACCGAAGGCCGCTGCCTGCTTGATGTGCACCACAACTTCCTGCAACAGGCCGAAATCGGCGGAGAAACCGGCTGGCTGCACCGCAAAGGCGCCACGCCATCCGACTGCGGCCTGGTGCTGATTCCCGGCTCGCGCGGCGACTACAGCTATTTAGTCGAACCGGCCGCCGATTGCAATATCACCCTCAATTCGCTCGCCCACGGTGCAGGCCGCAAATGGCAGCGCGGCGAATGCAAAGGCCGCCTGTCGCACAAATACAGTGCCGACAGCCTGCGTCGCACCGCTTTCGGCAGCATCGTGGTGTGTGCCGACAAAGCTTTGGTGTACGAAGAAGCCCCGCAGGCTTATAAAAACATCGACAGCATCATCGAAGCCATGCGGCAGGCCGGCTTGATTGAGCCGATCGCTCGCCTCAAACCGGTGCTTACTTATAAAACCAGCGGTGGCTGTGGGGAGTGAGGCTATGAAAATCATCAGTAAATTTAAAGATTTTTATGATCACAAAGTGGCCAAATACGGTATCGATCCCGTGCTGGTGTTCGATCGCCGCCAGCCGCTAGATGCTGAAATTCTGCGCAGCCTACCTAAGCCGCCTGTCGAATGGCAGCAGGAATTTGGCAGTTGTGCCGTGATATCCGAGCTGTATATCGGCAACCTGCGCGTGTTTCTGTTTGCTGCTGAGAAGCGGATGTACAGCTCATACGACATCGATATCGTGTATCTGCAACACCGCCGCCACCGCTTTTCCCTGAGTATGGTGCGCTTTCTCGACGGCTGCGAATATTGCCTGCCGCAATGCTATAACTACTATTGGCCGGGGTATCGCCACTACCAAACGCCCGACTTCAGCCCCCGCCGCTGCTGCTCGCCTATTATGCCGACCCAAACCGACCCACCCGGCTCGACAGCCGCCAAAGTTTTGCCGAAAACCCGCAGCTCTCCGGCCTCGGCGTGTATATCGACCCCGATATCGTGTGGCAGCACCTCTGTGAATACCTCTCGCAGCTCAAAAGCGAGGCCGAAACCAGCCCGCTCGTGTCCGATCAAGACAAAATCGGCAACAAAGGCTTCGATGCCAAGTATTCGTTCCGGCCGAAAATGAAAAGGAAATAACCCATGATTTATCTGCAAATTTCCACCGCCCAAGGCCCGGCCGAATGCCAGATGTTTGCCCGTTTTGCTCTGCAAAAAATCCTGTGCGAGGCCGAAGCGGCAGGCGCGCAGGCCGAAATATTGGAACAAACCCCGAGCAAACATGGCATCCTCTCTGCCGTGCTCAAACTCTCCGGCAGCCGTGCCGAAAGCCTGGCCGCAAGCTGGCAGGGCACGCTGCAATGGATCTGCCCCAGCCCGCTGCGGCCGCAACACCCGCGCAAAAACTGGTATATCGGCGTATTCAGGCTACCTGAAATTCCCGCGCTGCCGGAAAGCGAAGGCATCGAATTCCAAACCTGCCGTGCCGGCGGCAAAGGCGGGCAGCACGTGAACAAAACCGAATCCGCCGTGCGCGCCGTCCATCTCGCCAGCGGCATCGCCGTGCGCGTTGAGGGTGAGCGCAGCCAGCACGCCAATAAAAAACGTGCGTTGGAACTACTCGCGTTCAAGCTGGCCGAACACCACCAAACCGCCCTGCGACAGCATGCCGCCGATGCGCACAAATCGCTCTACCAAGTGGAGCGCGGCAATCCGCGGAGAGTGTTTAAGGGGGAAGGTTTCCGTGAGCAAGGGTGATGGCTATGGCGGCTAGAGTGGATTTGCTTTGAATCCGGGCAATGTGGCGAGCCGTGCATGGATCGGGCAGTGCGGTCAAGCGAACCAACAGCTCTGGTTTAAAATAAATTCATGCTAAAAGGCTACCTGAAACTTTCAGGTAGCCTTTTTCGGTGAGCTGAACCATCATGCGGCAAGTGCCACGCCGTTGCTGGTATTGGCTTGTTCTTATCAGTTTTCAGGTAGCATGTAGACAGCTCTATCCGATGGGAAGCGTATCGGCTGATTGGTTGGAGCTTATCCAACTTGCCGCTGCCATCTGCAAACGCGGTATCATTCCTATTATTTTCAGGTAGTCTTCCATACAAGCCACTCAGGCTACCTGAAAACCCATCCGGAGATTCATCATGGCCAGCCGTACCGACCGCTTGCTCAAACTCTTGCAGCTGCTGCGTGCCAGCCGCCATCCGAAAAGTGCGCGGCTGTTGGCGCAGGAGTTGGGCATCAGCGTGCGCTCGGTGTATCGTGACATCGACACGCTGCGCGGGCAGGGCGCGGTGATTGGCGGGGAGGCGGGCGTGGGTTTTGTGTTGCAGCAGGACTGCAATCTGCCGCCGCTGATGTTTAGCGAAAACGAGCTGGAGGCGTTGATGCTGGGTATGCGTTGGGCCGCGGCGCATGCCGATGGCGAAATGGCCGAGGCGGCGCGTTCGGTTTTGGGCAAGGTGCACGCGGTGTTGCCAACGCGCCTGGCCGAGCAGGCGGCGGCACATGCGGTGTATCCGATGGGCGGCACGGCGTATGGGAGCGGCGAAGGGCAGGTATTGGCGCTGGTGCGGCAGGCTTTGCGGCAGGAAACGGCGCTCAGCTTCAACTACACGGATTTGCAGGGGCAGGCCAGCCGGCGCACGGTATGGCCGGTGGCGTTGGGCTATCTGGACGAAGTGCGGCTGTTGGCGGCTTGGTGCACCTTGCGGCAGGCGTTTCGACATTTCCGCTGCGACCGCATCACGCAAGCCCAAACCGGCGCGGCCTATCCGATGCCGCATCGGCTGTTGCTGCAACGCTGGCGGCAGCAGGAAGGGCTGGATTTGAGTGCGTTTGATTTGAGCCGCTAGTGTTGATTTCATTTTAGCTATGACCTTGGCTGCTGACAAAAACTGACACAGCCACAGCGTATCATGGCTGCACTCCAGACTACCTGAAAACACAATCAACTGTTTTAAAAGGAAACATCATGAGCAAAATCACCCTCTATACCGTGCACCCTTCGCGCGGCAACAATGTACGCTGGATGCTGGCCGAATGCGGCGCGGATTACGACACCGTGGCGCTGGATTTCCCGCAGCTCAAAAAGGCAGGCTATTTAGCCATCAATCCGATGGGCAAAGTGCCCGCCATCGCGCACGCCGGGCAAGTGATTACCGAGCTGCCCGCCATCCTCACCTATCTGGCCGAGCTGTTCCCCGAAAAAAGACTGGTCCCCTCCGTCGGCACGCCGGAGCGCGGGCAATACTACCGCTGGCTGTGGTTTGGCACGCAGCTCGAATACGCCATCCTCGACCGTTGGCAACAAGTGCCGCAGAGCGAAGAGCGCCGCCGCGCGATTGGCTACGGCGATTTCGATACTGCGTTACACACCCTGCAAACCCTGCTGGCCGACGGCCGCGAATACGCCCTGGGGCAGCACTTTAGTGCACTCGATTTATACTTGAGCGGCCTCTTGGCCTGGGGCATGTTCCGCACCCAAGTGGTGCCAAACGTGGAGCCGTTTGCAAGCTATATGCAGCGGCATTTGCAACGGCCGGCAGCGCAGGCAGCGCAAGGGTAGGGTACAGCTGTGAAAAAGGCTACCTGAAAGTGGAGCAGAGTTTTGATGAGGCTAACTTTCAGGTGGCCTTTATAGCAGGAGTGTGATACAGAACTTTCATGGTCAGATCAGCAAGCAGAAGGAGGGTAGGATCGCGTACAACTGTATTGCTGAGATGAGGCTACCTGAAATGAGATTGCCTCATCCGTTATAATCCTTATCTTCCTTATTCACACCTCCCGCCATGCCTGCCGCCCGCAAAATCATCCACATCGATATGGACGCGTTCTACGCCTCGGTAGAGCTGCGCGAGCAGCCGCATCTGCGCGGCAAGCCTTTGGTGGTGGCTTGGGAGGGCAGCCGTTCAGTGGTGTGCGCCGCTTCTTACGAGGCGCGGCGTTTCGGGCTGCATTCGGCCATGCCCGCCGCCACTGCGCGGCGGCTGTGCCCGCAAGCCGTGTTTGTGCCGCCGCGCTTTCATCTGTATCGTGAAGTGTCACAGCAGATTCACGCCGTGTTCCGGCAGCACACCGATTTAGTCGAGCCGCTCTCGCTGGATGAAGCCTATCTGGACGTTACCCATAACAAGCAAAACCTGCCTTATGCCAGCGAAATCGCCACTGACATCCGTGCCGAAATCCTGTGCCAAACCGGGCTCACAGCCTCCGCCGGTATCGCACCGAACAAATTTCTGGCCAAAATCGCTTCCGATTGGCGCAAGCCAAACGGCCAATTCGTAATCCCGCCGCCGCGCATCGCCCAATTTCTGCTCACACTGCCGCTGGGCAAAATTCCCGGCGTGGGCAAAAAGACGCTGCAAAAAATGCACGCCCTCGGCCTGCAAACGACCGGGGATTTGCAAAAAATGCAGCGCGGCGAATTAGTTAACCTGTTCGGCCGCTGGGGCTACCGCCTCTACGACCTCGCCCGCGGCATCGATAACCGCCCCGTGCAGCCGCAGCGCGAGCGCTTGCAGATCTCCACCGAAATCACCCTGCCGCAGGATTTGCCGCTGAGTAAAATCGTTCGCCACCTGGCTGATTTGGCGCAGGATTTATGGGCGCAGGCGCAGCGCAAGCAAGTGCAGGCGCACACGCTCACGCTCAAGCTGAAAACCGCCGATTTCCACATCCTCACTCGTTCGCAAACCTATTCCTCCGTCCTGCCTGATGCTGCCGCGCTGGAGCAGGCTGCTCGACAGCTGGCTCAGCGCATGCCCGCCGGCCGCGACTACCGACTTATCGGCCTGGGTATCAGCCACTTTTTGCCACAGGGCAGCCAGCCGGAATTATGGGCAGAGCAGGGTATAGATACAGGAAAGACTACCTGAATCACTTTTGTTTCTAGTGTATTGATAAATAATGAATAAAATATATAATTTGATTTGTATTAATAAAATACCGATTAACTAGAGTTTCCTGCCCTAAGTGGCATGGGGCGTGCTATTCTCTATGGTGAATTTTAATTGGCAACGTTATTTTATTTACTTATACTAAACAGGAGGTTAATATGGCTTCAGTAATAGAACGCCCGGCTGCCTGGGCAGGCTTTGCCGGTGGCGATTGGGAAAACAGCATCGATGTGCGTGATTTCATCCAGAAAAACTACACCCCTTATGAAGGCGATGGCAGTTTCTTGGCTCCGGCCACTGAAGCCACCACCAAGCTGTGGGCGGAAGTGATGGAAGGCATTAAGGTTGAGAATAAAACCCACGCGCCGTATAAGATTGATGCACAAGTTGTTTCCGGTATCACCAGCCATGCGCCCGGTTATATCGATAAAAACTTGGAAACCATCGTTGGTCTGCAAACCGACGAGCCGCTGAAACGTTCCATCATGCCTTTCGGCGGCCTGAAAATGGTGAAAGATTCTTGCAAAATCTACGGTGTGGAACTGAATCCTGAAGTGGAAGAAATCTTCACCAAATACCGCAAAACCCACAACCAAGGTGTGTTTGATGTGTATACGCCCGACATCCGCCGCTGTCGGAAATCTGGCGTTTTAACAGGCTTGCCCGATGCCTACGGCCGTGGCCGCATCATCGGCGACTACCGCCGTGTGGCGCTTTACGGTATCGACCGCTTGATGGAAGATAAAACCGAGCAATATCATTCTTTGCAAGCTGATTTGGAAGCCGGCAAAAACTTGGAAAGCGTTATCCGCCTGCGCGAAGAAATCAACGAGCAGCACATTGCGCTGAAACAGATGAAGGAAATGGCCGCTTCTTACGGCTACGATATTTCCGGCCCGGCTAAAAACGCACAAGAAGCCATCCAATGGACTTACTTCGCCTACCTCGCCGCGGTGAAATCGCAAAACGGCGCAGCCATGAGCTTCGGCCGTGTGTCTTCTTTCTTGGATATCTACATTGAGCGCGATCTGAAAAATGGTGTGATCACCGAAAGCCAGGCACAGGAATTCATCGACCACCTGGTGATGAAACTGCGTATGGTTCGTTTCCTGCGCACACCGGAATACGATCAGCTCTTCTCCGGCGACCCGATTTGGGCTACCGAATCCATCGGCGGTATGGGCTTGGACGGCCGCACGCTGGTAACCCGCACCAACTTCCGTGTGCTGCATACCCTGTACAATATGGGCCCGTCTCCCGAGCCGAACATCACTGTACTGTGGTCTGAAAAACTGCCGCAAGGCTTCAAAGAGTTCTGCGCCAAAGTGTCGATCGATACTTCGTCTATCCAATACGAAAACGACGACCTGATGCGCCCCGATTTCAACAGCGACGATTATGCCATTGCCTGCTGCGTGAGCCCGATGGTAGTTGGCAAGCACATGCAGTTCTTCGGTGCACGTGCCAACTTGGCCAAAACCCTGCTGTATGCAATCAACGGCGGTGTGGACGAAAAATCTAAAGACCAAGTCGGCCCGAAAACCGAGCCGATTAAAGACGAAGTGCTGGACTACGACACCGTGTTCGAGCGCATGGATAAATTCATGGATTGGTTGGCCACTCAGTATGTTACCGCACTGAACTGCATCCACTACATGCACGACAAATACAGCTACGAAGCCGCGCTGATGGCTTTGCACGACCGCGATGTGCGCCGTACCATGGCTTGCGGTATTGCCGGCCTGTCTGTGGCTGCCGATTCGCTGTCTGCCATTAAATATGCCAAAGTGAAACCGATCCGCGATGAAAACGGCATTGCCGTGGACTTTGAAATCGAAGGCGAATACCCGCAGTTCGGTAATAACGACGACCGCGTGGACAGCATCGCCTGCGATTTGGTAGAGCGTTTCATGAAGAAAGTGTCCACTCACCCGACCTACCGCAACGCCATTCCGACCCAATCGGTGCTCACCATCACGTCTAACGTGGTATATGGTAAGAAAACCGGTAATACCCCGGATGGTCGTCGTGCCGGTGCGCCGTTCGGCCCGGGTGCCAACCCCATGCACGGCCGTGATGTGAGCGGTGCGGTGGCTTCGCTGACTTCTGTAGCCAAACTGCCGTTTGAGTTTGCCAAAGACGGTATTTCCTACACCTTCTCCATTATCCCTGGCGCGCTGGGTAAAGACGAAAGCTCCCGCGAACGCAACTTGGCCGGTATGATGGACGGTTACTTCCACCACGAAGCCGGTGTGGAAGGCGGTCAGCACCTCAACGTAAACGTGCTCAACCGCGAAATGTTGATGGATGCGATGGAACACCCGGAAAAATATCCGCAGCTCACCATCCGCGTGTCCGGCTATGCCGTGCGCTTCAACTCGCTCACCAAAGAGCAGCAGCAAGACGTGATCACCCGCACCTTCACCAGCCGGATGTAATCATGCCCAGCTAGCTGGAATCAGTGCCGGAATCCCTTCCGGCACTTTTGTTTATTCCAGTTTTCAGGTAGCCTCACTCCTGTGCCCAGGTTACCTGAAAATTTATAGCCCAAGCAGGGCAGAGTGAACTTTCAGCCCGCTGCCCAAACACTCAAAGCCATCAAGGCTACCTGAAACCAACACACGCCAACCACTATGCCAGAAGCCATACCCATTAGCCCCGATACTCCGCTGAAAAAACAGCCCGACACCCGCGCCCGCCCCTACGAAGGCATCGGCTACGTCCACTCCGTAGAAACCGGCGGTGCCGTAGACGGCCCCGGCCTGCGCTTCGTCCTCTTTATGCAGGGTTGTCTGATGCGCTGCCTTTATTGCCACAACCGCGATACTTGGGATAGGCACAGCGAAAAAGAGCTGCACTTCACCGTGCCCCAGCTCATGCAGCAAGTGCTCTCCTACAAACACTATTTCCGCGCCACCGGCGGCGGCGTAACGGCCACCGGCGGCGAGCCCCTGCTGCAATACCAATTCATCCGCGATTGGTTTGTGGCCTGCCGCGAGCACGACATCCATACCTGCCTCGACACCAACGGCTACGCCCTACACTACGATAGCGCCATGGAAGAGCTGCTGGACAACACCAACCTCGTCATGCTCGATCTCAAACAAATCGATCCCGAGATTCACAAAGTGCTGGTTGGTATCCCCAACACCAAAGTGTTGCGCTTTGCCCGTCATCTGACCGAACGGGGCCAGCCCACCCGAATCCGCTATGTGGTTGTGCCCGGCTACACCGACGATGATCGCTCCGCCCACCTGCTCGGCGAATTTATTGCTGATATGCCCAACGCCGACACTGTGGAAATCCTGCCCTACCACGAACTCGGCGCCCACAAATGGGAGCTGTGCGGCGACGAATACAAGCTCAAAGGAGTGTCTCCACCGCCCAAAGAAACCATTCTGCGGATCAAAGAAATCATCGAAAGCTACGGCAAGCAAACCATCGCGTGAGCTTGTTTTGAACAGGCTACCTGAAAAGTTGCTAACACATTTCAGGTAGCCTTTTTGCCGCTATCCCCCTTATACTGCCCACTTTCCCACTCACTCCCGAAAGGCTCATCATGCGCCACGCCCAAGGCTTCGTCCTGCTGAAAGAAAACCGCTTCGACCCCGCCCGCTTCCTGCATACCCTGCAGCACGAATGGGGCATCAGCCCGGATGAAGGCGAAGACATCACCAATGAAGACGGCATCCTCAACTTCAACGTGAACGGCCTGCTCTGCGCCCTTTCTCTCATGCCCGTGCCGCTGCCCGACGGCGAAGCCGAACAAAACGCCGCTTTTAATTACTACTGGCCGGAAGCCGTGGAAGAAACCGCTAAGCATCAGGCGCACATCCTGCTTGTCGTGATGCCTCTTGGCGAAACAGACGCCACCCCGATCGACGTGATGAGCCTCTACAGCAAACTGGTCTGCACTGCCCTGGCCGACGAAAACAGCATTGGCATCTACACCTCCGGCACCGTTTTCGCCTCCGATTTTTACCGCGACGTATGCAGCAGCCTGCACGAAAGCGAACTGCCCATCCCCGCCTGGATCTTTATCGGCCTCTACGGCAGCGAAGAAGGCAGCAGCGCCTATACCATCGGCCTAGAGCAATTCAACAAAATGGAGCTCGAAATTCTCAACAGCGAACACGAGCCTGCCGACTTGCATGCCTTCCTGTGCAGCATCTGCGACTACCTCATCTCGCAAAACGTCACCCTGCAAGACGGCGAAACCATCGGCTTTTCCGCCGAAGAGAGACTTACTATCACCCGCTCTCCCGCTGTAGCCGGTGTGGCTGAAGAAACTCTGAAAATTGACTACTAAGCCACGTTGATTCAGGCGCTTTAGCGGCGGTGTTAGCAGCTGTTTGATAAGGAGAAAAATCATGAAATACGAAAATTTTTCTTTCCTGCCGATGATCTTGCTGCGAGCTGTCGCGTTTACCAAGAAGTCCTGGATTTGCCCGTTAAATTCGACTTTTCCGAAAGCGGCATGGTAGCTTTTCGGGTAGGTGACGAAGAAGCCGCCATTATTTTGAAGGAGCGGAAAAAGTTTCCTGATATAACTCCTACTTTGTGGATTGAAGTGGAAGATGTGCGGGTAAAATATGCCGCATTGCAGGGTAGGAATATCCGCTTCCTAAGCGAGCCGTTCCGTATCCGTACCGGATGGGCGGTGGAGTTTGTCGATCCGTCGGGCAATCGGTTGGGGTTTGTTGATTATCAGGAATAAACGCAGATTAGAGCGCCCATGGAATCGAAAAGATTATGAGTATCTAGCGCATAGATAAAGGCTACCTGAAAGTGCCGGCAAGCATTTTCAGGTAGCCTTTTGTATGGCAGGCAGTAGTTGAGTTGGTTGTTGTTAGCCAGTCTTTTTATCGACTCGGCCACTCAATCTCAAGCCGGCTTTGTTTTAAAGCCAAGCTGCGTCCACGCGAATACCGCCAGCGCGGCAACGGCGAGGACGGCGCCCACCCAACCCAGCGTGCCCAGCCCCCAGTGGCGCGAGATGATGCCGCCCAAGAGTGCGCCGCCGCCGATACCGATGTTGTAGCTGCCAGAGTAAATCGCATTGGCCACATCGGTGGCATCCGGCGCATAGCGGATTACGTGGGCAACCATGCTCAAGCCCAACACGCCGATGCTGATGCCCCACACCAACGCGAGTGCAAACATAGCCATCGTGCTGCCGCCCAAGGGCTGAAACAACAGCAATGACACCAGTAGCAAGGCGGCGGCGCTGAGCAGGGTAGGGTTGGGGTGTTTCGGGTAGAAGCGCGAATACAGCCAGCTCGCCATCATGCCCGACAGGCCGAACACCAGCAGCACCGCCGTGGCTGTATCCGGCGGCATATGGGTGATTTCCAGCACATAAGGCTCGATGTAGCTATAGGCCGTGAAATGCGCGCTTACAATCAGCACCGCCATCGCATACATTCCTAGTAGGTGAGGGCGTTTGGCCAAGAGCGGCAAGCTTTTGAGCGAACCCGCGTTTTTGCTTTCCAGGCGCGGCAGAATTTTGGCCAACAGCACCATCACACCCAAGGCCAGCACGCCGATCAGCGCGAAGGTAACCCGCCAGCCCAGCCACTGTCCCACCAACCGCCCCAGCGGTAAGCCCAACACCGTGGCCATAGACGTGCCTAAAGAGAGCCAGCCTAAAGTCTGCTGCCGCCTGCCCACGGGTGCCAAGCGCATCACCAGTGAGGCGGTAATGGCCCAAAACAGCGCGTGGGTAAAGGCGATCAGCACGCGCGAAGCCAACAGCACGGGAAAGCTCCATGCCACGGCCAATAGCCCGTGCCCGGCCACAAACACGGCAAACAACGCAAGCAGCAGCCTTCGCCGCTCCGCATTGGCCACCAGCAGCATCAGCGGCAACGAAGCCAGCGACACTACCCAGGCATACACTGTAATCATGATGCCCGTGTCGGCGGCAGACATATTGAAGCCCTTGCCGATATCGGTGAGCATGGCGATGGGGATGAATTCGGTGGTGCACACCACAAAAGCGGCCACCGACATAGCGAACACGCGCAGATAGGCCAGCAGAATGGGGGCGTGGGGGTGATGTTTGAGCATGGGTGTATTTGGAAAACGCAGGAATATTTTCAGGTAGCCTTTATCGGCTGGGGAACGGGATAATTTTCTATCAGATAAACCTCTTCGGCACGGCAACTTTCATATATCCATCGATTCCAATTATCCGCCACCCATTCTCGGCTGATACCTGACGCGCCAGCCAGCTCGGCTTCTTGCGGCAGTTTCACCAAAATCAATCCTGCCTTATGCCCCGTGGCAACCAGCAAACCAAACCTTCTGTCGCCATCTGGCAGCTCCACCAACATCAAATCAACATATTCCTCATGCGGGTAGGCGCCAGGCAGGCGAAGAACCATTCCGCGACTCAAATCGCCGTGATAATCAAGCAGTTTTTTCATGATTGAGCCTTATGCCAGTGCTGGGCATTTCCGAAATATAGGCTACCTGAAATGATGGACAACAGTTTTCAGGTAGCCTTTAAACCCTGATCCGGCAGGCGGATTAAGGGTTCAAGATTCTGGCAATCAGCGCCTTATCCTTGCCCGCCATATTCGGAATCTGCACCTGAATACCGTTGCCGGGAGCCACTTCCACAGCTTTGCCCCTGCGTTTCATGGCTTGCAGCACAACGGTTTGGTTGCCTTGCGGGTGGATGATTTCCAGCGTGTCGCCCACGGCGAAGCGGTTTTTCACTTCCACGGTGGCCCAGCCTTCGGTGTCGATTTCGGTAACGTGGCCGACGTATTGGCTTTGTTTGGCCACGGAATGGCCGGTGAGGTAGTTTTGGTAGTCTTGCGTTTGGTGGCGCTCGAGGAAGCCGGAGGTGTAGCCGCGGTTGGCAAGGCCTTCGAGTTCGGCCAGCAGGCTGTAGTCGAAGGGGCGGCCGGCTACGGCGTCGTCGATGGCTTTGCGGTAGGCCTGGGCTACGCGAGCAACGTAGTACACGGATTTGGTGCGGCCTTCCACCTTGAGGCTGTCCACGCCGATGCGGGCGAGCTCGGCCACTTGTTCTACGGCGCGCAGGTCTTTGGAATTCATGATGTAGGTGCCGTGTTCGTCTTCCATAATCGGCATCATTTCGCCGGGGCGGTTGCTCTCTTCGATGAGGAAGATTTTATTGGCGGCGGGGTGGCGCACTTGGCCGTTGATGCCTTCGAAGGCAGCGTTGGCTTCTTCTTGGGCTTTATTGAAATCAAAGCCTTGCAGCAGTCGGGCGTCGCCCATTTCGTCGATTTCGGCGGGGTGGACTTTATAGTCCCAGCGGCAGGAGTTGGTGCAGGTGCCTTGGTTGGGGTCACGGTGGTTGAAGTAGCCGGAGAGCAGGCAGCGGCCGGAGTAGGCGATGCACAGCGCGCCGTGTACGAACACTTCGAGCTCGATATCGGGGCATTCTTGGCGGATTTCGGCGATTTCTTCTATGCTCAATTCGCGCGACAAAATAATGCGTTCCACGCCGATACGCTGCCAGAATTTCACGCCCCAATAGTTGGTGGTGTTGGCCTGCACGGAGAGGTGGACGGGCATATCCGGCCAGCGTTCGCGGGTAACCATAATCAGGCCGGGGTCGGCCATAATCAGCGCGTCGGGCTTCATGGCAACCAGCGGTTCCATATCGGCCACAAAGGTCTTGAGTTTGCTGTTGTGCGGCAGGGTGTTGACGGTGAGGTAGAACTTTTTGCTGCGCGCATGGGCTTCGGTAATGCCGGCCTGCAATACGTCGAGTTTGGCGAATTCGTTGTTGCGGGCGCGCAGGGAATAGCGCGGACTGCCGGCATACACGGCATCGGCGCCGTAATCGAAGGCGGTGCGCATGCGTTCGGGGCCGCCGGCGGGGAGGAGGAGTTCTGGAGCTTTCATGGCGTGGTTTAAATGGGGTAAGGGAGTAATCGGAATAAAAGCGTTTTGCTTTCAGGTAGCCTTTAAATTATTCGGAGATGCTTTAAACGATTTTCAGGTAGCCCCTTAAGCAGGCTACCTGAAAACGAAGTTTCTGCGAAGCTAAAACGAAGTTTCTGCGAAGCTAAAACGAAGTTTCTGCGAAGCTAAAACGAAGTTTCTGCGAAGCTAAAACATTTGCTTCCACAGGAAGCTAACATCTGCTTCCACAGAAGCGGCAGTCAGACGAATTATAACGCAAAACAGCGGCTAACCGGCTTCGGCGGTGTCGTGTTTTGGTGCAGGCTCCCAAATCTGCGAGGTGAAGAGTTGTGCGTCGTGCACATAGGGGTTGTTTTGATCCCACACATAGCCGGCAAATACGGCGCTGAGCATGCGGTCGGTTTCCGGCGTGCGCTGGCCGCTGAAAATCATGTCTTGCAGCGTGCCGGAATACCAAGCTTCCACGTAGTGCCGGAACACGTTGACGCCAGACATTAGCGGGCGGGCAAATTCGTTTTGCCAGTTTACCTGCTGGCCGTTCAGCTGGCGGGCCACCAAATCAGCAGCAAGCTTGGCCGAGTGGGTGGCGATGGTTACGCCGGAAGAGAATACCGGATCGAGGAATTCGGCGGAATTGCCCAATAGAGCGAAGTGGCGGCCGTAGAGCGATTTCACGCTGGCGGAATAGCCGGGCAGGTAGATGAATGGGAAGTCGTTTTCCCATTGCGCGTCTTTCAAAATGCGGCGCAGGAAAGGCACTTCCAAAGCAAATTTCTTCAGAATAACGGCAGAGCTTTCCTGCCCGAGTTTTTCAGGTAGCCCCACCACGCCGATGGAAGCGCGGCCGTTGGAGAAGGGAATCAGCCACAGCCAAATATCGCGGTGTTCGGGGTGGACGCACACCAGGTTTTTGTTGCGGTCGAAGGCCGGATCGGTGATGTGGTCTTCGATGTGTGTGAAGTGCACATGGCGCAAGGGCAGGTTGGAAGGAACATCCCAACTGAGCATGCGCGGCAGCACACGGTGGTAGCCGCTGGCATCCAGCACGAAGCGCGCGCCCAGCACATAAGGATCGCCGCCTTCCTGCTGCACCACCAGTTTGGCAAACTCGCCATGGTTGTCGAAGGCTTTTACCGTGGAGCCGAACTGCACGGTTACGCCCTGCTTGATGGCTTCGTCGATCAGGATTTTATCGAAACGGGCACGCTCCACATTGAACGCGGTGGAAGAGCCGGGGGAGAATTTATCGGTGAATTTGAAGCTGGTGTTGCGCTCGCCCCAAGAGAAGGCGAAGCCGTTTTTATATTGAAAGCCGAAGCCGGCCTGCACGGCGGGCAGGAAGCCGGCCTCATGCAGCAGCTCTATGCAATGCGGCAGCAGGCTCTCGCCGATAACAAAACGCGGAAAATGCTGCTTTTCCACCACACAAACATTGAATCCCCGCTTGTTCAATAAAGCAGCCGCCACTGCCCCGGAGGGGCCGGCGCCGATGATAACGACGTCGTAATGCTGAATCATGTTTTCCCTTTAATTATTGGTTTCTGCTCAGCTGCAATTGGGTTGGTTGTAAGTAGTGGCAAGATTATTTGTTTTCAGCCAATCAGCCATTGCATTCCATTACATGGCAGTATGGGCTTGAATGGTTTGAAAACTATTTATGATTATTAATAATTGGACAAAAATTGTCCAAAACCAACCGCCGTGGGCAACACGGCACGACCTTTGCCTGTTTGAGCAGTATTGCCCAGTAAGCAATAGGCCTATAGGCTACCTGAAAGCAATTACTCTGCCAAGCCATATTTATTTTTAAATTAGCGGATTAACTTTCTTCTTGCCACGGCGTGTGTTGGCATTACTGTGTCTTGAGGTAGTGTGAGCGTCTAGCAACCAACATTGGCAGTAAATTTGATCCGCTATCGCCCGCAGACAGCTCAGCTGGCAGGCCGTACAATAGTGCCCGTTATCCCAAGGCTACCTGAAACCCCAAGGACTCCACCATGCAGGATTTCCACGTTACACAACTGCCGCTGCCGCCGAAGGGCACTCACCTTATCGAAGCCTCCGCCGGCACGGGCAAAACCTACAGTATCGCCGCGCTGTTCACCCGCCTGGTGGTGCTCGAAGGCTGGGCGCCGGAAAACATACTGGTGGTTACCTTCACCGATCCTGCCACCGCCGAGCTGAAAAACCGCCTGCGCGCTCGGTTGGGCGAAGCCTTGGCTGCCTTGCAAAGCGGGGAAACGCCGGATGATGAGTTTCTGCAACACCTGCTGGCCGAAGCCTTAGCCAAACAAGAGCGCGGCAAACTCATCCTGCAGCTGCAGGCCGCCCTTTCCGGCTTCGACACCGCCGCCATCTACACCATCCACGGCTTCTGCCTGCGCGTGTTGGGCGACTACGCCTTTTTGTGCGGTGTACCCTTCGAACTGGAAACCGGCCCCGCCGATACCGCCGCCCGCCTGGTGGCCGCACAGGATTTCTGGCGTGAACACGTAGCCGACCATCCGCAAAACGCGCGCATTGCCGCCCAATTCGGCATCACCCCCGCTTCCGTGCTGGCTGAATTTTCAGGTAGCCTCAAACGTGCTTTTCTGGATTACAGGCTACCTGAAAACCGCCTGCCGCAAATATTGCAAGGCTACAATGCTGCTTGGCAGAAGCTGCAACGGAATGTGGAGGAAATCGAAGCCGTGTACCGCCGCATCAAGCCGCAGCTCAACGGCAATACTTTCAACGCCTCCATCGACACCCTGTTTACCGATCTCCGGCAAGCTGCACAAGAAGGCTTGGCGCAACCCGTGCTTTCCAAGCCGGACAAGCTGCTGTGTTTTGAAGAAAACGCTCTGCGCGACAGGATCAGGAAAAACCAGCATATTGAAGAAGCCGACATCGCCGCCCTACAACCCTTGGCCGTGTTTGGCCGCCGCCTGGCCGAAATCAGTGATGCCGAGCAGGAAGCCGCCATCCGCCTCAAGCTCGAATGTTTAGGCTACCTGAAAAACCGTTTGGCCGAAGATAAACGCCGCAGCTCGCGCCGCGACTATGATGATTTGCTGCTCGACGTGCATGCCGCTCTCTCCAACTCCGATCATCCCGAGCAAGCCGAAGCGCTTGCCCAAGCCCTGGCTGCCAAATGGCGCGTGGCGCTCATCGATGAATTCCAAGACACTGACCCGCTGCAATACGCCATTTTCCACACCGCCTTTATCTGCCAAGGCGTGCCCGTATTTTTGGTGGGCGACCCCAAACAGGCCATCTACGGCTTTCGCGGTGCCGACATCCATGCCTATCTTGCTGCTGCGGCCGACACCGCTCCCGAGCAAAGCTATACCCTGCGTACCAACTACCGCAGCCACCGCGATTTGGTCAACGGCATCGGCCATCTGTTTGCCGCCCGCAGCCGCCCCTTCGTGCTGCCGCAGATTGCCTATCCCGATGTGCAGGCCGCCCGCGCCGATAGTCTACTCAGCCCCGTGCCCGAAGCTGCCGTAGCCGTGCGCTGGATCAATCCATCTGCCGAAGATGGCAAACTGCCGAATAAAGATTCTTTGCGCGAACTCTGCGCTGATTATTGCTCCCGCGAAATTGCCGCGCGGCTCAATCAGGCGCTTTCAGGTAGCCTGTCTATCGGCGGTAAACATGGTGGAGGAAATGTGCCGCTGCATCCGGGTCAGATAGCTGTATTGGTGCGCACTCACAGCGAAGCCGATCTAGTCGCGCGCGCGCTCAAACGTCGGGGAGTGCGCAGCGTATTGCTACAACAGCAATCGGTGTTCGACACGCCCGAAGCCGAAGCCCTGCACGCCCTGTTGCTGTTTTGGCTGGCCCCGCAGGAAACCGAATATCTGCGTTTCGTGCTCGGTGGCATTTTCTATGGCTACACCGCGCAAGACTTGGCCGAATTGAACGGCAACGAAAACCGTCTGGCCGAGTGGATAACCCTGGCCGAAACTGCCGCCGAAACCTGGCAGCAGCACGGCATCTACACCGCACTCACCCGCTTTGCCCGCCAAAGCGGCCTCGAACAGCACCTTCTGCATACCCGCAACGAACGCAGCTTCACCAATTTCTGGCAGCTGGCCGAAATCTTGGCGCTGGCCGCTGCTGAATGTGCCAGTCCAGTCGCATTGGCGCAATGGTTGGAAATGCAGCTGAAAAGTAGCAAAAAAAGCAAAGAAAATAAAAATGATAGGGAGGATAAGGGGAATAAAGAATACCAGCTGCGGCTGGAAAGCGATGAAGACTTGGTGAAAATCGTTACCATGCACGCTGCCAAAGGGCTGGAGTACCCGCTGGTGTTTTACCCTTTCGTGTGGGATACCAGCGACAAATTGGTGCAAGATTGGAACATCATCAGCCAAAACAACGGCCGAAACCTATTGTTGGCCAAAGCCCAGCTGGGTGAAGAAGACGAGCGGCAGCTGTTTGCCGAAGACCTCGGCGAACGCCTGCGCCTGCTGTATGTCGCGCTTACCCGTGCCCGCGAGCAGCTCGTGCTCTACGCCGCACCTTGCAGCAACACCCCGGAAAACACCTTTGCCTATCTCTTAGCCGAAACAGGCGAAGATGATTGTCATGCCATCCGCAGCCACTGGAGCAGCCTGAAGGGTCAAGCCCTGGCCGAAGCCCTACGACAAACCTGGCTCCAATGCATCCAAAGTGCCGCGCCCGGCCAGTTGCAATGGCTGGAAGGCGAGCCGCCCGAAGCCAATTACCGCGCCCGCGACGAACAGCAGGGCAGTTACCGCGCCCTTGTGCTGTCCGAGCGGCCGCTGCAATTTATCCGCCATACCAGCTTTACCGGCCTGAGCCGCCAAACCCTTGCCGCTGAAGAGTGGCTACCTGAAAACCTGCTGGCTGATGAAAACCCCGCCGCCGAAACCGAAAGGCTACCTGAAAACGAGCGCAGCGAGTTTCTGCGAAGCAAAAGTGCAAGCAGCGAGTTGCGCTCCGACGGCCCAAGCCCAGTTCTGCCAAGCGGGCAGGGTGATTTGTGGCAAATCGAAGCTGAAACCGCACTGCTGGCTTTTCCAGCTGGCACCAATCCCGGCATCTGCCTGCACAGCATTTTGGAACAAACCGATTTTGTCCGCCCCGCCGCCGAACAAGTGGCATCCTATGCCGATATCCTAGATAGACACGGCTTTGAGTCCGAGCAATGGCTGCCGGCGGTGCTGGAAATGGTGGAAGCCGTGCGCCATACGCCGTTGGCAGAGAATATGCAGTTGGCCGATATTCCCGCCGATAGCCGCGTGGCGGAAATGGGCTTCGTGCTGCACCTGCACGATTTCGGTTTGAAACGCCTGCGCCGTTGGTTTGCCCGCCCCGACATCGGGCTACCTGAAAACGCCGCTACCCACCTGCCGCAGCTGGATTTCCACGCCGTAACCGGCTTCCTCAACGGTTTCATCGACCTGATTGCGGTAGACGAAAACGGCAGGGTATGCGTAATCGACTATAAATCTAATCACTTGGGCAATCATTTGGCCGATTACAGCCAGGCCGCGATGAGTGCGGCAGTGAGCGAACACCACTATTATCTGCAGGCGCTGATCTACGCCGTGGCCGCCGCACGCTACCTGAAACAACGCCGCGCCCTGCCCGAATACATCCAGGTGCGCTACCTGTTTGTGCGCGGCCTGAATCCGCATGGCCAGGAGGGCTTGTGGTGCTGGGACATTCCCGTTTCCGCCCTGCAGGAGTGGCTTGAATAGCTGCAGTTGTGCTGGCAGGACAAGGAGTGGCAGAAAAATCAGCATAAATAACAATCCTTAGCCAAGTTTTCCAGAATGGATATTGACTATTTGCTAAATCTGCCTATAATATGCCCCTTTCGTAAGTACGGCGCAGCTGGAAAACGCTCAAGCGGGAATAGCTCAGTTGGTAGAGCGCAACCTTGCCAAGGTTGAGGTCGCGAG
>CAUUTP010000029.1:0-21696 GCA_963548155.1 uncultured Eikenella sp.
GAAATCATCCATAGTAATTACCTTTGAAATATAACAGTTGAAATCTTTGTTTTAGCAAGCCGTAGCCTGCATCCCCATCAACCGCGTGCGTGGCTACGCCACACACCTTACCTGCGGGCGGCACAAACTTTAAAACCAACGTATAGGGTGTGTGCGGTACGCACGCGTTCTTTGCTTGAGGCAGCCTGCACCTGCGTAGACATAAATACCTACCCTATATTCCCCAATAAAGCAGCCTGCACTTTGAAACATCTCTAAAGTGCAGGCTGCTTTTCTGTTCGCGGCGTTACCGCTTATTCAATAACGACCCGTGCATTCAGCGGCTGTACAGGGCGGTTGTTGTGCGAACCGACGGCGCGGGTGAATTTCTCCGCTTGCGCCTGGTCGATGTGGTCATAGGATTTCAACACCAACCATGATACGCCCTCGGTGCATGGCGGCGTGGTCAGCGAACCGGCGAAGCGGTAGTAACGCAGGTTGCGCGGCAGCAGGGATGCGGCATTGAATGGCTGATCCAGTTTCACTTTTCCTGCCGTCATCGGCATGGCGTTCCAGATGGAAGACAGGCGGTTGTTGGTTCTGCCTGCTTCATACAACACTGCCAATACCAAAGGCTGTTTGTTTTCGTCTAAGTGGACGAAGTGGGCTTCCATTGGGAAGGTACGACCTTTGATTTGGTTTTCGCTCGGCACGTGGAAATGGAACTGTTTCAGGGTGTAGGTGCGGCCGTTCACAGTCAGGATGTTGCCGCCTTCAGGATAATTAACCTGGATGGTATGGCCGTTGTTTTCAACTTCTACGGCGCTCGGACGGTAATTAACTTGAATGGCAGGCAGTCTGCCGGAAACGGTTTCGGTAATGTTTACAGGCGATTGGTTCTTGCCTGTAGAGCACAGGCGGAACTCTTCAGACAGGTTGCCCCAGCTTTCGGGAGAGTCATGTCCGGTGTAGCCCCAATGGGTATGGTCATGAGCGGCAGCGGAAACAGCTGTGCAGGCCAACAGCAGGACAGCGGTCAGGCGCGGTAAAGTGCGGGGGAAACGCGGCATTGCAAGATCCTTTCTATTAAGGAGTGGAAAAAAGCGTTGCAGTGCGTATGTAAATATTTTCATTTTTTTTTGAAAGATAGTTATATTAAATGGTTCGGTCAAGCTTTCCCGGCCTCCAAACTATTAGAGTAATGAAGTTAAAACAAATTCATTTCACCACCACCCTACTTTATTTTGAATTACTATTAGGCAGGCTGCCCTTATATCCGAAAAACCATTAATATCTGCGCCGAAAGTATCCAATTTGATTCAAATTCTGTCGAAATACTAGATAGCGGCAGCATCCGCTACTGCATCTTCCGATACAGCCCCGACAAAATCCTGTATTGTTTCTTAAACGCTTTACCGCAGTAGGTTTCAAACTGGAAACCGACACTCAACGCGATAGATTAAGACAAAATCGGCAGCTTGGCACAGGCAGATTTGCTGTTTCCACGCCATACGCTGCTAGCCTTCCATGCCGATCAATACTGAAAAGGCTACCTGAAACTGCAGGTGGGGTTTTCAGGTAGCCTTTGCCTACAATTGAACATGCTTTAAAACCAATACCTGCCTATATTTCGAACATACCCTGCACCCCAGAGAGCCGCGCAAGCCTCGGGGCAATACTGCTATAATGCGGCGTTTTGTATCGTTATTCCGGCTGCCTGCCCTATTCGGCTTTACCGAAGCCGAGGTTTTCAGGTAGCCCCATCGTTAATATGAGCAATAAACCTTCCCGCAAAGCAAGCAAATCGAGCAAACCTGCCAAACCGAAGCCAAACCGGCACAACCCGCCTACCAAGGCTGCACGCCGGGCGGCCGTGCCTTCAGCCGCGGCGGCGGCTTCGCAATCCATTTCGCTTTTGGCCGACATGCTATGGTTGCTAGTGCTGTTGTTTTCCGTGTGCCTGGCTTTGGCGCTGGCAAGCTTCACCATGGACGACCCGGCCTGGTCGCGCAGCATCCCCACCGGCAACGAGCCGCACAATCTGGCCGGGCTCTTGGGCGCATACACTGCGGATGTGGCCTATTATCTGTTCGGGCTGTCGGTGTGGTGGCTGCTGCTGGCGGCGGTGGTATGGCTCTACCGCAATTTCCGCAGCGTGAAGCAGAGCAGCGAGAAACCGTATCACTTGGGCATGGGCTTGGGCGGGGCGGCATTGCTCTTGTTTGGCAGCCCGCTTTTGGAGGCGGCGGCCTGGTCGGCAGAGTTGCACGACAGCCTGCCGATGGGCGCGGGCGGCTTAATCGGCCAATCGCTCGGCAGCGGCTTTACGCGGCTGCTGGGGGTTTCAGGTAGCCTTTTGGTGCAGGTGGTGCTGATTGTGGCGGGACTCTCGCTGCTGTTGCAGGTATCGTGGCTCACCCTGCTGGAAAAAGCGGGGGCGCAGCTGGAATGGCTGTGGTATCGGCTGATCCGCCAGCCGCACCAGTTTGTGCGCGACATACCGAACGCGAAGTTTGCCCGCCGCATGGTGCGCACGGCGAAAACCATCACCGCCGAAGAAGTGGCAATGGTGGAAGGCGCCAGCAGCAACCGCAAGCCGGTGGCGGTGCAGATTAACCAGTCTGCCAGCCAAGGGCTACCTGAAAAACAAAAAACCGCGCCCGAGCGGCAAAAAGATTTGTTCGCTCCCAAACGGCAAGCCGAAGACGGCGAATATCTGCTGCCGGAATTGGATTTGCTCACGCGCCCGCAGGAACACACGCCGGAAATCAATCCCGAAGCCCTGCAGCACATGGCCGAGCGCATCGAGGCCAAGCTGGCCGAATTCGGCATTCAGGTTACCGTGGTGAGCGCCACCGCCGGGCCGGTGATTACGCGTTTTGAAATCGAGCCGGCGCAGGGCGTGAAAGGCAGCCAGATTACCAATCTGGCCAAAGATTTGGCGCGTTCGCTTTCCATGCAGTCGGTGCGCGTGGTGGAAACCATTTCGGGCAAGAGCACCATGGGCATCGAAGTGCCAAACGAGAAGCGGCAGGAAGTGCTGCTGCGCGAAATCCTGTCCTCGCCGGTGTTTGCCGCCGCGCCGTCCAAGCTCACCGTGGCTTTGGGCAAAGATATTGCCGGGCAGCCGGTGGTGGCCGATTTGGGCAAAATGCCGCATCTTCTGGTGGGCGGCATGACCGGCTCGGGCAAATCGGTGGGCGTGAATGCCATGATTATGTCGATGCTGTATAAGGCCGCGCCGGACGAGGTGCGCTTTATCATGATCGACCCGAAGATGCTGGAGCTTTCCGTATATGAAGGCATTCCGCACCTGCTCTGCCCGGTGGTAACCGATATGCGCGAGGCCGGGCAGGCGCTGAATTGGTGCGTGGCCGAAATGGAAAAACGCTACCGCCTGCTCGCCCATGCCGGCGTGCGCAACCTGGCCGGCTTCAACCAAAAAGTGGCTGAAGCCGCCGCTTCCTGCAAGCCCCTGCCCAACCCCTTCAGCCCCAATCCCGACGAACCCGAGCCGCTGCAAAAGCTGCCCTATATCGTGATTGTGATTGATGAATTGGCCGATTTGATGATGACCGAGAAAAAGGCGGTGGAAACGCAAATCGCCCGCCTGGCGCAAAAAGCCCGCGCTGCCGGTATGCACCTGATTGTGGCCACCCAGCGCCCCAGCGTGGACGTGGTAACCGGCCTGATTAAGGCCAACATCCCCACCCGCATGGCCTTCACCGTACAAAGTCGCATCGACAGCCGCACCATCCTCGACCAAATGGGCGCGGAAGACCTGCTCAAATATGGCGACCTTCTCTTCCTCCAGCCCGGCAGCGCCGAGCCCGTGCGCCTGCAAGGCGCGTTTGTGAGCGACCACGAAGTGCACGAAGTGGCCTCCTTCGCCAAACGCCAGCAGGGCGCCAACTACATCGAAGGCCTGCTCTCCGGCGAAGCCGCGCAGGAAACCGTCAACGCCGTTAACCCCAATGCCGGCAGCGACGAACTATTCGACCAAGCCGTGGCCTTCATTCTGGAAAGCCGCAAAACCTCCATCTCCTCGCTGCAACGCCAACTGCGCATCGGCTACAACCGCGCCGCCAACCTGATGCAGGCCTTGGAAGACGCAGGCATCGTCTCCCCCGCCGACGTAAGCGGGGCGCGTAAGATATTGGCTAGAAAGGATGATTTGTAGGCAGTATTTTTCAGGTAGCCTTCTATCAAACAAATATAAAGGCTACCTGAAACCCTATTCAGCTTTTTCAGGTAGCCCACTAAAAACACACCCAAGGAACCCCCATGCCCCACTTCCAACCCGAGCCGCCGCACGGTGCGCATCAGCAAGCCAGAGTCGGCATCCTGCTCATCAACCTCGGCACGCCGGCCGCACCCACGCCCGAAGCCGTGCGCCCTTTCCTGCGCGAATTTTTGTCCGACCAACGCGTGGTCGAGCTGCCGCGCCTGTTGTGGCAGCCCCTGCTGCGCGGCATCATCCTGCCCTTCCGCGCTAAAAAAAGCGCACACGGCTACCGCCAAATCTGGCAACACGAAGGCTCGCCGCTGGCCGTGATTACCGCCAAACAGGCTGCCGCCCTGCAAGCCGAGCTGCCGCAAGTGCTGGTGGGGCACGCCATGTCCTACGGCGAGCCGGCCGTGGCCGATGCCATCGCCGCCATGAAAGCCCAAGGCATAGACCGCCTGCTCGCCATCCCCCTCTATCCGCAATACGCCGCCAGCAGCAGCGGTGCCGCGCTGGATAAGGTGTTGAACGAACTGCTCAAACAACGCAACCAAATCAGCCTGCGCACCATCAGCCGTTTCTACAACCATCCCGACTACATCCAAGCTATGGCCGCACATATCCGCGCCTACTGGCAGCAGCATGGCCGCGGCCAGCGCATCCTGTTCAGCTTCCACGGCATCCCCGAAGCCGCCGTGCAGCAGGGCGACCCCTACGAAATCGAATGCCGAGCCAGCGCCCAACTGCTCACAGAAGCCCTGCAACTCTCCGCCCAAGAATGGTATATCAGCTTCCAAAGCCGCTTCGGCCGCGCCCGCTGGATAGGCCCGGCCACATCCGACCTGCTCACCGAACTGCCCGCCAAACAGCGAATCCGCGAGCTCGACGTATTCTGCCCCGGCTTCGTGAGCGACTGCTTAGAAACCCTGGAAGAGATCGCCATCCAAGGCCGCGAACAATTCCACGAAGCCGGCGGCCAAACCTTCCGCTTCATCCCCTGCCTCAACGATAACCCTGCCTTCATCGCCGCCCTGGCCGATATTGCACAGGAAAACCTGGGCGGCTGGATATAGTGGTGAGTGAGGCTACCTGAAAATAGATAAAGGCTACCTGAAACACTTTCAGGTAGCCTTTATCTTATCTTTCCGGCACTCAAGCTTTCAGGTAGCCATATACCGTAAAGCAAAACTCGTTCTCCACATACGGAATGGTAAACTGCTCCAAAATCGCGCGGATGCCTTCACTATTATCCACAATTTCCCGCGCAATCAGATGCCCGCGAAACACCGAGCGCAATTTCCGGATTTTCACCCATTCGATATCGAACATCGGATAAAAATGCTCATAGCCCCAATCGCCGATTGCCACCGTCGTTTCAGCTACGGCTTGCTCAACGTCCGCTTCCGATTTTTCATCAAACAAATACTTGATTTCATAGGCCGGCGCATTTTCCCACCCATCCATTGCCTCGCGCAGCTCCCGCCATTTGGTGTTATTCATCGCGCCCACCAGCCTGTTTTGCTGCACAAATTCGCGCACGCGGCGGCGGTAGCGTTCTTGTTTGCTGTTGCGCTCCGTCCTTTCGTCTGTTGGCATCGCCATCTCCATCAGGCTACCTGAAAATCAATCTACTGTTTTCAGGTAGCCTTTTCCCATTCTCACTCAAACAACACCCCGGCCAAGCCCAATGCGTTGTTTACCATATGAATCAAAATCGGGTATTTCAAATCTTTGGTGTGCAGATAGGCCGCACCGAGCACCAGGCCCATGGCAAAATACAGCAGGAAATCGTAATGCACCGGCAGGCTGTGCAGGCTGCCAAAGACGAAGGCAGACAGCACCAGCAGCAGCCAGCGTTTGCCGCGGTTTTCGATGCTGCCGAAGCTTTGAAAAAAAATGCCGCGCAGCAGCAACTCTTCCAAAACTGGCGCAAACAGCACGATATAGGCCGTCATCGTCAGCGGGGCGCGTTGTAGCATTTCCATAACCATGCGTTGGTTTCGCAGGTTGTCCACGCTGCTTTCCATGCCCAGCGCGGCCATCAGCATTTCGTAGAGCGGATTGGTGGCCAGCATCAGCGCAATATAGCCTGCCGCCCACAGCAGCTTTTTGCCGGAAAACCGGCTTTGCCAATCCTGAAAATAGCCGTCTGCCTGCTTACGGTAGATCTGCAGGCACAGCCTGCACATGGCCACGGCGGCAACCGTAAACAGCAGTGCGGCCAAGGCCTGGGCGGCTAGGCTTTTACCCATGCCGCTGAGCAGCAAAACCAAGAGCGGTAACACCTGCATCAGCATCAGCAAGCCGATGAGCCGCAAAACCGACACCAGTCTAGAGCGCACCGCAGCCTCCGGTTTTCGGCTTGCTGCCCAAAATGTTAATCACTTTGCGTGCGGGTTTTTCAGGTAGCCCTTCGTCTTCGTCGTCGCGCGGGGCTTTAAAGGAAACGGTTTCGCTGTCGAAGGCCAAATCGCCGCCGTGTTTCAGGGTCTGACCACGTTGCAACCCCGCGAAATCAAACAGTTCGGTATCGGCCAAATGCGAGGGCACTACGTTTTGCAAGGCGGAAAACATACTTTCGATGCGGCCGGGGAAGCGTTTGTCCCAGTCTTTCAGCATTTCGCTCACCACCTGCCGCTGCAGATTGGGCTGTGAGCCGCACAGATTGCAGGGAATAATGGGGAATTGCTTGATTTCGGCGTATTTAATCAAATCCTTTTCTTTCACATAGGCCAGCGGGCGGATCACGATGTGCTCGCCGTTGTCGCTCACCAGCTTGGGCGGCATGGCTTTGAGTTTGCCGCCGTAGAACATGTTTAAAAACAGGGTGGCGAGGATGTCGTCGCGGTGGTGGCCGAGCGCGATTTTGGTGCAACCCAGCTTTTTGGCCGTGCGGTAGAGGATGCCGCGCCGCAGTCGGCTGCACAGCGAGCAGGTGGTTTTGCCTTCATCGAGCACGCGCTTCACGGTGGAATAGGTATCTTCTTCCACAATTTTGAAGGGCACGCCGATAGAAGTCAGATACTCCGGCAATACGTACTCGGGAAAGCCGGGCTGTTTTTGGTCGAGGTTTACTGCCACCAGCTCGAAATCGATCGGCGCGGAGGCTTGCAGGTGGCGCAGGATGTCTAAGAGGGCATAGCTGTCTTTGCCGCCGGAGAGGCAGACCATGACTTTATCGCCCTGTTCAATCATATTGAAATCGTTAATCGCATGGCCCACGGCATGGCGCAGGCGTTTGTGCAGTTTGTTGGCTTCGTGTTCGTGTTTGGGTTTATTAGACATAATGGTGTGTTGGCAACGTAAAGTGCGGGATTGTAACGCAATGTAGGCTGATTTTATAGCAGGTAAAGTATCGGCCCGGCAGCTGAAAGTATGCAAAGAATACGGTACACTGCGTTTCGTTTTAAACAAAAAGCAGAGAAAGGAAACGAATGTTTGCAAATCGAGTGTTGGCCCTGTTAGCTGCCGTGTGGTTTGGCGCATATCTTTTGGCCGGCTACGGTGTGGCGCCGCTATTGTTCCAATCTCTGCCCAAAGAGCAGGCCGGAAGCCTGGCCGGTGTGCTGTTTAGCGCAGTGAACTATATCGGGCTGTTTGTGTGGGCCATCCTTTATTTGGCCGGCCTCTCGGCGCAGCAGCGCAGCTACGGCCAACGCAGCAAACTCAGCTCGCGCACCGTTGCCCTCACCTGGCTGCTGCTGGCTATTTCACAATTTGCGCTGGTGCCGCTTATCCGTGCCCTGCGCAGCGGGCAGACGCATTGGCTATCCAACCTGCTCGGCGGCGAGCTGTCTTTCTGGCACAGCATGTCCAGCAGCCTGTATGTGTTCATCAGCCTGCTCGGCCTGTTTTTAATCATGCGCCTGTTGCGTTTCGAGTGGCAATAAGTCTGATTGAAAAGGCTACCTGAAAGTTTAGCCGCGTTTCAGGTAGCCTTTAACCGCTTGCCGCCCCATGCCCGCACTTATACAATGCGCCCATCCCAACCCTTCAAAAATAAAGGAAACCCCATGCTGGCCAAACAAATCCTCGACGAACTCGCCGGAAAAATCGGCGGCGCCATCGCTGAAAGCCCGGTGAAAGACGTGGAAAAAAACGTGAAAACCCTGCTCGGCAGCACATTCAGCAAGCTCGATTTGGTAACGCGCGAAGAGTTCGACATCCAACAGCAGGTGCTCATCAAAACCCGCGAAAAACTGGCTGCCTTAGAAGCGCGCCTGGCCAAGCTGGAAGCCGACGCTCCGGCCACCCTGCCCAACCCTTCCGAACAGCAATAGGAAGCGCAGCATGAGTTTGGCGGTGGTATACAGCCGGGCGCTCAGCGGCATGGCCGCGCCCTTGGTGGAAGTGGAATCCCACTTGGCCAACGGCCTGCCCGCGTTCAATATCGTCGGCCTGCCCGATACCGAAGTGAAAGAAAGCCGCGACCGCGTGCGTGCCGCCATCATTCAAAGCGGCTTCGATTTCCCCGCCAAAAAAATCACTGTCAATCTTGCCCCGGCAGATTTGCCAAAAGAATCCGGCCGTTTCGACCTGCCGATTGCCGTGGGCATTCTCGCCGCCTCCGGCCAAATCGCCATTTCGCCCGAAGAATTGGCCAAATACGAACTGGCTGGCGAGCTGGCTTTGTCCGGCCTGCTGCGCCCGGTGCGTGGTGCGCTGGCCATGGTGTGGCAGAGCACGCAGGCGCGGCGCCGTTTTATTTTGCCGCAAGAGAGCGCCGAGCAGGCCGCGTTGATTGAACGCGCCGAAGTATTGGCTGCCGAAAGCCTGGTGGCCGTAGCCGCCCACCTCAACGGTATTGCCGCCCTGCCCCGCTGCCAAGCCCGTGCCGAAGCGGCCGAAGAAGCGCCCTATCCCGACCTGCAAGACGTAAAAGGCCAGCACACCGCGCGGCTCGCGCTTGAAATTGCCGCTGCCGGCGGCCACAGTATCCTGATGAGCGGTCCGCCCGGCACCGGAAAATCCATGCTGGCACAACGCCTGCCCGGCATCCTGCCGCCACTCTCCGACGACGAAATCACCGAAACCTGGGCACTGCGTTCGCTGCTGCACCAGCAACACAGTTTCTCCCGCCGCCGCCCCTTCCGTTCGCCACACCACAGCGCCAGCGCCGCCGCCATGGTGGGCGGCGGTTCCGATCCCAAGCCAGGCGAAATTTCCCTGGCGCACAACGGCGTATTGTTTCTCGACGAATTGCCCGAGTTCGACCGCAAGGTGCTGGAAATGCTGCGCGAGCCGCTGGAAAACGGCCTTATCCACATTTCCCGCGCCAGCCGCCAAGCCACCTATCCCGCCCGCTTCCAGCTGGTCGCCGCCATGAACCCCTGCCCCTGCGGCTACCTCGGTCACCCTGCCAAACCCTGCCGCTGCACGCCCGAAAGCATTGCCCGTTATCGCGGCAAAATTTCCGGCCCGCTCTTGGACAGGATTGATTTGATTATCGAAGTGCCCGCCCTCTCCGCCGCCGAGCTCACCCAAGCCACACCCGGCGAGCCCAGCGCCGCCGTGCGGGAACGCGTACTGGCCGCACGCGAGCGCCAACAGCGGCGGCAAGGCAAAAGTAACGCCCTGCTCAACGTAACCGAGCTAGACGAGCTAGCCGCCATCGAGCCCGAAGCCAAAGCTGCCCTCTCCGCCGTGTTGGAAAAACTCTCGCTTTCCGCCCGCAGCTACCACCGTATCCTGCGCATCGCCCGTACCCTGGCCGACTTGGCCGGCAGCGACACCGTAAACCAGCGCCACGTCATGCAGGCCGTGAGCTTCCGCCGCACCCCGTCTTGAAAAGACGGCTGGCTGTAAGTACACACAGCCAGGCGAACCAATGCAACAGTATGCTCCATTTAGATTCACTCTTTAAAGAAACGGATTTTCAGGTAGCCTCCCCCCGTGCTTCCCCCAGGCTACCTGAAACCGCCCGTCCGCCTGAAAGAACATGTAAAAAGCTTCCGCCGCAGCAAACGGTTTTGATAAAATGCGGCACCTTTTTAGCAATCCATTTCCCCCATGCAAAACAAACCCTACGGTAAAGGCCTTTCCGGCTTTATATTCGGCCTCCTGCTTGCCACCCTCATCATCGGCGTGGTTTTGTATTTCCTCAACAACACGCCCTCCGGCATCAAACAGCCCGAAGCGCCGAAAACCGAAATCCAGCCCGAAATCCTCACGCCGCGCCAAGGACACCAGCCCGAACAGCGCCCGAACGATACCACCACCGCCGGTTCCGACAGCGGCCACTATACCCTGCCGCCCGGCGACATCACCGACAAACCGCCCGTAGCCGCCTCCGTGCCGCAGCAGGCCAGCACGCCTGCACAGCGCCAGGAAGACAAGCCCGCGCAGGAAGACAAACCCGTACAAACCAAACCGCGCGAGCCGCAGCGCAAACCCGAACCGGAAGCCAAGCCCACGCCCGAGCAGATTTTGGAAAGCGGCAACGTAGAGCGTGCCCGCGAGCAAGCCCGCCGCCAGCGGCGTGAAGCCGAAGCCAAAGCGGCACGCGAAGCCGAAGCCAAAGCCGCCGAGCAGCGTGCCCAACGCAATGCCGAAGCGCACAGCGGCGGCAACGGCCGCTATATCGTGCAGATGGGCTCCTACAACAACCCGGAAGCGGCCGACACCCAACGCGCCAAACTCGCCATGCTCGGTGTGAACGCCCGCGTGGCCAGCAGCAAACGCAGCGACGGCCAAACCGTATATCGCATCCAAAGCGGCCGCCTCAACCGTGCCGAAGCCCAAGCCCTCAGCGAACGCCTGCGCGGCAACGGCATCGACACCCTGACTCGCCAAGCCGATTAACCCGCACGTCATCAAACCTCATATAACGAAAGACCAACATGAAACTGAAAGCCCTACTTCTCTCCGCCCTTACCGTCTTTGCCGTCACTGCCGCCCAAGCCAAAGCCGTGGAAGGCACCGACTACATTGTGCGCAGCAATGTGATTAAACCCGTGCAGCCCAATAAAATTGAAGTAACCGAATTCTTCGGCTATTTCTGCATCCACTGCCAACACCTTGAGCCGACTATCGAACAGCAAAGCAAACGCTTCGCCTCCGACACCGTATTGCGCCAAGAGCATGTGGTGTGGCAGCCTGCCCACCAAACCCTCGCCCGCCTGGCTGCTGCCGTGAAATCCACCGGCCTCTCCCGCCAAGCCAATCAGGCCATCTTCAAAGCCCTGATGGACGGCGTTGTAACCGACGAAACCAGCCTGAAAAACTGGATTCAGCAGCAACCCTACGGCAGCCGCCTGCTCGCCGCCTATAACAGCCCGCAGGCCGCCGCAGCCGCCCAAACCATGCAGCAGCAAACCGTTACCTACAACATCACCAAAACCCCGACGGTGGTGGTGGGCGGCAAATACGAGCTGACCGACTCCAAAAACATGGCCGTGATGCAAGAGCTGATTGAAAAAGTACGCGCCGAACGCGGTATGCCCGCTCCCGCTCCGCGCACCATGGTGCGCAGCCGCGGCGCAGCCATCGCCGGCCAAGCCAACCGCTAAAGCGGCGCATCAATTTTCAGGTAGCCCGTACTCCGATACAGGCTACCTGAAAAACATTGACCCCACGTTTTAAGAGTTTGACCAATGAACCTGCTCCTCGCCTTCAAAGCCCTCTTCCTCGGCATCATCGAAGGCCTCACCGAATTTCTGCCCATTTCCAGCACCGGCCACCTGATTGTGGCCGGCAGCCTCATCGGCTTCGATGCCGAAAGCCATGCCGTATTCAACATCGCCATCCAACTCGGCGCCATCCTCGCCGTGGTGTATGAATACCGCACCCGCTTTACCCATGTGCTCACCCATATCGGCAAAGACCGGCTATCCAACCGCTTCGTGCTCAACCTGGCCATCGCCTTCATTCCTGCCGCCGCCATCGGCCTGCTGCTCAACGACTTCATCGAAAAAGTGCTGTTCAACCCCGTGAGCGTGGCTGCGGCGCTGGTGGTGGGTGGCTTTTTGATTTTGTGGATTGAAAAACGGCAAAGCCGCGTGCCACCGAAAGTGCGCAGCGTGGACGATATGCGCCCGCGTGATGCGCTGGCCGTAGGTCTGTTCCAAATTTTGGCTCTGATTCCCGGCACTTCCCGCTCCGGCAGCACCATCATGGGCGGCATGGTATGGGGGCTCGACCGCAAAACCGCCACCGAATTCTCCTTCTTTCTCGCCGTGCCGATTATGGTAGCCGCCTCCGGCTACAGCATTTTAAAAAACCTCAGCGCCTTTTCCTCGCAGGAGCTCGGCCTCATCGCCATCGGCTTTGCCGCCGCCTTCGCTTCCGGCCTCATCGCCGTAAAAGCCCTGCTGCGTTTTGTGTCCAGCAAAAATTTCGTGCCCTTCGCCTACTACCGCATCATCTTCGGCGGCATCATCCTGCTCACTTGGCTGTGCGGCTGGGTTAATTGGTAGAACACCCAATTAGGCAAGGCTGGCTGAAACAGGCTCATTTATCTTTTTCAGGTAGCCTCAAACCCAGCAACCATAAAGGCTACCTGAAATAAGCAACGCAAGTTAAAGCAAAGCTAAAACGGCAACACTATTTTTCAGGTAGCCTCCGCACCAAGGCTGCCGCCCACACTAACCATGAAACACAAATCCATCTTTTTCGGCCTAGCCGCCCTCCTCGCCATTCTGTTCGGCCTGTCCTCCTGCGCCAAACAGGCCTTTTACTATCCCGACCATACCGACTACGGCTCGCCCGCCCAATCCGGCCTGCCCTACGAAAACGTCTCCTTCCAAAGCGCCGACGGCACACCCCTGCACGGCTGGTTTGTGCCCGCACGCGGTGTGGCTGACGCCAAACAAGCCCGCGCCACCATCATCCACTTCCACGGCAACGCGCAAAACCTCACCGCCCACTGGCAGGCCGTGAAATGGCTGCCCGAACACGGCTACAACGTTTTCCTGTTCGACTATCGCGGCTACGGCCAATCCGCAGGCGAGCCCAACCCCGAAGGCCTGTTTGCCGACGGCAACGCCGCGTTGGATTATGTGCGCAGCCGCCCCGATGTAAACCCCGAACGCCTGCTCGTGTTCGGCCAAAGCCTGGGCGGCACCAACGCCATTGCCGTGGTGGGCGCAGGCAACAAAGCCGGCGTGCGCGCCGTGGCCATCGAATCCACCTTCTCTTCCTACTCCAGCATCGCCAACGACAAACTCCCCGGCGCCGGCATCCTGGTGGGCAACCGCTACAGCGCCCGCCGCTTCGTGGCGCAAATCAGCCCCATCCCCCTGCTGCTGATGCACGGCACCGCCGACCAAGTCATCCCCGCCAAACACTCGCAAATCCTATTCGATCTCGCCCAAGAGCCCAAACAGCTGATCCTCATCCCCAACGGCACCCACCTCGGCCTATCCGGCAAAGGCGGCTACGAAATGCAGCTGCTGAATTTCTTCAATCGGCACAGCGAATAGAACCCGCAATCGCGTATAGCGGCACTCCTGTAATTGCAGCCCAGGAATGCCGCTATTTTTCTTTTTCAACATTCCGTTTTTTCAGGTAGCCCTTGCCGCCGAAATCAGCGTAAAATTGCCCCGGCATTACCCTTTCCGTTTAATTGTTCCACCCGATAAAAAAGGAAGACACCCATGTTTCGGCACGTTGAGTTCTACCCCGGCGACCCCATCCTCGGCCTGATGGAAAAATACAACCAAGACCCGCGCAGCGAAAAAGTAAACCTCGGCGTGGGCGTTTATTACGACGGCGAAGGCCGTCTGCCCGTGCTCGAGTGCGTGAAAACTGTTGAACGCGCCCTCGCCGACAGCCCGCGCCCGCGCGGCTACCTGCCCATGGAAGGCCTGGCTGCCTACCGCAGCGCCTGCCAAAACCTGCTGTTCGGCGCCGACCACCCCGCCGTGAAAGAAGGCCGCATCGCCACCATCCAATCGCTCGGCGGCTCCGGCGCGCTGCGTGTGGGTGCCGATTTTATCCACGCCTGGTTTCCGCAGGCCAAGTGCTACGTGAGCGACCCAACCTGGGGCAACCACATCGGCATTTTTGAAGGCGCCGGCTTCGAAGTGGGCAAATACCCCTACTACGATCCCGCCACCATCGGCGTGAAATTCGAAGAAATGAAAGCCTTCTTCCGCACGCTCAAGCAACACGACGTAGTGGTGCTGCACCCCTGCTGCCACAACCCCACCGGTGTGGATTTGAGCCGCAGCCAATGGGACGAAATCCTGCAAATCGTGAAAGAAGTCGGCCTCATCCCCTTTATGGACATCGCCTACCAAGGCTTCGCCGAAGACATGGAAAGCGACGTGTACGCCATCCGCCGAGCCGTCGAGCTCGGCTTGTCTGTTTTCATCAGCAACTCCTTCTCCAAAAACCTCTCGCTCTATGGCGAACGCGTGGGCGGCCTCTCCGTGGTGTGCCCCAGCGCCGAAGAAGCCAAGCTCGTGCTCGGCCAGCTCAAATTCACCGTGCGCCGCATCTATTCCAGTCCCCCTGCCCACGGCGGCTTTGTGGTAGACGGCGTAATGAACAATGCCACCCTGTTCAAACAATGGGAAGGCGAAGTATACGAAATGCGCGACCGCATCCGCGCCATGCGCCAAAAGCTGCAGGAAGTGCTCAGCGCCAAAGTGCCCGGCCGCGATTTCAGCTATTTCACCAAACAACGCGGCATGTTCAGCTTCACCGGTCTCTCGCCCGAACAGGTAGAACGCCTGCAAAAAGAGTTTGCCGTTTATATGGTGAGCAACGGCCGCATGTGCGTAGCCGGCCTGAACGAGCAGAATATCGACTACGTGGCCAATGCCTTCGCCGAAGTATTGAAATAAACGCAGGCAGGCTTGAATAAGAAGGCTACCTGAAAACGGTGTAGACCGATTTTCAGGTAGCCTTTCCCCAAAGCGCCCAATCTCACCGAGAAAACCATGAAGAAACCCGCCAGAAGCCATATCAAACTCTTGATCAAGAGTTTGCTGATAACCCTCATCTTGCTGATATTAGCAGGCTATTTCCTGATTACTCTCACCCAAAGCAAGTATTATTCCATCAACCTGCTGCACAACAACCAATCTGGCACCCCATATCTGGAAAAACTCGAAATCAACAATAAAACCTACATCATCAACCAAGACATACCGCCCGACAGCACCCCTTCTCATTTCGATGAGAGCAGATCGATCCTGGATTTTAAAGGAAAAAGCAGGCTGAATATCACCTTCACCATCCGAAACAAAGAAAACCATCAAATCATCACACCATCTTGCAGCGTAACATTTGAAGCAGAGGTGAATTACTGTTTCCTGCACGCATATTTGAAAAATGATCAAGTGTTCTGTATTTGCAATTTCTAGAGCAAGCTTCACGCCGCCAGTGCCAACTATTTTTCAGGTAGCCCCAAGCCGCGCAAAGGCTACCTGAAAACATCCCGCCTCCCCTCATCAGAAAGCCCTGCCATGCCAGCCATCCGACGCATCTACGGCTACACGCCCTCTGCCGTCCCCGCCATTTTCTGCGACCGCCTCTACCCGCGCGGCATCCGCAAAGAAACCTTCGCCGCCGTGCAGTGGCTCAAAGACATTGCGCCTTCCGCCGAGCTGCGCCGCTGGTATCACGCCGCACCGCAAGAGCGTTTCCCCGAATTTGCCGCGCGCTACACCGAAGAGCTGCAAAGCGGCAGCGCCCATGCCGCGCTGCTGGCTCTGAAAAAGCAGCTTACCGCCGCGCCGGATACCGTGTTGCTCACCGCCGTGCGCTGCCCGCAGCAGAGCCATCTTTCAGTATTGGCCGAGGTGTTGGGCTGGAAAAAGGTGGATTGGGGCGATGGCGCTTGAGGCGTTTGAACTGTTTTAACTTCGTTGAAGCTCACACTTTCAGGTAGCCTCAAACGCCGCATTCTCGGTAAAATAGAGCTTTCATCCCATTCACACACGCACAGCATGAATATTTTCGACACCGCCCTGCCCGATGTGAAAATCATCGAGCCCGAAGCCCACGGCGACGAGCGCGGCTTCTTTATGGAAACCTTCCGCGACAACTGGTTTCGCGAGCACATCGGCCACCACACTTTCGTGCAGGAAAACCACTCCCGCTCCGAGCATGGAGTGCTGCGCGGCCTGCACTATCAAACCGTTTGCCCGCAAGGCAAGCTAGTGCGCGTGGTGGCGGGCAGCGTGTTCGACGTGGCCGTGGATTTGCGCCGCTCCTCGCCCACTTTCGGCCATTGGGTGGGCGCGGTGCTTTCTGCCGAAAACCGCTACCAAATGTGGATTCCGCCCGGCTTCGCCCACGGCTTCTACACCACCGACAATCACGCCGACATCGTGTATAAATGCACCAACTACTACCAGCCCGACCACGAACACACCCTGTTTTGGCACGACCCCGCCGTGGGCATCGACTGGCCGCTGGCCGCCCCGCCGCTGCTTTCCGGCAAAGATGCCGCCGGCAGCCTGCTGGCACAGGCCGTATTATTCGATTAAAGGCTACCTGAAACCATGAAACTCATCATCCTCGACCGCGACGGCGTGCTCAACCAAGACCGCGACGATTTTGTGAAATCCGAAGACGAATGGATTCCCCTGCCCGGCAGCATGGATGCCGTGGCGCTGTTCAAACAGGCCGGCTACACCGTTGTAATCGCCACCAACCAATCCGGCATCGGCCGCCGCTATTTCTCCATGCAAGACCTCAACGAAATGCACGAAAAAATGCACCGCCTGGCCAATGAAGCCGGCGGCAGCATCGACGGCATCTGGTTTTGCCCGCACACCGATACCGACCACTGTTCCTGCCGCAAGCCCAAGCCCGGCATGGTGGAAGACATCCTCAACCGCTTCAATACCGACGCACGCGGCGTTTATCTCGTGGGCGACAGCCTGCGCGATTTGCAAGCCATCGATGCCGTGGGCGGCCTGCCCGTGCTCGTGCTCACCGGCAAAGGCAAGAAAACCCTCGCCGCCGGCGGGCTACCTGAAAACACCCAGGTGTTCGACGATTTGCTTGCCTTCGCCCATCACCTTATCCAAACCAGCCACGAGCAGGAGGCCTAATGTTCTCACTCTGGATACGCAATCTCGCCTACTGGCTGCTGATGGCCATCATCACACCGCCCCTGTTCCTCTTGATGCTGCTCACCGCCCCCATCCCGGGCGCCCTCCACACCCTCGCCACCCGCTGGGCGCTGATGCTGATGTGGCTTTTGGAAAACATCGTCGGCCTCAAATACCGCGTGGAAGGCGCAGAAAACATCCCAGAAGGCCCCGCCATCATCTGCTGCAAACACCAATCCGGCTGGGAAACGCTGGCCACGCAGAAAATCTTCCCGCCGCAGGTATTCGTGGCCAAACGCGAGCTGTTCCGCATTCCCTTCTTCGGCTGGGGGCTCAAGCTCGCCGGCACCATCGGCATCGATCGGCGCAACCCCGGCAAAGCCTCCGCCCAAATCATCGAACAAGGCAGCAAACGCAAAGCGCAAGGCTATTGGATTACCATTTTCCCCGAAGGCACGCGCATGCCGCCCGGCAGCAAAGGCCGCTATAAAAGCGGCGCCGCCCGCACCGCCCAGCTGCTGGAAATGGATATCGTGCCCGTCGCCCTCAACAGCGGCGAATTTTGGCCGAAGAACTCTTTCCTCAAACACCCCGGCGAAATCAGCGTCATCATTTGTCCGCCGATTAAACATACCGCCGGCGATATCCCCGAACTTACCGCCGCCATCGAAGAAGCCATCGAAAGCCAAATGCCCCGCATCACCGGCCGCGGCCCCTGCTACGGTGGCGCCAAACCGGGCATCGAGCGGCAAGGCGGCGCGGCATGAAGCCGAAGATGGACGGCGATACCATCGGTGCCATCGCCTTTGCTCTGGCCTCCCTTCTTTTCGTGTGGCGCTATCTCGCCGCCGATTTGCGGCACAGCGAAATCCACCCCGTCTGGCGACAGCTCATCATCGGCAGCGGCATCGCCATCATCGTGGCCAGCCTACTGTATTATTTGGGCATCTTCGGCTAAAACCGCTATCCAATAAGCTTTCAGGTAGCCTTCAAGGCTACATGAAAATATTTCCGCGTACTCCGCGGCAAGTTGCACCTTGTTTCCACAACAAACAAAAGGCTACCTGAAACGCGTCTGCTGTATTTTTTCAGGTAGCCTATCCCATGCCTGCCGATTACAATATCCTTTTTCCCCTTGCACCGAACACCAAACCCGCCATGAACCCACACCTATCCCAACTCCAGCCCTACCCCTTCGCCCGTCTGCGCGAAGCCATGCAAGGCGTGAATCCGCCCGAGGGCGTTGTACCCGTGCCGCTGCAAATCGGCGAGCCCAAACACCCCGCCCCCGCCGTGATTACCGATGCGCTCACCGCCGCCCTGCCGCGCCTCGATGCCTATCCGCAAACTGCAGGCCTGCCCGAACTGCGCCAAGCCTGCGCCGGCTTCCTGCAACGCCGCTACGGCCTCGCGCTCGATCCCAGCAGCGAAATCCTGCCTGTGCTGGGCAGCCGCGAAGCCCTATTTTCCTTCGTGCAAGCGGTGTTGGGCGGTAACGAGCAGGAACAGCCCGTGGTGGTGTGCCCCAATCCGTTTTATCAGATTTACGAAGGCGCCGCGCTCCTGGCCGGGGCGGAAACCGCGTTTGCCAACTGCCGCGCCCCGCACTTTAAGCCCGATTGGAGCAGCATTCCTGAGACCGTGTGGCAGCGTGTAAAGCTGGTGTTCGTTTGTTCGCCGCACAACCCCTGCGGCAGCGTGATGCAAAAAGCCGACTGGGCAGAACTCTTTGAATTGCAAAGCCGTTACGGCTTTATCATCGCCGCCGATGAATGCTATTCCGAAATTTATTTCGAAGGCGAGCCGCCCATCGGCTGCCTGCAGGCCGCTGCCGAATTGGGGCGCGATTTCAGCAAACTGGTGATGTTTACCAGCCTCTCCAAACGCTCCAACGTGCCCGGCCTGCGCTCCGGCTTTGTGGCCGGCGATGCCGCGCTGCTCAAGGATTTCCTGCTCTACCGCACCTACCACGGCAGCGCCATGGGCATTCCCGTGCAGATGGCCAGCATCGCCGCCTGGAACGATGAAACGCATGTGCTGGAAAACCGCCGCCTGTATCAGGAAAAATTCGCCCACGTGCTGCCGATTCTGGCGCAGGGTTTTGAGGTAACGCGTCCGGATGCTTCGTTCTATATTTGGCTGCAAGCGCCCGACGGCGACGATTTGGCCTTCGCCCGCACCCTGTGGCGCGAAGCCGCCATCCAAGTGCTGCCTGGCCGCTTTCTGGCGCGCGACACCGTGCAAGGCAACCCCGGCACGGGCTATGTGCGCATCGCGCTGGTCGCCCCCGTGGCCGACTGCGTGGCAGCGGCGGAAAAGATTGTGGCAATCCGCCGGCGTTGTTATCCATAGTACCCAAAGGCTACCTGAAAGCGTGAGCTTCAACGCAGTTAAAACGAACGAAGTGAGTTTCTACGAAGCTAAAGTGCAGCTTTAACACTGCTAAAACCGTTCCACCCTTTGCGCCAATATCAATAAAGGCTACCTGAAAAACCACAATCCGGTTTCAGGTAGCCTTATCGCATCCATTAAGCCACGCTATCTCCTTATGCCAGCATAGCGGGCTAGCAACACTTAAAACCAGGCGGCACGACGCAGACAGCACACACACGGCCAGCGAGCCAGCTCCGCAGTATCCTTATTTTAATTCACGATATAAGCCAAGCAGCCGCGGCAAATCAGTTATAATCCCGCTGTTTCAGTCCCACGTTTCTGCTCCGGATTTTCGGTTATGAGTACACCCGATCCCGCCAAAACCCCGCTGTTGCGGCGGCCTTGGTTTGCCTTCTTCAGCTCCATGCGCTTTGCCGTGGCGCTGCTCTCGCTGCTTGCGCTCGCTTCAGTGATCGGCACGGTACTGCAGCAAAATCAGGCGGAGGTGGCTTATGTGGTGGAATTCGGGCCGTTCTGGCATCAGATTTTCCGTTTCCTCGGCTTGTATGATGTGTATTCCGCGCCGTGGTTTGTGGCTATTTTGGCATTCTTGATGCTCTCCACCGGCCTGTGCCTGTGGCGCAATATCCCGCCTTTCCTGCGCGAAATGAAAAGCTTCCGCCTGAGTGCTTCCGCCCGCTCGCTGGCCGCCATGAAACATAGCACCCTGCTCGCTGCCGCGCCCGCGCCCGAAATTGCCGAACGCTACCTGAAAGTTTCCGGCTTCACCGTACAAAGCCGACAGCGCGAAGACGGCAGCTTCATCATTGCGGCAAAAAAAGGCAGCCTCAACAAGTGGGGCTACATCTTCGCCCATGCCGCCATCATCGTGATTTGCCTGGGCGGCCTCATCGACAGCAATCTGCCGATTAAGCTGGCTATGTTTTCAGGTAGCCTCAAGCCCAATAAAACTGCCCAGTTCTCCAACGATTTCGGCAAAGAAAGCCGCTTGGGCAGCAATACCTTATCGTTTCGCGGCAATGTAAACATCCGCGAAGGGCAAACCGTGCAGGAAGTGTTTCTCGACACGGGCGACGGGCTCTTGGTGCAGGAATTGCCGTTTAGCGTAACCCTCAAGCAATTCCATGTGGATTACTACGAAAACGGCATGCCGAAAAACTTTGCCAGCGATTTAATCGTAACCGATCGGCAAAGCGGCCAAATCTACACCCCCACCGTGAAAGTGAACCACCCCTTCACCCTGCACGGCATTTCGCTCTACCAGGCCAGCTTCGGCGACGGCGGCTCCGGCCTTACCTTCCGCGCCTGGAACTTGGGCACGCCCTCCGCCGCCAGCACCGAACTCAAAGCCGCCTCGCTCAGCGCTTTCCCGCTGCGCCTGGGCCAAAATCAAAACCAACAATACACGCTCGAATTCACCGAACTGCGCCCGCTGAACGTGGAAGACGAAGAGCAAACCGATAACGCTGCCTCGCAGCCGGCCAATCTGCGACACCGCCTCAACGAGGCACGCAGCGTACAGCAGTCCGATGCCCTGCGCAACGTCGGCCCCACCATCACCTTCCGCCTGCGCGACCAAGCCGGCCAGGCGCGCGAATATGTCAACTACATGCTGCCCCTGCGGCGCGGCGGCGATTTCTACTTCGCCACCGGCGAGCGCGGCAGCAACAGCGAAGACTACCGCTGGCTGATGATTCCGGCCGATAAAAACGGCAAGCCCGACACCTTCATGCACTTGCGCGCCGTGCTGCTTCAGCCTGAGCTGCGCGAAGCTGTGCTCGACCGTGCTGTGGCCGATATGCCCGAGCCTTCCAAAACCCGCTTCCGCGAAGCCTTGCGCAATATTTTGGAGCTGTTCGCCCGCGAAGGTTATGTGGGCATCAACCAATTCGTGGAAAACAAAATCCCCGCTGCCGAACAAGATCGGATGCGCGAATTGTTCTACCAAATGCTGTTCGGCGCTGGCAATATCGCCCTCGAGCAAGCGCTGTCCGAGCAAGGGCTGGACTGGCCGCAAAGCGAAGAGCGCAACCGTTTCCTCATCAACAGTTTCGATGCCTACACCGGCCTCACCCGCTTCAGCTCACCGGT
>CAUUTP010000030.1:0-21140 GCA_963548155.1 uncultured Eikenella sp.
TTTTGTGGCTGCCTTCTTTGTTGGCACTGCCTTTGCCGATTAAGGTTTTGCAGCAGATGAGGGACGGTTTGCTGGTTTCGGCACGGGCGGCTTCAATGGCCGTCTGAATGGCGGCGGTGTCGTGGCCGTTTACGTTGGGAACAACATGCCAGCCGTAGCTTTCAAAGCGTTGCGGGATGTTTTCGGTAAACCAGCCATCCACTTTGCCGTCGATGGAAATATTGTTGTCATCATACAAAACAATCAGTTTGCCCAAGCCCAAAGTGCCAGCTAGTGAGCAGGCTTCGTGGGATACGCCTTCCATCAGGCAGCCGTCGCCCATGAAGACGTAGGTGTAGTGATCGACGATGTTCAAACCGTCTTTATTGAACTCGGCGGCAAGGATTTTTTCCGCCAATGCCATGCCCACTGCGTTGGCAATGCCTTGACCCAACGGGCCTGTCGTGGTTTCCACACCGTCGGTGTAGCCGTATTCGGGGTGGCCGGGGGTTTTGCTGTGCAGTTGGCGGAAGTTTTTCAGATCTTCAATGCTCAGGTTGTAGCCGGTCAGGTGCAGCAGGCTGTACAACAGCATGGACGCGTGGCCGTTGGAGAGGATGAAGCGGTCGCGGTTGTAGAATTTGGGGTTGGCGGGGTTGTGGCGCAGGAATTTCGTCCACAATACTTCCGCCATTTCCGCCATACCCATGGGCGCGCCGGGGTGACCGGAGTTGGCTTTTTGGATGGCGTCGGCGGAGAGGAAGCGGATGGCGTTGGCAAGTTGGGAGGGCATGGTGTTTCCTAATGGTTTGGTTAAAGGGTAATGAGGCTACCTGAAAAAGACAGTAGGTTATTCGCCGCTTAACAGGGCGTAATTTTCGTAAACGGATTCGACAAGCGGGGTAAAGTCATCGGTGGAGAAATAGGCATGGCCGATGCCGATTAACCGGCTTAAAGGGTCGTCCGTATCGACGGGTTCGGCATCTTCACCGGTAACAAAACCCTGCTGCGCGCGCGCTATCATGCCTTGCACGTATTTCGCGCCCGCGCCGAGGCCGGTGAGTTTGCCGGCCACATAGGCATCAATGTTGTCGGTATCCATCAGGCACACCAGCCGACCGAAGCCGAAGCAGTAGCCGTAGAAGGTGAAGCCCGCCACTTGAAACAGCAGTTCGTCGTTTATATCCCAGCGCGGATCGTTTGTGATGGCGGAGAAAAGGCAGTTTGCTTTGTTGTGGAAGGCTGGTTGCATGGTGTGTTTTTAGGAGTGTCGGTTTGTTTGTGAACGAATGCCGCAAAACGGCGCAAATTATCGCACTTTTGGCCGTGTCGTTCAAAACATCAGGCGAACAGTTTTTCCAGTGCGGCTTCAATATCGCGACGCACCACGGTTTTGCCGCGGTTGCTGTTGATTACCGTGTAGCGTTCGGGCGCTGCGGCGGCGCGTTCGAGGTAGCTTTGGCGCACGCGGGTGAAGAAATCGGCTTCCTCCTGCTCGAAGCGGTCTTTGTTGCGGCCGCGTTCGATGCGCGCCAGGGAAACTTCCAACGGCACGTCGAGCAAGATGGTGAGGCTGGGGCGCAGGTTGCCTTGCACCCATTGTTCGAGCTGGGCAATATCGGCCTCAGGCAAGCCGCGGCCGCCGCCCTGGTAGGCGAAGGTGGCATCGGTGAAACGGTCGGACACCACGGATACGCCGTCCTCCAGTGCGGGCAGGATAACGCTGTCGATATGCTGGGCGCGGGCGGCAAACATGAGCAAGGTTTCGGCACGCAGCCCGGCTTGGGTTTTCGGGTTGAGCAGCAGGCGGCGCAAGGCTTCGCCCAAGGGCGTACCGCCTGGCTCGCGGGTGAACAAGACGGGGCGCCCTTGTGCGGCAAACCATTCTCGGATCACGGCCAGCTGGGTGGTTTTGCCGGCGCCGTCGATGCCGTCGAGGGTGATGAAATGGGCAGTCATTTTTAACTCCGTTGAGGCTTATATTTCAGCTTTGCAGAAACCCAGACTTGCTTTGCAAAACATTGTTTGCTGCGTTGAATTTGCGTTTCAGGTAGCCTTTTTTCAGTTTGAGGCTACCTAAAAAGGTGTTGGTGGCTTAGTCGAGAAAATCATCTTTTTCCCAATAGTGCAGAACGGCGCGGATGGGATCTGCTTCTGAGGCGTTAGGATGTTTGCTGGTATAGTTTTCGATGATGTCGGAGAAGGTAGGTGCTTCGAGCCAAGAGTTGTAGTCGGAATTGTCTTCAATGAATAACTCGTCTTCTTCGGTATCGGGCAGGAGGAAAGTGCAGCTTTGTAGTCCGGCCGGGGTGTCGGTGTCGGAATTGCCGGTTATGTAAAGGAAGCCGTAGTCGGGCAGGCTGCCGACGGCGGCGATGAGTGTTTGGATGCCTTTGAAGGTTTGCATGATAAAGCTCCTGTGGCGGCTGGCGGATGGGGCTACCTGAAAAATGTATGGATGGATTTCAGGTAGCCTACAGTTTCAGTGCTGCTGTTGGCTTGGCTGTTCGCTCGCTTCGTTTACAGGGGTGGTGGCGCTTTCGATATTAAGGTGTTTGCGCAATACGAAGGCTTGGGCGGCGAGGAAGATGCCCATCAGGATGAGCTGGCCGTAGCTTTTGAAGTGGATAAACAGGTTTTTGGCCTGCTCGGAGGCGTCGTAGTGGTAGAGGCCAAACCAGTAGTGCAGGGCGGCGAGCAGGAGGAAGAAGGCGGCCCAGGCGTAGGTGAGGCGCTGCCAGCCTTGCTGGCTGAATCGGAATACGTCTTTGGCTACGGGCTGCATCAGGGGCTTGCCGATGAGGGCGCTTATGGCTAGGGCTAAGGCGAAGCTGAGGTTGATGATGGGGGTTTTCCAGCGCAGGTAGAGGTCGTCGCGCAGGAGGATGGTGGCGCCGCAGAAGAGGATGGTGAGCACGAGCACCACCCATTGCTGTTTGGTGAGCCGCCATTTTTGCCGCACGAGGTGGATACCGTACACAACCAGGGTGGCAGCCAATACGGCAGCAGCGCCGGCCAAGAGGCCGAATTTTTTGGAGGCGATGAAAAAGGCGATGAGGGGGAGGAGGTCGAGCAGGGCGGTCATGTTACGGTCTTTTCAAAATATAGCGGCGGACGTTGGCGTTGTGTTCGTCTAATGTGCGGCTGAATTCGCTTTTGCCGGTGTTGTCCATGCGGGAGACGAAATAGAGGTAGTCGGCACCGCTGGGATGAGCGGCGGCCTGGAGGGCGGCTTCGCCGGGCAGGGCGATGGGGGTGGGGGGCAGGCCGTCGCGGGTGTAGGTATTGTAGGGGGTGTCGCGCTGGAGGTCGGCACGGCGGATGCGGCCGTTGTAGGCGCTGCCCATGCCGTAAATCACGGTGGGGTCGGTTTGCAGGCGCATGCCTTGGTTGAGGCGGTTGACGAATACGGCGGCCACGTTGGCGCGGTCTTCTTCGTGCGCGGTTTCTTTTTCGATGATGCTGGCCATGGTGAGCAGCTCGTAGGGGTTTTGATACGGCAAATTGCCGGCACGGTCGCTCCAGGCGGATTGCAGCTGGCTTTGCATGCGGCGGTAGGCAAGGCGGTAGATTTGCAAATCGCTGCTGTCGTAGTCGATTTCGTAGCTGTCGGGGAAGAAGCGGCCTTCGGGATGCTGGATATCGGCATCGGAGGCGATGGCAGCGAGGAGTTGGCGGTCGCTCCAAGATGCAGTGTCGTGGCGGATGTCGGCGGTTTGGTTGATGAGGCGGCGCATTTGGGCAAAACGCATGCCTTCGATAATGCGCACGGTGATGGTGTCGGGGCGGCCGTTTTTCAGGTGGCGCAGGATTTGCCAGGAGGAGGCGCGGGGTTGGAGGCGGTAGTGGCCGGGCAGGAGCTGTTTGTGGGTGCCGGTGAGGTAGGCGGCGGCCACGAACACCCAGCGGCTGTAGATGGCGTCGTTGGCAGCCAGCGTGCGGCTCACGCTGCCGATGCCGCTGCCGCGCTCCACGCGCAGGCGTTGGCTGTGGGTGTCTTTGGGGGCGAAGAGGAGGCCGGCAAATAGGGCGGCAGCCAGCAGGATAATGGCAAGCAGGGAATAGAGGGTTTTTTTCAGCATGGGTTCGGTGTGGCCGATTAAAGGGCGGCAGTATAGCCCAGGGCGGGGCGGATGCGAAGCGGGTGTGGTTTATTTGGAGGACTGGTAAAGGCTACCTGAAACTGCTTTTTTGTTTTTCAGGTAGCCTTTTTGCAGTTTGCAGGCCGAAGCTTATTCTTCCTCTTTGCCAAACCAGCGTTGCCAGCCTTCGCGGATTGGCGGGGCGATTTTCAGCAGGTATACCAACACCACGATATTGCCTGCTGCCACGATAAGGTAAAGCAGGTTGATGCTGTCGAACAGCCATAGAAGGATGGCGGAGAGCAGGGCGGCGGCCACCATGAAGAGGCCGTTGATGATGTTGTTGGCGGCGATGGCATGGGCGCGGAATTCTTCGCTGCTGGCGGTTTGCAGCCAGGTGTAGAGCGGCACGGAGAAGAAACCGCCGCAGAAGCCGAGCAACACGATGCAGAGCATCACGGCATAGGCGTCGCCGCGCAACAGGAAGCTGCCGATGCCGCTGTATTCGTGGTAGTGCGTGCCGTGTACGAGGGAAACGAGTAGCAGGCCGAATATGGCCATGCCCACCGTGCCCACGGCCACCCAGCCGAGGTTGAGCCGGCGGTGGCTGAGTTTGGCGCACAGCACCGAACCGCTGCCGATGCCAATGGAAAACAGGGTAAGCATCAGGTTGAACACATTATCGTTGCCGCCCAAGTGCAGCTTGGTGAAGGTGGGCAGCTGGGTGGTGTACACCGCGCCGATAAACCAAAACCAGGAAATGCCGATGATGGCGGCGTAGATTTCGCGGTTGGCAAAGGCCTGTTTCAGAATGGTTTTGGAGTTGCGCACAATGTGCCAGTCGATTTTTGCTTCGGGGGTTTTCGGCGCCACGCGCGGCATAAACAGGCTGGAGGCGAGGCCGCCGGCAGCAATGATGAGCAGGAAAACGGATACCGTGGTGCCGCCGATGCCGGCCAGAATGGTGCCCAAAATCTGGCCGAACAGGATGGCGAGAAACGTGCCGCCTTCCACCAGGCTGTTGCCCACAATCAGCTCGTGTTCGTCCAAATAATCGGGCAACACGGCGTATTTCAGCGGGCCGAACAGGGTGGAATGCAAGCCCATCAGGAAGATGCAGAGCAGCAGCAACAGCAATGATTGCTTGAGAAAGCCCACCGTGGCCAGCAGCATAATCAGCACTTCGGCCACTTTCACCGCCACTGCCATGCGGCTGCGGTCGAATTTGTTGCACAGCTGGCCGGAGAGGGCGGAAAACAGGAAAAAGGGCAGCACAAACAGAAGTGCGCTCACGTTAATCATCTGCGCCGGCTCAATGACGCCGTTTTTGCCCAAACCATAAAAGCTGATCATGGTGGCCAGCGCGATTTTGAATAAGTTATCGTTGAGCGCACCGAGGAATTGGGTGCCGAACAGCGGGGCAAAGCGGCGCGATACGGCAAATTTGAAGCCTGGATTCATGGTTTGTCCTGCGGGGGTGGGGAGTCGGGATGCACGGAATCGTCGTCCATCAGAATGCGGTGGGCGGGGCCTTCCAAATCGTCAAACTGGCCGTTGTGGCCGGACCACCAGAAGAAATAACCGATAACGAAGGCCAGCACGATGCTGATGGGAATCAGGATAAACACGCTGTCCATCAAAGGTTTCCTTCCAAATCGGTGAGCAGCAGGGTGTGGCCGCCGAGGCGCAGGTATTGCTGGCGGACATCGGCCGCCAGACCGCCTTCCGCATCATACAGGGCGATACCGTCGCCATGCGGCTGCCAAACCAGCAGCTGGCCGGCCAGGGCTTCCAATGCGCGGGCGGATGCGGCATCTTCCGGCGGTAGCGCGGCGGCGTGCGCCTGGATCATGGCGCTGCCGGAGACGGGTTCGTCATCGTTGTCGGCGATGAGCACGAGGAAACCGAGCAGGGTGCCGTTGGGTGTGCTGAGGGTGAATTGGCGCATTTTCAGGTAGCCTTTTGTTTCAGGTAGCCTTAGTTGTGTGTTATTTGCTGTTGAGCAGCCAATATTGCAGGCCGACCAGGGTTTTGCCGTCTTGAATTTGGTTGGCGGCAATGGCTTCCTGCACGGCTTGGCGCGAGAGCAATACGGTTTCGATAAATTCGTCTTGGTCGGGCTTACGGGTGCTGGTGGGCGTGATGCCTTCGGCGAGGTAGAGATACATTTTCTCATCGCAGAAGCCGGGGGCAGTGTAGAAGGTATGCAGCAGGCGCACGGATTGGGCGCGGTAGGGGGTTTCTTCTTCCAGTTCGCGCGCGGCGCACACGGCTGGGTCTTCGCCGGCATCAAGCTTACCGGCAGGCAGCTCGAGCAGGGCTTGGCCGGTGGCGTAGCGCCATTGGCGCACCAGCACCACTTCGTCTGCTTCGGTAACGGCCAGCACGCAGGCGGCGCCGGGGTGGCGGATAACGATGCGGTAGCTTGGGTTGCCGTTGGGCAGGCGTACGGTGTCGCGGGCGATGGTAACGAATTTGCCGTCGAAAATCGGCTCGGAAGAAAGTTGGGTTTCGGTGAGGTTCATTGCAGTATGGTGAGGCTACCTGAAATTTTCAGGTAGCCTTTCTATGGAAGCAGATTATTGGGAAACGTAGCCGCGCAGTTCTTTGGCCTTGTTACGAGCCTCGGTGGCGGTACATTCGAGGCGGGCGAGCTGACCGTTGTTGCCGCCGCCGGCCTGTTGGGCGGCTTGAGCACATTTGGCGGCGCTGCTGGCGGCCCAGGATTGGTAGTCTTGGCCGATAATGTCTTTCACATCGGCCGGAACGCTCTGCCACACGTTGCGCAATTCCTGTTGAGCGGCTTGGGCGCGCTGGGTGGCTTCAGTGAGCTGGTTGCCGGTGAAAGTTTCGGCTTCTTGCTTGAGTGCGGGTATGCGCTGCTGCACCTCGCGGGTGTCGCATTCGATACGCAAGGCTTCCTGCTCCAGCGGTTCGGTGGAGTCGGCCTTGCTTTGGTAGGCACATTGGCTCTCGCGCAGGCGGCTCCACTGGTTTTGAGCATCTTTGAGCTGGGTGCGGGCGGCGGCAGGCAGAGCTTGCCAGGCTTTATTGAGTTCATCGTGTGCCTGTTTGTTTTGGGTACGCAAGAGCTCAATACGGGCTTGCAGGCGGTTTTGGTCGAGCGTGTTCAGTTCTTGCTGGCGGGTTTCCTCAGCAGCAGATTTCTGGCGGATTTCGGCTACTTGTTTGGCTAAATCGGGGGCGGCGAGGTAGAAGGCGGCGGGATAGAGTAGGCCAGCAGCAATTTCTTTACTGGCCACGTTCACGACGAGTTTGTCACCGTTGTCGGTTTGGCTGACGGTGTAGCTGAAGGGGGCGATGAAGCCGCCTTTGCCGTCGGGCTTGAGCATATCGCCCGCGCTCATCAGGCCGTTGTAGTCGATGCCGTCGGTTTCGTTGATTTCAAGGTAGCTCTCGATGCTTTGTTTGATGCGGGTTTGGGCTTCGGGCTTAGGGGCGAGGCGTAGGGTGGCTTCGCAGGAGAGCGTTTTGCTGCCTTCGGAGGCGGCTTGGGTGGTGCGGATGTCAGTGATTTCGAAGCCGAGTTGCCCGAAGGCGGCCTGCACTTCGGATGCGCCGGATTCGAAGTAGGGCAGGCCGCTTTCTTGGGCGGGCGATACGGCGGCCTGGATTTGGTCGGTAAGCTGCCCGATGGCTTCGGGCGCTTGGCAGCTGAGGGCGGCCGGTTTGGCTTCTTCTTTGCCACAGGCGGCCATTGAGGCAGCAATCAGAAGGGCGAGGATGGGTTTAATCAGGGGTTTCATATTTGGATTCCTTGATTAGGAAATGGATAACAGTATTCTAACCCGCCGTGGCGAGCCGTGGCGGGAAATTTTGCTTTTACAGCTAAAGAGTTTACTTCCTGCGGCAGTGGCTCACCACGCATGCTGTTGGTAGTCCGACACTTGGGAGAAGGAAGCATTGCTTGGCTATCGTGGGGGCCGTAGTTTTTCAGGTAGCCTTTCGATGGCTGGGGAGGCTACCTGAAAAAGATGGTTCGATTTTCAGGTAGCCTGTGCTTGGTGTGGGCTTGCAGGCTATCTGAAAGTTTGCGTCATACCATTGCTATTGCAGCAGCAGCCCGAAGCGGATACCGATTTTGCGCCATTGGGCGGCATCATCAGCCAGCGCGCCGGCGGTGAGGGGATTGTCTTCCGGCCATTGACGGCTGATGGCGAGGGTGTAGTTTTTGTTTTCGTAGCTCAGTCGGGTGCCTGCGGGCAGGGTGTGCGGCAGGCGGGCGCGGCAGAATAGTACGGCCAGGCGTAGGGCGGCCACGGCAAGCCACATGGTGGAGCTGATGGGCAATTCGGCCATTTTTTTTAAATCGCCGCGCTGACCAAGCACCAAAGTGGCGAGGATTTGCTGCTCTTGGCGGGAAAATCCGGGCATATCGGCTTGCTCGAGTATGTAGGCGGAATGCTTGTGGTAGGCGGTGTAGGCGATATCGGTGCCGATTTCGTGCACGAGGGCGGCCCAGCGCAGGTATTGTTGCCAATAGTGGCACTCTTTTTCGGGTTCGCGTTCGGCGAGCATCTCGAAGAATTGGGCGGCGAGGGCGGCCACGCGCTGGGCTTGGTTTTGGCTGACGTGGTAGCGCTGTTGGAAATGGTCGATAGTTTGCTCGCGCATGTCTTCGTTGAGCTGGCGGCCGATGAGGTCGTAGAACACGCCGTCGCGCAGGGCTGCGTCGGTTACGGTCATGCTGTCGATATCGAGCTCGGCGAATACGGCGCTCATCACGGCCAGCCCACCGGCGAATACTTCGATGCGGTCGGCTTTCATGCCTTCGAATTTAGCTTTTTTGGCGCTGCCGGCTTCAATCAGGCGGGCGGCAATTTTTTGCAGGGAGGCTGGGGTGATGCGGTTGTCTTCGGGATTGGCGGCAGCGATGAGGTCGCGCAGGGTGCGGGCGGTGCCGGAAGTGCCCACGGCCAACTGCCAGCCGGTGCTTTTTAACAGCTTGGCAATGCGCTGGATTTCGCTGCGGGCGGTGTTGACGGCGAGCTTGAAGGATTCGGCGGACACTTTGCCTTTGGGGAAGAAACGCAAGCTGTAGCTCACGCAGCCGAGGTTGAGGCTTTCGGTGATGTCGGGCTGCAGGCGGCTGCCGATTACGAATTCGGTAGAGCCGCCGCCAATATCGACCACCAGCATCTGCCCGCTGCCGGGCGGCAGGGTGTGGATGACGCCGGTGTAGATGAGGCGGGCTTCTTCGCGCCCGGCGATGATTTCGATGGGAAAGCCCAAAGCGGCTTCAGCACGGGGCATGAAGGGAGCAATATTTTTGGCCACGCGGAAGGTGTTGGTGGCCACGGCGCGCACCTGCTCGGGCGGGAAGCCGCGCAGACGCTCGTGGAATTTGGCCAGGCAGGCCAACGCGCGCTCTTGGGCGGCTTGGTCGAGCTGTTTGTGTTCGTCCAGCCCGGCGGCGAAGCGCACCATGTCTTTGATGGAGTCAACGATTTGCAGCTGCCCGTTGAGGTTGGTGCAGATTTGCAGGCGGAAACTGTTGGAGCCAAGGTCTACCGCGGCCAGCATATTAGCGGGGATGGTCATATTGTTTGTGTCGGATGGAAAGCGTGTATCTTACCTTGCGGCGCCTAGTGTGTCATTATGCTGCGGCATTCCAGCTAGCCTTTAGGGGAGGCGGCTTTGCTATAATGCGCTTGAGGCTACCTGAAAATCGGTTTTCTATGTTTCAGGTAGCCTGCGTTATGGTTTAGATTGAATGTGAAAGGTTGGTTTATGCGGATTCGTGCGTGCAATGTTGTGCTGAAACGTAGTGCGGCAGCGGGGTTGTTAGCGCTGCTTGGAGCCTGCTCGCTGGTGAACTATCGGCCGGTAGCTACTATTTCGAAAGTAGATACCACGCAGGGCTACCGGCTGGAGCAGAGCATTGCTCAGCAAAACGACGATGTATTCGTGGTGCTGCTGTTTTCCGGCGGCGGTACGCGTGCGGCGGCTTTGGGCTATGGTGTACTCGAAGAGCTGGCCAAGCAGCCGGTGTATATCGAAGGGCGGGAGAAACCGCTGCTCGATAGCGTGGACTTGGTGTACGGCGTGTCCGGCGGCTCGGTATTGGCCACTTATTATTCGCTGCACGGGCGCGATACCATCCCCGCATTTGAACAGCAATTCTTGAAGCAGAATTTCCAAAAACTGGTGGGCCGGCAAGTGTTTTCGCTGGCCAACCTGCCGCGCCTGACCTCGCCTGAATTCGGGCGCGGCGATTTGCTGCAGGAGCAGTTTGAAGCCACTTTATTCGGCCACGCTACTTTCGGCGATTTGGCCAGCCGGCGCAAAGGCCCGTTTGCCGTGGTGTCGGCCACCGATATGTCGATAGGTAGGCGCTTTGATTTCACGCAAGAATTTTTCGACATGATGTGCCTCAACCTTTCCGATTTGCGCCTAGCGCGCGCCGTGGCCGCCTCCAGCGCCGTACCGGTGGTGTTTAGCCCGATTACGATTAACAACAACGGCGGCAACTGCGGCTACACCCTGCCGCCGCGCCTGCAAAACGTGCTGGAGCATGGCAGCGACGAGCAGCAGCAAGCCCGAACCCGCCGCGAGTTCGGCCAAGAGTTGGCGCTATATCAAGACAGCAAAAACCGTCCTTATGTCCATTTGCTCGATGGCGGACTCACCGACAACCTCGGCTTACGCGGCCTATTGGAAGCCACTGAAATCTATCCCAGCCAAATTCTGCACCGCCAGCTGGCCAACCAAAACGTGCGCAAAATCATTGTGATTAGCGTGAACGCGCAAAACCAGCTCGACAGCACCATCGATCAGAGCGCCAAAGTGCCCGGCCTCTACGATGTGTTGGGCGCCATCATCAACGTGCCCATCGACCAAAATTCGCAAGAGTCGCTACGCCGCATCCGCGCTGTGGCCGACCAATGGAATAGCCAGGCCAACAGCCGACAAGGCCGACCTATCAGCCTGCATTTCGTGAGCCTCAGCCTGCGCGATTTGCCCGATTCTACCCTGCGCAAAAACGTGCTCAATATTTCCACCAGCTTTTACCTGCCGCGTGAAGACATCAACAATCTGAAAGAAGCCGCCCGCGTGCTGATGCGCCAATCGCCCGAATATGCCTGGGTGCTGGCTGCCTTGTCGAAAGAAGCGGGGTTAGAATCAGGGGTACAAGAAGGCTTGACTACTTCGGCTCAAGATGCCTGCAAAAACGGCACAGCGGCAGCCAGGGCGGATTGTTTGGAGGAAAGTAAGGCAGAGTGAGGATAATTGGTTAAGCTGAAAGGCTACCTGAAAGATTTCAGGTAGCCTTTTTATAGTGGGTGGATATCAAAGCAAGCCAGTGTTGGCTTGCCTTACCGTATTGATCAGCTTTCAGGTAGCCTGCTTTCTGCGTGCGCCCCACACAAATAGCGCCACGCCTGCCCATACCCACAGATAACCGGCAAACTGCATACGGCTGAACGGCTCGTGGAAGGCGGTGAGTCCGAGTAGGAATTGCAGACTGGGTGAGAGGTATTGCAATATGCCGATGGTGGTGAGGCGGATGCGTTGTGCGGCGGCGGCAAACAGCAACAGCGGAATCATGGTGGCGGCACCGCTGCCGATGACGATAGCCAGGGGCAGGGGTGGCAGTTGGGCGAACACCAGGCTGCCGTGCCGATAGTGCCAGCCCAGATACAGGAGGGCAAAGGGCAGCAGCATCAGGGTTTCCAGCGTGAAGCCGGGCAGGGCGGGTAGTGGGGCGAGCTTGCGCAACAGGCCGTAGATGCTCCAGCTCACGCCGAGGCCCAGTGCAATCCAAGGCATCTGCCCGCCCCATGCGGAAAGCCATACCACGCCCACGATGGCCAAAAGAATCGCGCCGATTTGCAGCGGGCGCAGGGCTTCACGCAGAAACAGGCGGCCGCAGAAGATACTGGCGAGTGGTGCGATGAAGTAGCCTAGGCTGGCTTGCAATACCTGCCGTTGGGTGATGGCGGCCAAATAGAGCAGCCAGTTTGTTGCCAATAAGGTGGAACAGATGGCGAAGGCGGTAAGGATTTGGCGGCTTTTGACGGCTTGTACGAGCTGGGTGCGGGCGGAAGGTGAGCAGGCTACCGTGCCGATAGCGAGCAGCGATGCCCATACGATACGGTGTGCCATCAGTTGCCCAGCGCTGATGGGCTGACCGACCAGGGGCAGCCAGTAGAGCGGAAAAAAGCCCCAAATCAGGTAGCAGCCGATGACGCAGTAGAGGCCGCGGCGGTATTCGGTGGAGTGGGTGGTATTCATGATGTGTTGGCGGATGGTGTAGGGGCTACCTGAAAGTTTTCGTTAAAAGGGTGGGCGTAGTTAAATGATTGTATTTTTTCAGTATGGGTGCACGCTGCTGTGCTATTTGTACTCATCAACTCGCCATCTGGTATGAAATAGTAGGTATTTAGCGAGAAAATGCAAGGTATTAAGACAGTCTGCCTGTTGATATGAAAACGGTAGAGGCTACCTGAAAATCCATCGGGTGTTTTTCAGGTAGCCTCTATCAGCCTTTGGTTTGGGCTGCTTACATCAGGTTCAAATCGTTTACGCGTTCGAAGATATGCGTGCTTTCGCGGCCTTCTTCGTAGAGCTTGATGCGCAGACGCAAGTCGTTGGCAGATTCGGCCTGGCGCAGGGCTTCGTCGTAGTCGATTTCGCCGTTGATGTAGAGGCGGAACAAGTCTTGGTCGAAGGTTTGCATGCCGTCGTCTTCGGCGCGTTCCATCAGCTCGCGAGCTTCAAGCAGCTGGTTTTTGAACACGTGGTCCTGCATAGCGGGAGTGTTGATCAGCAAGTCGATGATGGCGTTTCGGCCTTTGCCGCCTTTTTTCAGCACCAAACGCTGGCCGATAATGGCCACCAAGTTCAATGCCAAGTCCATCAGAATCTGCGGATGCCGCTCTTCCGGATACAAGTTCATAATACGCTCAACGGTTTGGCTGGCGTTGGTGGCGTGGATGGTGAAGAAGCACAAGTGACCGGTTTGCGCCAGTTGCAGGGCATATTCCATGGAGTGTTCGTTACGAACCTCACCCACGCAGACTACGTCTGGCGCCTGACGCATGGCGCTTTGTACGGCCGCACCCCAGCTGTGGGTATCAAGGCCGACTTCGCGTTGGGTGATGATGCTCTTGATCGGACTGTGGATATACTCGATCGGGTCTTCGATGGTTACGATGTGGCCGGCAGAGTGTTTGTTACGCCAGTCGAGCATCGCGGCCTGCGAAGTGGATTTACCGGAACCAGTGGGGCCGGCCAGAATAATCAGGCCGCGCTTGCGCATGGAGAGCTCTTTGAGTACTTGCGGCAGGCGCAAATCGTCGACGGTGAGGATGTTGGTGGTAATGCGGCGCATTACCAAGCCAATACGGCCTTGCTCGTGATAGGCGTTCACACGGAAACGGATGCCGTTTTGCGATTGCAGGGAGTAGTTCAGCTCCCACTCTATCGGGAATTTGGCTTTTTGTTCGTCGTTGAAGGTGGAGTAAACGATTTGTGCGGCTTCGTCTTCGGTGAGCGGTTTTACCGGAATCGGCACCAGCGTGCCGTCGATTTTGAACGAAGGCGGGAAATTGCTGCTGATGAAGATATCGGAAGCGTTGCGTTTGAGCGATTCATCAGCCATTTTTTCCAGCAGCGGGTGCAGTTTGGCACGCTCACGGGTTAAGTGCTGGTTCGGCCCATGGCCGACAGGCTGTGCCGGCGCGGCATGCAGCGGCGGATGATTAGGCGTAGCTGGTGCGGGTCTGGCAGCAGGCTGTTGCGGGTCTGCTTGGGGTTGTGGAGCGGGCTGCGGTTGGGGTTGCGCTTGTGCCGGTGCGGTTTGCTGCGGGGCAGGCTGAGCCGGTTTGGCCGGAGCCTGCATCGGCTGGGCAGCATTGGGTGCGAGAGCCGCGGCGTATTTGGATTTGAGTTGCGGCTGCGGCTGTGCTGCTTGTTGTTGCACCGGTTGAGCGGGCTGGGCAGGCGGCGTAATGGGCTGCGCCACGAAACCAGGCTCAATCAATTCTGGTTCGCCGAATACGCTTTTGGGCAAATCGGGCAGCGGCGGAATCTCGAGCGTGCCGGCAGCCAGCTGGCTTTCCACGGCGGCTAAATCGCCATTCGGCATCATGGCAGAGGAAACGGGGGTAGGCTCAGGCGGCATATCGCCACCCTGGTTGGCCATTTCGGAGAGCAGCTCGGCCAAGTTTTGTTTGTGCTGATCGTTTGACATGATGTTTTCCCTTGTACGATTGTCGGTTTAGACGAGTTGGTCGGGGTTCTGAGCTTTGGCACGGGCGGCATCGATGCTGATGATGCCACGTTTGAGTAGTGCCTGCAGGGATTGGTCGAGCGTCTGCATACCATGCGCCTGACCAGTTTGCAGGGCAGAACCGATTTGGGCGATTTTGTTTTCGCGGATCAGGTTACGCACGGCGGCGGTAGAAATCAGGATTTCGTGCGCGGCCACGCGGCCTTTACCGTCTTTGGTTTTGAGCAGGGTTTGTGAAATCACGGCGCGCAGTGATTCGGAAAGCATGGAGCGCACCATCTCTTTTTCGCCGGCGGGGAACACGTCGATAATACGGTCCACGGTTTTGGCGGCACCGGTGGTATGCAAGGTGGCGAATACCAAGTGGCCGGTTTCGGCGGCGGTGAGCGCCAAGCCGATGGTTTCCGGGTCACGCATCTCACCCACCAGGATGATATCCGGGTCTTCACGCAATGCGGAGCGCAGGGCGTTGGCGAAGCTGTGGGTGTGTTGGTGCAGTTCGCGTTGGTTTACCAGACACTGCTTACTTTCGTGCACAAACTCGATCGGGTCTTCGATGGTGAGGATGTGGTGATGATGGTTTTCGTTGATGTAGTTGATCATTGCCGCCAGGGTGGTGGATTTACCGGAACCGGTAGGGCCGGTTACCAGCACCAGGCCGCGCGGTTGGTCGGAAATTTTTTGGAACACTTTGGGCGCGTTCAACTCTTCCAGCGTGAGCACTTTGCTGGGAATGGTACGGAACACGGCAGCCGGGCCGCGTTCGGTGTTGAATGCGTTCACACGGAAACGGGCGATGTTGGGCAATTCGAAGGAAAAGTCGGTTTCCAGCCGTTGTTGGTAGTCTTTACGCTGGTGGTCATTCATGATGGAAGCGATCATGTTGCCCACTTCTTCGGCGCTCATTTCCGGCAGGTTGATGCGGCGCACGTCGCCGTGCACGCGGATCATCGGCGGCAGGCCGGCAGAGAGGTGCAAGTCGGATGCTTTGTTTTTCACGCTGAACGCGAGTAGGTCGGTAATCTGCATGGCGTTTGAAACTCCCTTTTCAGTAAATTTTTTTGCAGTTTTGCTAAAAACAGTTCATTGTAAATACAGATGGCGGGATAAATAAAGGAAAACTTGTATTTTCATGTAAAATTGGCGGTTATCTGAAACAGGATACAGGGTTTTGGCATGTTTCTGGCTATTCGCCGGGATGATGCCCAGTCAGCCAGAGGCTACCTGAAAATCCATTCCGTTTATTTTTCAGGTAGCCTCCTGCAATCTACCGGCCAATCAAACGCCATTCCAAACACCCTTTCTTATCATGATGACCCCGCAACAAAAAGGCCTGGCCTGGACGGCAGCGATGGCGCTGTTTATGCAGTCGCTGGACGCCACCATTTTGAATACCGCGCTGCCGGTGATGTCGGTAAGCCTGCACGAATCGCCGCTGCAAATGGAGCTGGCCATCATCAGCTATGCGCTCACTGTGGCCGCGCTGATTCCACTCTCGGGCTGGCTGGCCGACCGGCTGGGTACGCTCAACGTGTTCCGGCTGGCGGTAGCGGTGTTTGTGCTCGGTTCGGTGGCCTGCGCCGCTTCTCCCACTTTAAACTGGCTGGTGCTGGCGCGGATTTTGCAGGGTGTGGGTGGCGCGCTGATGATGCCGGTGGCGCGGTTGGCGATTATCCGCACCGTGCCCAAATCGGAATTGGTAGCGGCATGGAATTTGATGTCGATGACTGGCCTCATCGGCCCCATCGTTGGGCCGATTTTGGGTGGTTGGATGGCGGTAAACCTGTCTTGGCACTGGATTTTCTTTATCAATATCCCCATCGGCCTGCTTGGCATTGCTGTTGCCGGCCGCTATATGCCCAATGTGCGCACCGATACGCAACCATTAGATTGGCAAGGATTCTTGCTGTTTGCCGGCGGCCTAGTGGGGATTACCTACGGGCTGGAGCTGGCAGCGGAAAACCTGCGCAACGGCAGCCGCTCCTTATTGATAATCGGGCTGGGCGCGGCGGCCATGTGGTTGTATGCCGCATATGCACGGCGTGCTAAAAATCCACTGCTGCCGCTTTCTCTGTTCCGGGTGCATACTTTTAGCATCGGGCTGGCAGCGAACCTGATGTTCCGCGTGCTCTCTTCCGGCATTCCCTTCCTGGTGCCGCTGATGCTTCAGGTAGCCTTTGGTTACAATGCCGAAATGGCGGGTTGGATGCTCGCGCCGGTGGCGTTGAGCTCGATTTTGATGAAACCGTTTACTGCGCCGATTCTGGTGCGCTTCGGCTATAAAGGCACGCTCTTGGGCGTGGCCGTGGCCATGTCGGCCGTGGTGGCCGCGCTGTCGCTGCTCGATTCGCGCAGCTCGATAACGTTTTATATGCTGCTGGCCACCTGCTTCGGCCTGTGCCAATCCCTGATGTTTACTGCCATCAACACCCTTACTATCGGTGATTTGTCGAACGAAGAAGCCAGCGCGGGTTCGACCATGCTCAGCGTGGTGCAGCAGGTGGGTATCGGCATCGGCATTGCCGTGGCCGCCGTGATTTTGGGCGCATACCGCGCCGCCGTGGGCGAAACCGGCTCACTGCTGGAACAGGCCTTCAGCTACACCTACCTATCGCTGGCCGCCTTCGGCCTGGTGCTGCTGTGGCTGCTGGCCAAACTGCATGCCGGCGACGGCGGGCATTTAAACCGCAAGGCTACCTGAAACCTTCATCCGCACATTTGAACAGATTTGAAAGCCATCATGAGCAACACCACCCCCAACTACATTACCCCAGTCGGCTGGCAGGCATTGAAAGACGAGCTCTACCGGCTGGTGAACAAAGAGCGCCCCGAAATCGTGCAAATCGTCAACTGGGCCGCCTCCAACGGCGACCGCAGCGAAAACGGCGACTATCTCTACGGCAAGCGCCGCATGCGCGAAATCGACCGCTGCATCCGCTTCCTCACCAAACGGCTGGAAGCGGCGCAAGTGGTCGATCCCGAAACCCGCGAAGCCACCGACCAAATCTTCTTCGGCGCCACCGTGGAACTGCTGCGCGGCAACGGCGAAGAGCAAACCGTGCGCATCGTGGGCGTGGACGAAATCGACACCGCCCGCCGCAAAATTTCCTGGACCTCCCCGCTCGCCCGCGCCTTGCTCAAAGCCCGCGAAGGCGATGAAATTGTGTTCCACGGGCCGGAAGGCAGGGAAGAAATCGAAGTTTTGTCTGTAGCTTATGTGAAGATAGAGTAGGGGGCAGATATATCGTATGGGGAAAGAATGGAACTTCAAGTTCCACGGAATCAAAAATAAATTGTCCGTAAATATCTAAAAGCTTTTGCAGGCGATCTGCCGGCTCATCTTGATTGATAATTTCGGCAAAGAGGATATAACTCCGATCAGGCGTTATATTTAAAGAAACCGTAAGTTCACAGAACAAGCCTTCTTCCGGACGGCCTATGCTTGCGGTAATATTTGGATAGGTAGGAAGTTGATAAGACATGAAAAAAGCCCCTTTGAATTAGCTTAATCAAAGAGAGCTAGTCCAGCCTTACAATGTAGATAATGCCTGTTTGGCAAAGATACCGTCAGGACTAGCCCCCGACGGCGCGAAATATATAAGGCTACCTGAAAATTTTCAGGTAGCCTTATATTGCCGAAAAGCGGTGTTGCCATGCTTAAACAATATCCGTTTTAGCCGGCTTGGTGCAGAGATGACGGCCATGCTTGGATGGCGTGCCGACAGGTATAAAACTCATTCCTACAAGGTTACAGGCTAGCTGGAATTTAGCAGGCGGCCTGCAACGGAATGAAGGGATAGTTTCAGGTAGCCTTTCACCATGTTGCAGGCTATAATCTGCCGCCATTAGTCGGGGTGCCGCAGAGGCGGCTGAGAAAATACCCGTTGTACCTGATACAGCTAGGGGCTGCCGGCAATTACTATTTCCGCATCTTTTCGCTCCCAAAGTAGCATCTTCCGCGTTGGCAATCCTCGCAAGGGGTCTACCTTGCTGCGGTTTCCACCTTGAATCTACCGCCTTGGGAACAAAAAATCCGCTTGGAAAAGTAATTGCCAACAGCCCCAATACTGGCGTAGGAAACTATGTAGGCGGCTAGGCATCAAACACTACAGTTGAGGCTACCTGAAAGCACAGCTGAAGAGCCCGCCATATTCTCTTGATACAACACCACTTCTCGCCCGATCCAACAGCGGGCGTTTTTCTTGCCCGTTCCGCCAACCACTAGGAATAAAGCAATATGGAAATCAAATATCTGGATCAAGTCCGCGCCCGTAACCCGCTGGTGCACAACATCACCAATATCGTGGCGGCCAATTTCTCGGCCAACGGCCTGCTGGCTATCGGCGCCTCGCCGATTATGGCCGACAGCGTGGACGAAATGGCGGAGCTGGCGGCAGTTAGCTCGGCAGTGGTATTGAACATCGGCACGTTGAACAAGCAAAAGGTGGAAGCCATGCTGGTAGCGGGCAAATCGGCCAACCGCGCGGGCGTGCCGGTGGTGCTTGATCCGGTGGGTGCAGGTTTTACCGGGCTGCGGCGCGAAACCACGGCGCAGCTGCTGGCAGAAATCCGCTTCTCCGCCGTGCGCGGTAATGCGGGCGAAATGGCGCACATTGCAGGGGTGGAATGGCATGCTAAAGGTGTGGATGCGGGCAGCGGCGCGGCCGATTTGCACAGCATCGCCCAACGCATTGCGCAGCAATACGGCTGCGTTGCCGCCATCAGCGGCGAAACCGACTATGTTTCCAACGGCAGCCGCACTGCCAAGCTGAATAACGGCACGCCGCTGTTCCCCAAAGTAACCGCGTCCGGCTGCCTGTTGAGCACGGTAGTGGGTGCATTTGCCGCTGTGGCCGCGCCGGAAGACTATCTGCACGCCGTGGCCGAAGCCTGCACAGTGTATGCCGTGGCCGGTGAATTGGCGGCGCAGGGCTTGCAGCCTGCGCAGAGCGGCTCGTTCGCATGGAAACTGATCGACAGCCTGGCCGCCATATCGGCGCAGGAAGTGGCGGCACGCGCGAAAGTGGAATGGATTTAACAGCTTAAATCAGGAGAAAACAGATGACGCAAATTGCACAAGCCCTCACCATCGCCGGCTCCGACAGCGGCGGCGGTGCAGGCATTCAGGCCGATTTGAAAACCTTTCAAATGCGCGGCGTGTACGGCATGAGCGTGCTGGCAGCGGTAACCGCGCAAAACACGCTCGGCGTGCAGGCCATCCACGGCGTGCCGCTCGATATTATCCGCGCACAAATCGATTCCATCGCCGCCGATTTTCAGGTAGCCGCTTTTAAAATCGGTATGCTTGGTACAGCTGAAGTGATTGAATGCGTAGCGGAAAAACTGGCAGGCAAACCGTTTGGCCGGCTGGTGCTCGATCCGGTGATGGTGGCCAAGGGCGGCGCGCCGCTGTTGCAGCAAAACGCCGTCTCCGCGCTCAAACGGCATTTGCTGCCGCTGGCCGATGTGCTCACGCCCAATCTGCCCGAAGCCGAAGCGCTCACCGGCATCGACATCCAAACCGATGCCGACGCCGAACGCGCCGCCCGCATCTTGCAGGAAGCCGGTGTGCAAACCGTGGTGATTAAAGGCGGCCACAGCGGCGAATCGCAAAGCGAAATCTGCCGCGATTGGGTGTTTATGCTGGATGGGCAGTTTACGCTGGAAAGCCCGCGCTTCCCCACGCCGCACACTCACGGCACCGGCTGCACCTTCTCCGCCTGCCTCACCGCCGAGCTGGCCAAAGGCGCAGCGGTAGAAGCGGCCATCCGCACCGCCAAACAGTGCATCACCGCCGCCATCTCTCAGCCCATCAATATCGGCCACGGCCACGGGCCGGTAAACCATTGGGCGATGCGCGCAGAGTGTGGGAAGTAAGCAGACAGCTTGGCTGTGTGCAACAGGCTACCTGAAAAGCTTTGGCTTGGTTGAAATCGATGTTTCAGGTAGCCTTTGCCTATATGACTGAAAGGCTAACTGAAACTCGATGTGCTAAAACAAACGGCTTGGAGCAAGATTCCAAGCCGTTTGTTTATTGTGCCAAATCCGCCTCAAACACGCCCCTTAAGGCGTTGGAGAGGCGGATTTCTTCGGCGTGTTCCAGCATGTCGCGGGTGATGTGCGTTTCGATGACTGCGTCTGCGCCCAAGTAGGTTTGCGGCTGCTGCAACACGGCTTGGCGCATGACGCCGTTGAGGATGTCCAAATCCAGAGACGGGGTAAGCCATTGCCCTTGGTATTTGATGAATACGTTGCTTCTGCCGCCTTCGAGCAGGAGGTCGTCTGAATTGAAAAACAGGCTGTCGAACGCGCCTTGTGTTTCGGCGGTTTGCCATGCTTGGTCGTACAGGGTGCGGCGGGTGGTTTTGAAGCGGCGCAGGTAGTCGCGGCGCGGGAGGGGTTGCGGGGCGGGGATGACGCGCTGCGGGGCGGACAGCTCGGCGGTGGCGGCATGGCTGAGGATGAGGTCGTCTGAAACGAGCTCGGCTTTCAGGCGGAAGAGGCCTTCTGGCAAGTCGGCGATGTATTGCCGGATTCGGGTTTCGCCATCGTCGGACAGGGGCAGGTTGAGGGCTTGGGCGGAGGTTTTCAGACGGCCTAAATGCAGGTCGAGCAGGCTGCATTGCCTGTTTTTCACGCGTATAGTTTCGAAGATGCCGAAGGTGGGGCGCAATTCGTTGAGGAAACGGGCTTTCCAGCCGCATTCCCGATATTCGGCGGCGTGGTCGCTGTCGATGACGATGCCGGAACCGACGCCGTACACCCCTTGATATAGTGGATTAACTTTAAACCAGTACGGCGTTGCCTCGCCTTGCCGTACTATC
>CAUUTP010000031.1:0-20614 GCA_963548155.1 uncultured Eikenella sp.
TAAAAATCTTGCGGGATTGGTGTGGAATTTAGGGCTAATCTACGTCAGCCCCTAATTTTTTGTTTTCACCAAACTCTTCCACAAAAGGAAATCAATTATGATGAAACGTCTAACAGTATTAACCCTGGCCGCTACCTTTGCCCTGAACGGCTGCGTTACCGACCCGGTTACCGGCCAGCAAACTATTTCTAAAACTGCGCTGTTCGGCCTCGGCGGCGCGGCAGCCTGCGGCGCGGTCGGCGCACTGACCCACGGCAGCAAAGGCGCGCGCAATGCCGCACTGGGCTGCGGCGTGGTAGGCGCGGGTGTGGGTGCCTATATGGACGTGCAAGAAAACCGTCTGCGCCAAGAGCTGGCCAACACACCGGTGGAAGTGCAGCGCCAAGGCGACCAAATCAAGCTGACCATGCCCAGCGGCGTAACCTTCGCCACCAACAGCGCCAGCCTGAGCCCCGACGCGGTTAACTCGCTCAACACCGTGGCCAATGTGCTGACACAGTATCCAGAAACCACCATTACCGTGGCCGGCCACACCGACAACACCGGCAATGACCGCATCAACAACCCCTTGTCTGAAAACCGCGCCCGTTCGGTAGCCGGCTACCTCACCGGCCGCGGCGTGGCTGCCAGCCGCATCAGCACCGTGGGCTACGGCTCACGCTCGCCGGTGGCCGATAACTCCACCGAAAGCGGCCGCGCACAAAACCGCCGCGTGGAAATCTTAATCAACCCGACCTCGCAGGCAGGCCAACGATAAGCTGTAGTTAAAGCCAAGGCACGGCGGAAACCATTCCGGCGTGCCTTTTATATTGGGCGGCAACTGCCTTCCTCAGAATCAAAAGCAACGTTGCTTTATTTAAATCTTCATCTTTACCGCCGCAAAGGCTACCTGAAAACGAAGCGCAGCACAGTCAAAACCAAATGTGCCGCACCGGCGTTTTCAGGTAGCCTTTATGCCGAAACCCGGCTGCGTTTGTCATGTTTTTCCAACTTTGTCTACTCTAAAAATAGCATCAGGGCAGATTTTGCCAGACAAAATCCGCAACACAGCAGGGAAAAATATTTTCCTCGACAAATCAAGCATACTATTGCGGAATATCTTCACAAACCCCAGGCGCCAAGTGTTGCGTTACTACAACTTATGTTGCATTTCTGCTAAAATCACGCCCGTGTTCCACTCTTATTTTTGATTATGCTGCTCGACCTAAACCGTTATTCCCCCGCCGTTTTCCGCAAAGAAGCCTCCAAATTGGGCGCTTTGGCGGTGCCCATGCTGTTGGCGCAGATTGCGCAAGTGGGGCTGGGGTTCGTGGATACGGTAATGGCCGGTGGCGCAGGCAAAACTGATTTGGCTGCCGTGGCACTGGGCAGCAGCGCATTCGTTACTGTTTACATAACCTTCCTCGGCATCATGACCGCGCTTAATCCGATGATTGCCCAAGAGCACGGCGCAGGCGAAGTCGAGAAGGTGGCCGAACTGGGCCGTCAGGGCATATTGTATGGCCTGATGCTGGGCATTATCGGCATGATTCTGCTGTGGCTGATGATTCAGCCCTTCAATAGCTTTCTCGACTTGGATGCCGAAGTAAAACGGCAATTTGCCTTGTATGTGGGCCTGATTGCCCTTTCCATGCCGGCAGCCATGATCCACCGTGCGTTACATGCTTTCGCTTCCAGCTTGGGCAAACCCAAACCCATTATGTGGATGAGCTGGATCAGCCTGTTTTTAAACATCCCGCTCAACCACATCTTCGTTTACGGCGATTTGGGCATGCCGGCCTTGGGCGGTGCGGGCTGTGGCCTGGCCAGTACCCTAGTGTTCTGGTTTAACGCCGCCGCGCTGTGGGCTTATATTGCCAAACAGAAATATTTCCAACGCTTCGGCCTCTTTGCGCGATTCTCCAAACCCAGTGCCAAGATTTTCCGTCAAATTACCAAGCTGGGTGTGCCGATTGGCTTGTCTTTCTTCCTCGAAGTGAGCCTGTTCACCGTGATGATGATGCTGATTGCCCAACTGCCGGGCAATGCCGAAGACCACGTAGCTGCTCAGCAAGTAGTAAATAGCATCACCAGCCTGATTTATGTGATTCCGCAGGGCATTGGCGCGGCAGTTACCGTGCGCGTAGGCTATGCCATCGGTGCCAACCGCTATTTCCAAGCGCGTTATGCCTCCGGCGTGGCCTTGGCCTGTGGCTCAACCCTAGCTATCGTTACCGCAGTGCTCACCCTGCTGTTCCGCTACCCGATTATGCGCGTTTACACCGACGACCAAGCCGTGATCGGCCTCGGCTCCACCATCCTGCTGTTTGCCGCCGCCTTCCAATTGGCCGACGCCATCCAATGTATCGCTTCCTACGCCTTGCGCGGCTATAAGGTAACCAAACTGCCGATGGTGATTCACGGCATCGCCTTCTGGGTGGTCGGCCTCGGATTGGGCTGCCTGCTGGCCTTCGGCACGAGCATGGGGATTTACGGCTTCTGGGCGGCATTGGTGCTGTCGCTGGGTTGTGCCGCCGTTGCCCTCTTGTGGTGTTTGGCAACAGTAAGCCAAGAAATGCTGGAACATGAAGACGATGAATAAACTGCAATACGATGCCGATTTAACCGCGCTGAACACCTTCGGCCTACCCGCCCGCGCCGCCGCGCTCTACACATTAGACACAGCCGAAAGGCTACCTGAAATTTTCCAACTGCCCGAATACCGCCGCGAACGCACCCTATGGTTGGGTGGCGGCAGCAATATCCTGCTGATGAAGGACTACGACGGGCTGGTGGTGCGCATGGCCAATAAAGGCATTTCCGCGCCCGAGCCGGCCGGCGGCGGCAAAACGCGCATCACCGCGCAGGCCGGCGAAAACTGGCACGATTTCGTGCAGCACACCATCGCGCAGGGCTTGAGCGGGCTGGAAAACCTCAGCCTGATTCCCGGCACGGTGGGCGCTGCGCCGGTGCAAAATATCGGTGCCTACGGAGTGGAAGCCGAAAGCTGTATCGAAACGGTGCAAGCCTGGGATTTAGACAGCGGCAAACCGGTATCGTTCAGCCATGCCGACTGCCGTTTTGCCTATCGCGACAGCGTGTTCAAACAATCCGGCGGCCGTTTCGTGATTACGGCGGTAACGTTCGTACTGGATAGCGAATTCAAGCCCAAGCTGCACTATGGCGACGTACAAGCCGAAGCCGAAACCCTGGCTCAAGGCGCGCCGCTCACCGCTGCCATCGTGGCCGAAGCCGTGTGCCGCATCCGCCGCCGCAAGCTGCCCGACCCCGCCGAAACCGGCAGCTGCGGCAGTTTCTATAAAAATCCCATCGTTTCCGCCGAACAGGCCGCCGCGCTGAAGACGCAGCACCCCGCCCTGCCGGTATACCCCCAGCCGGTCGGCCGGGCCAAACTCGCCGCCGGCTGGCTTATCGACCAATGCGGGCTCAAAGGCCACCGCGAAGGCCAGGTCGCCGTACACCAAAAACAAGCCCTGGTGCTGATTAACCTCGGCGGCGCCAGCGCCCAAGACGTCCGCCGTTTGTCCGAACACGTGCAAAACAGCGTTTACCAACGCTTCGGCGTGCGGCTTGAACCCGAGCCGGTGTGGTTGGAATAAGGTAATGCAGCACTTATTTCCTCCTAGCCGGCAGCGCAGCAAGGCTGCGTGGGGAATAAGTGCGGTAGCCATAAAGCAATATAATCGATAATGTATTAAAATTCCGCTATCTCATTTTCAGGTAGCCTCTCGCATAGGTAGAATTTACGTTGCAGCCAAGGAGACAACCCATGCCCAGGAAGCCCGGCAAACCCAACACCTACAACCGAATCATCGACATCAGCCTCCAACTGTTCAATGAGGAGGGTGAGCGCAACATCAGCACCAACCACATCTCCCAGCGCCTCGGCATCAGCCCCGGCAATCTGTATTACCACTTTCGCAATAAAGACGAAATCATCGTTCAGCTGTTCCAGCGCTACAGCAACAAACTGCTCGACTACATCCGAGAAACCGAACTGCCCGACAGCATGGCCAAAATGGGCGAATATCTGCAGGGCGTGTACGACATCCTGTGGGAATACCGTTTCTTATTCAGCGACGTAAACACCCTACTCGTCCGCAGCAAACAGCTTTTGGGCGAACACAACGAATTCACCCACGTGAAGATTTCCCCGCTTCTGGTGAAAATCTTCATCGAACTGCGCGAAAAAGGCATCATCGAAGCCGACGACGAAGCCCTGCGCGAGCTCGGCCTGAACGTGTGGCTGCTCACCAAATACTGGTTCGACTTCGACAACTCCCAGCACATCGGCTGTTGGGACGAAAACGCCAAGCGGCGCGGCATCTACCAAACCATGAGCCTGATCCGTGGCTTTGTGAGCAAAGAACACTACCCAAACTACTGCGAACTGATGACGCAATATCGTTCCTAAAGCAGCAAACCAAACGGCAGCCGGAAACCGCCTTTCCGCTGCCGTTGCATATTGTGGGCGGCTTAACGGCATTTCTCCGCAGCCGCCATGCCTAGCAAACCGAGGCCTTTGCAAACCCGGCTTGTTTCCCCCAACATTTTCAGGTAGCCTGCCGCCGGCATTAAAGGCTACCTGACACATAAATCTGCCCCTGCCCTTCCGCATACCGTGGATTAAGTTTAAGCAGAGTTAGGCAACAAGCCAACGCAACGTTGGTTTAAAATGAATCACTATAAGCACAAAAAGCTACCCGAAACACACCAACCATGACCCAATTCCTCACCATCCTCGGCAGCACCGGCAGCATCGGCACCAGCACGCTCGACGTGGTTGCCCGCCATCCCGAACGCTTCCGCATCTTCGCCCTCAGCGGCCACAGCCAAACCGCCAAGCTGGCCGAACAATGCCTTGCCTTCCGTCCGCAATACGCCGTAACCGCCAATGAAGCGCAAGCCGCCGAACTGTGCACGCACCTGGCTGCGGCCGGCTGCCACACCAAAGTGCTGCACGGCGAACAAGCCTTGTGCGACATTGCCGCCGCGCCGGAAACCGACGGCGTGATGGCCGCCATCGTCGGCGCCGCCGGCCTGCCGCCCACGCTGGCCGCCGCCCGCGCCGGCAAAACCATCTACCTGGCCAACAAAGAAACGCTGGTGGTTTCAGGTAGCCTCTTTATGCAAACCGCCGCCCAGTCCGGCGCCCTCATCCTGCCGGTAGACAGCGAACACAACGCCATCTACCAAGTGTTGCCACCAGAAAAAGGCCTGAAACATAACGGCGTGCAATCCATCATCCTCACCGCTTCCGGCGGCCCCTTCCTACACACCGACTTGGCCGATTTCCCCGCCATCACGCCCGAACAGGCAGTAAAACATCCCAACTGGCAGATGGGGCGCAAAATTTCGGTAGACAGCGCCACCATGATGAATAAAGGCCTGGAGCTGATTGAAGCACACTGGCTGTTTAACTGCCCGCCGGAGAAACTGGAAACTGTTATCCACCCGCAAAGCGTGGTGCACAGCATGGTGCGCTATGCCGACGGCTCGGTGCTGGCGCAAATGGGCACGCCCGATATGCGCACGCCCATCGCCTACTGCCTCGGCCTGCCCGAACGCATCGCCTCCGGCGTGCCGCCGCTGGATTTCGCCGCCCTCTCCGCGCTCACGTTTGAAACGCCCGACTACCGCCGTTTCCCCTGCTTGGAGCTAGCCTATCAGGCCATGCAGGCCTGCGGCGGCGTGCCCTGCGTGCTCAATGCCTCCAACGAAATCGCCGTGGCCGCCTTTTTAGCCGGCCGCATCCGCTTTACCGACATCGCACACACGGTGCAGCATTGCTTGGAGCTGGATTTTTCAGGTAGCCACCACAGCCTGGAAGGCCTGCTGGATTTGGATGCCGCCGCCCGACGCGCTGCAGAAGCGTTTGTGCGGCAGGTGGCGCATCGCTGAACATCTTTTCCATGCCAGGCAGTAAGCCACATGAATAATGCGGCAAATACGGCAAGGCAAGCCAACACGGCAGGCAGAAATGAGGCGCCTTAACCATTGGTGCAGGCTTTGTCGGGAACCTCTGTTTCCATTACAATTACGTTTTTCTTCCTGCAGCCGATTGGCGGCTGAAGCTACCTGAAAATACCGATTGGCCCTTCGCTGCCATTTTTCAGGTAGCCTTCTCCGATTCGCCTGCTTCAAGGAGCTTCTTGTTTGTTTCTTTTGCACACACTCGGCGCGTTTATCGTTGCCATCCTGATTTTGGTCAGCCTGCACGAGCTGGGGCATTTGCTGGTGGCGCGCTGGTGCGGCATCAAAGTGCTGCGCTTTTCCGTGGGCTTCGGCAAGCCTTTTTTCAATAAGCGCTGGCGCAATATCGAATGGTGCTTGGCGCCGATTCCGCTGGGCGGCTATGTGAAAATGGTCGACACCCGTGAGGGCGATGTGGTCGAGGCCGACCTGCCCTACGCCTTCGACAAGCAACACCCATTCAAACGCATGTTGGTGGTAGCCGCCGGCCCGCTCACCAATCTGGCGCTGGCCGTGCTGCTCTACACCTTCTCCTTCGGCTATTTCGGCGTGCAGGAAGTGCGCCCGATGGTGGGCATGGTGATGCCCGACACGCTGGCCGCCAAAGTAGGCTTTCAGCCGGGCGACACCATCACCGCTGTAAACGGCAAGCAGGTGCTCACTTGGGGCGACGCACAATCGGAAATCATCCTGAATTTGGAAGCCGGCAAGGTTCAGGTAGCCGTGCGCGAAGCCAACGGCAGCCAAACCACACGCACCATCGATGCCGCCGGCACGCCGGAAGCGGAAGCCGTGGCCAAACGCGGCGGCTGGTTCGGCATCACCGCCCTGCGCCTGAACACCACTCTCGCCTCTATCCAGCCCGGCTCACCTGCCGAACGCTCCGGTTTGCGCAAAGGCGACCGCGTGGCGGCCGTGAACGGGCAAATCGTACACACTTGGCCGGATTTAACCACCACCATCCGCCAACACCCGCAAGACAAACTGACAATCGATATTTTGCGCGGCGGCAAACCGCTTCAGCTAGCCTTGCGCCCCGACAGTCGTGAAGACCGCAACGGCGAACGCTACGGCTATGCCGGTTTTGAAGCTGAAGTCGACCGGCAATGGATGGATCGCTCCACCTACCGCTACCGGCCCACCTGGCTGGGCGCCGCCGAAATGGGCATGCAGCGCGTGTCTTCCTACACCGCACTCACCGGCCGCCTGTTTGCCCGCCTGCTCACCGGCCAGGCTTCCGTAAGCCACATTTCCGGCCCGATCACCATCGCCAGCTACGCCGGCAAAACCGCCTCCGCCGGGATTCAGGATTATTTAGAATTCCTCGCCGTAGTGAGCATCAGCCTGGGGATTTTGAATTTACTGCCGATTCCTGTTTTAGATGGCGGCCATTTAATGTATTATGCCGCCGAATGGATTCGCGGCAAGCCCGTTAGCACCAATGTGCAAATGTGGGGATTGCGCCTCGGCCTCTCCCTGATGCTGATGCTGATGCTGCTGGCCTTTTTCAACGATATCACCCGTTTATTGGGATAAAGCATGAAACTGAACAAACTTACCTTCTCTTTGTTTGCAGCCGGATTGTCTTCTTGGGCGCTGGCCGCCGCACCGTTTACCATCCAAGATATCCGCATTGAGGGCCTGCAGCGCACCGACCCCTCCACCGTATTTGGCCACCTGCCGGTTAAAGTGGGCAGCACCTTCACTGATGGCGAAGGCGAACAAATCATCAGAAACCTCTATGCCACCGGCCTGTTCGACGACGTGCGCGTGGAAACCATGGGCAACCAAGTGTTGCTAACCGTGGTGGAACGCCCCATCATCAACACGCTCACCGTTACCGGCGGCAAAACCCTGCCCAGCGACGCGATCAAGAAAAATCTCGACAGCTTCGGCCTGGGTCAATCGCAGCCATTCAACCAAGCGATCCTAAACCAAGCCGTAGCCGGCCTGCAGCAGGAATATGCCAACCAAGGCAAACTTTCTGCCACCATCACCCCAGAGATTTCCCGCCTCTCGCGCAACCGTGTGGACATCACACTGAAAATCGACGAAGGCCCTACCACCCACATCAAAGAAATCGACTTTGAAGGCAACCAGCACTTCTCCAACCGTACTCTGCGCCGCCAAATGCAGATGGATCGCCACGGTATGTTGAGCTGGCTCTCCAAAGACGACCGTTTCTCCGACGAAAAATTCCGTCAAGACCTGCAATCCATCACCGATTTCTATCAAAACGAAGGCTTCTTTGAAGGCCGGGTACAGGACGCCGATGTGCGCTACAACGCCGACCGTACCGAACAGACGCTGTGGATTAAAGTACACGAAGGCGAACGTTACCGCTGGGGCAAAGTGCGCATCGAAGGCGACACCCGCGAAGTGCCGCGCGAAGAGTTGGAAGCCCTGCTGAAAATGCGCGAAGGCCGCCGCTACAACCGTTCGCAGATGGTAGAAAGCCTGCAGGCCATCCAAGACCGTATGGGTCAGGCCGGCTATGCGCTGGCTCAAGTGGGCGTGCAGCCGCAGCCCGACCAGGCCAATCACACCGTGGATTTCGTGCTAACGGTAAATCCCGGCCGCAAATACTATGTGAACCAAATCCATATTTCCGGCAACAACAAAACCCGTGATGCCGTTATCCGCCGCGAAATGCGCCAAACCGAAGCAGCCCCCTACGATTCGGCCAAGCTCAACCGTTCTAAAGACCGTATCCAGCTCTTGGGTTATTTCGACGATGTGAAAGTGGAAACCCGCCCGCTGCCCGATACGCCCGACCAAGTGGATGTGGATGTATCCGTGAAAGAACGCTCTACCGGCTCGGTAGAAGTGGCTGCCGGTTGGGTACAAGACACCGGTTTGGTACTCTCTGCCGGCGTGGCACAAGACAATCTGTTTGGCACCGGCAAATCCGCCAACTTCCGCATTGCACGCGGCAAAACCCAAAATACTGCCTCGTTGTCGTTTACCGATCCCTACTTCACTCCTGACGGCGTGAGCTTGGGCTACGATATCTACTATCGCGGCTTCATGCCCTATAAATCCGGCTCCAGCACCAGTTCCAACAACTACGAAACCACTCGTATTGGCCTGGGTGCGCGCATGGGTGTACCGGTTACTGAATATGACCGCGTAAACTTCGGCCTCGCCGTGGAACACCTGAATGTGAAGCTGCATGGCGACGTAAATTATCAACCCTACCGCTACCGCCAGTTCCTCCAAGAGCATGGTGAGAAAAACTGGATTCTCAAAGGCAATATCGGCTGGGGACGCAACAAAACTGACGACGCCCTGTGGCCGACCCGCGGCTACACCACCAGCGTCAATGCCGACCTCGGCTTGCCCGGCGGCGATTTGAAATACTACATCCTTACCCACGACCAACGCTGGTTCTTCCCCTTAAGCAAGAGCTTCACCCTGATGCTGGGCGGCGAAGTGGGCTATGCCGGCTCCTACGGTGGCACCTCCTCCGTTCCCTTCTTCAACAACTTCTACGGTGGCGGCTTGGGCTCCGTGCGTGGCTACGAAAGCGGCTCTTTAGGCCCGAAGGTGTACGAGATTTACGGCAACTCTCGCAATATCGTCAATTACGGCGGCACCTATAAAGCCTATGCCTCCGCTGAGCTGCTCTTCCCCTTCCCTGGCGTGAAAGACCAGCGCTCCGTGCGCCTGAGCGTGTTTGCCGATGCCGGCAGCGTGTGGGATGGCAAAACCTACAACACCGGGGCATACAGCGCTAGCAACCCCTACGGCACCAACGGCTACTACAGCAAAGACCACCGTTCTTCTTTCAGCAACGAGCTGCGCTATTCCGTAGGTGCGGCGCTGACTTGGATTTCCCCGTTGGGCCCGATGAAATTCAGTTTTGCCCACCCGATGCGGCAGCGGGATAACGACCAAATCCAACGTTTCCAATTCCAATTGGGTACGACTTTCTAAGAAAGCAGATAATGAAGCTTAATCTTCCCCGTATGGTAGCGACAGCCGCTGCGGTGCTGCTCGCATCGCACGCTGCTGCCGACAGCGTACAGAAGCTGGGGTTTATCGATACGGAGCGCGTGTATCAGCAGTCTATCCAGGCGCAGCGTATCCAAACCACCCTGCAAAACGAATTCGGTGCCCGCCAACAGGCTTTGCAACGGCTGCGTGATCAGGGCATTGCCCTGAAAACCCGGCTCGACCAAAGCCGCCTGAGCGCCACCGAACGCCGCAACATCGAGCAACAGCTGATTGCTCTGGATAGAGACTTGCGCCGCCAGGCCGCGCAGCTCACCGAAGAATACAACCTGCGCCGCAACGAAGAGTTCGCTGCCCTGCAGCAAAATGCCAACCGCGTGATTACCGAGCTGGCACAGCGCGACGGCTATGACTTGATTATCCAAGACGTTATCTACGTAAACAGTAAATTCGATATCACCGACCAAGTTATTCGCGCTCTCAACAACCAATAAAGGCTACCTGAAAATTCCGGCCTCCCTGCCGCAAAACAGGCTACCTGAAAGCGAAACTTCACCGAAGTTAAAATGCAGAAACAGCTTTCCCACATTATCGCCGCCTTGGGCGGCACGCTTGCCGGGCAAGATATCGCCATCAGCCGCATTGCCCCGCTGCATGCCGCACAACAAGGCGACATCAGCTTTATTTCCCATCCCAAGCACCTGAACGAAGCCCTGGCCAGCCAAGCCGGCGCGCTGATTGTGCACCACAAGTTGGCCGACAAACTGCCCGGCCGCAATCTGATTGTGTGCGACAACCCGCAACTCTATTTCGCCCAAACTGCCCGCCTGTTCCACCCCGCTCCCGCCGCCAATCCCGGCATTCATCCCAGCGCCGTGGTGGAAGCAAGCGCCATCGTGCCCGACAGCTGCGAAATCGGTGCCAACGTTTACATCGGCGAATGTGTTGTACTGGGCGAAGGCTGCCGCATTTTGGCCAACTGTGTGGTGGAAGCCAACTGCGTGTTTGGCGAGCATACCGTACTGCATCCCAATGTCACTGTTTATGCCGGCTGCCGCCTCGGCGATCGCGTGGAAATCCACTCCGGCACCGTGATCGGCGCAGACGGCTTCGGCAACGCCTGGGCGCAAGACCATTGGTACAAAATCCCGCAAGTGGGCGGCGTGGAAATCGGCAACGACGTGGAAATCGGCGCCAACACCACCATCGACCGCGGTGCAATCGAAGACACCGTCATCGCCGAGGGCGCGAAAATCGACAACCTCGTGCAAATCGCCCACAACGTACACATCGGCGCCCACACCGCCATCGCCGCCTGCGTGGGCATTGCCGGCAGCACCCACATCGGTGCCTACTGCCAAATCGGCGGCGCCGCTATGTTTGTCGGCCACATCCACGTAGCCGACCGCACCTTCATCGGCGGCGGCACCCTCGTGGCCGCCTCCATCAATCAGCCCGACTACTACGCCAGCTCCTATCCGCTGCAAACCCACCGCGACTGGGTGAAAAATGCCGTGCACCTGCGCCGGCTCAACGAACTGCACCGCCGCGTAAAAACGCTGGAAAACACAATCAACCATCCCGAAAACAAGGAATAACCCATGCAAATCGAAAATATCGAACTTCCGCTGGACGTGCGCACCCTGCAACGCCTGCTGCCGCACCGCTATCCCTTCCTGCTGCTGGATCGCGTGATCGGTTTTGAAAAAGAAAAAAGCCTCACTGCCATTAAAAACGTTTCCGTAAACGAGCCATTTTTCCAAGGCCACTTCCCCGATTTCCCCGTGATGCCGGGCGTGTTGATTATCGAAGCCATGGCACAGGCCGCCGGCGTGCTTGCCATCCTCAGCCGAGGCGAGCGCAAAGAAAACGAAATCTACTTTTTCGTTGGCATCGACGAAGCCCGCTTCAAACGCCAAGTCGTGCCCGGCGACCAAGTGCAAATTCATCTGGACGTGATCACCCACAAGCGCGACATCGGCAAATTCAAAGCCACTGCCACCGTAGACGGCCAAATCGCCGCCGAAGCCGTCATTATGTGTGCCAAACGCGCGGTAGATAAATAAACCGGCAAGCTAGCCAACACCTTTTCAGGTAGCCTCTGCCAAACCTCCGCCGCATTTAGCACCGAACCATTTTCAGGTAGCCTCACCCGACAAAGCCCGCTGCCATAAGGAAACACCATGTCCCTAATCCACCCCACCGCGATTATCGACCCCAAAGCCGAGCTCGATAGCAGCGTTAAAGTCGGCGCCTACACCATCATCGGCCCGAACGTGCAAATCGGTGCCGGCAGCGAAATCGGCCCGCACGCCGTTATCGAAGGGCACACCACCATCGGCGAAAACAACCGCATTTTCCAATTCGCCAGCCTGGGCGCCATTCCGCAAGATAAAAAATACCGCGGCGAGCCCACCCGCCTAATTATCGGCAACGGCAACACTATCCGCGAATTCACCACCTTCAACCTCGGCACCGTAACCGGCATCGGCGAAACCCGCATCGGCGACGACAACTGGATTATGGCATACTGCCACCTCGCCCACGACTGCGTAATCGGCAGCCACACCATCTTCGCCAACAACGCCTCCCTAGCCGGCCACGTTACCATCGGCGACTACGTCATCCTCGGCGGCTACACCCTCGTGTTCCAATTCTGCCAAATCGGCAACTACGCCATGACCGCCTTCGCCGCCGGCGTACACAAAGACGTTCCCCCCTACTTCATGGCCGCCGGCTACCGCGCCGAGCCCGCCGGTATCAACAGCGAAGGCATGCGCCGCAACGGCTTCACGCCCGAACAGATCACCAATGTGAAAAACGCCTACAAAGCCCTCTATCGCCAAGGCCTGTCCTACGAAGAGGCCCGCAACCAGATTGCCCAAGCCGCCCAAACCGAGCCCGAGCTGGCCGTGTTGCGCGACTTCCTTGCCGACTCACAACGTAGTATCATTCGCTAATCTTTCCCCCAAGGCTACCTGAAACAGCCAAACCGTTTTCAGGTAGCCTTTGGTGAAACTTCCCCAGTAGCACAACTCATCAACCAATAAGGAGACACCATGCAGAAACTCACCACCCTGGCTCTGATCGCCGCTCTGGCAGCCCCTGCTGCCGCCCTGGCCAACAACTTCGAAAGTGAACACGCTACCAACCGCGAAGTAGTCAGCACAGCCGACCCCGCTGCCCGCGAGCTGTTCTTGCGCCCAGTTACCCTGAAGCAAGGCCGTACCCACACCCTGCCCGTAACCCTGCGTGCCGGTAAGTTCTACACCTTCTTCGGTGACTGCGACGACAGCTGCAACAACATGGACATGAACCTGATGGCTGCCAACGGCGCCCGTGTAGCCGGCGACAACCTACCGGATAACCAACCCCTGTTCACCTTCCAAGCTCCCAGCAGCGGCAACTACCGCATCGTGTTGAGCATGAAAGACTGCGACGATGCCAACGGCTGTAAAGCCACTGTTCATGCTTTCGAAGGTACCCGTCGTGTATACGACACCTTCACCCGCCCCATGCGCTAATCTTGCATAGTTCAACCGCCCGAGCCACATAGCCCGGGCGGTTTATTATGACAGAATGCTCAAAGACACTCTCAGCGTTGGCTTGCCAACAGTCTTGATACGATCCAACACCCTCTCTTCCGAATCAGGCAATTCAATCCAAAATTTGGCATAAAATATAATAAATATACATACTATTGAATTTTTCTACCAATATAATGCACACAAACACCAGTATTTACCAAAGCAACTTTTCCCCATAGCTATTTTCAATCGCACCCTCTGCCACTTTCAGGTAGCCTGCCATTTTCCACTTCAGCAAGTTCCCGCCACCATGCCCACACGCCGCCTTATCCCGCTTCTGTCTATTCTGCTGTTGTCTGCCGCTGCCCAAGCTGCACCCGACAACTGGCTGCCGCAAGCGCAGCGGATGAACCGCGAAATCGTGCGCAAAGAAGACCGCCGTGCCCGGCTGCACGAACATTTCCGCGGCAGCCTGTCCCAAGGCGAATCCAAACCCCAGCAAATCAACCTGCGTGCCGGCAAACACTACACCTTCTTCGCCGATTGCAGCCGCCAATGCAACAACATCGACCTCACCCTGCTGCGTGACGGCCGCACCCTTATCGCCGATACCGATCCCCATGCCTCCCCCATGTTTGGCTGGTATGCCCGCCAAAGCGGCCAATACACCCTCACCCTCACCATGCCCCACTGTATCGCCCGCGTGTGCGATTACAGCATCCAAGTATTCGAAGGCAGTCAGAAAATCCTCTAGCCGCCAAATCAGGTTGCCCATAACTCGTGCAGATTTTGCCGACGCCCAACAAACGGTAATGGCATGGAATACCTTCGCCACAAATTTTTCAGGTAGCCTCTATATATCAGGCTGACTTTTGAACTAGTTGCCATGCCACTTTGGCAACTAGTTTGCTCCTTATCTGCTAATATACTCTCCCACAATACTGGAGTTCGGACAACCGACATATAACGAGAGAGCGTATCAATCCTATATCGCGGAGCGGTAAACAATTCAGCGGTGGGAAACCTACCTTAAACAGCGACTACTATCATCCTTATCCTGCTGAAGCACGCGTACAAACAGCAAGCATACGTAGAAATATACAAATCAGGAAATTACAATGATGCAGTAGCCGTTTTTAATTCCTTGGGTGTACAAATGTTCAAGTAAGAGTCAATGGTACGATTACAGGAAAATTACCTGACGGAAGAGAAGTTAATGTTCGTAATTATAGTTCAGGAAATAGTGCTCCTACATTGAAAATTCAGCACAGCAATAATGAGATTATTAAAATTAGGTATAGGTATAAATAATGTTTAGTGCAATTAAATCTATTAATGCTCCAAAAGGAAGTGGATTTTGGCTAGAAGCAGTATTTATGGATGAAGGGAAAGTTAGTATTTTATTTTCAAGCGATGAAGATAGAAATGATTTAACAGAAATATCTATAGATTGGGCTATTCATTTTCAAAGGACAGATGAATCATATAAAATCAATACATTCCATGAAATGGTTGTACCAATTCATGGAAATTTGCACCCATTATTTGTGCAAGGAGAACGTTTTTTTGAAGTTATTGATAAAAAATATACTGAATGGGTTGTTGAAGACCACTATTTCCCATTAGAAGATTATGAAAAACTATATGTTTTCTTTTTTGCCGAATCATATGTTGAGGTTATTAGTCCAGAGCCACCTGTATTTACCAAAATAAATAGCAAACAGGAGTATTATGCAAATTTAAAAGAAAGAGTATGTTGGACACCTGATGAATAATGATTAAGCATATAATGAATTAAGAAGCTGCATATCAAGATAGCCTGTAAACTACTAACTAAGGTTTTCAGGCTGCTATAAAGTACATTAAAAGCAATTAAATGAATGTTTCAAAAGAAGAAAGTAGTTTGGTTTTAGCCCCCATGCAGGGTCTGCTCGACCCCGTCATGCGCCGCCTGCTCACCGACATCGGCGGCTACAACGAATGCGTCACCGAATTCGTCCGCATCACCCACACCCTGCACTCCCGCGCCACCTGGCGGCGGCACATGCCCGAAATCGATCATGGCTGCCGCACCCACGCCGGCACCCCCTGCACCCTCCAGCTGCTCGGTAGCGACCCCGACAACATGGCCGCCAACGCCCAAGCCGCCGTGGCCGCAGGCGCGCAAAAAATCGACCTCAACTTCGGCTGCCCCGCCCCCACCGTCAACAAACACCAAGGCGGCGCCATCCTCCTGCGCGAGCCCGAACGCATCCGCCAAATCGTCTCCACCGTGCGCCAAAGGCTACCTGAAAACATCCCCCTCACCGCCAAAATGCGCCTCGGCTATGAAGACAGCTCCCGCGCCCTCGAATGCGCCCAAGCCATCGCCCAAGGCGGCGCCTCCGCGCTGGCCGTGCACGCCCGCACCAAAATCGAAGGCTACCGCCCGCCTGCCCATTGGGAGCAAATCGCCCCCATCCGCCAAGCACTCAGCATCCCTGTCATCGCCAATGGCGACGTATTCAGCCTGGCCGACTACCTCGCCATCCGCCAAACCAGCGGCTGCCAACACGTTATGCTCGGGCGCGGCGCCGTCATCACCCCCGACCTCGCCCGCCAAATCCAGCGCCACAACCAAGGCCTCCCGCCCCAGCCCGCCGGTTTTGCCGACTACCTCGTGTGGATACGCCGCTTCTTCCAACTCTGCCGCGAACACGCCGGCGATACGCCCTATCCCGCCGCCCGCCTCAAACAATGGCTCGGCATGATGAAAACCGCCCACCCCCAAGCCGCACACCTCTTCACCCAACTGCGCCCCCTCACCTGCCTCCAGCAAATCGAGCAGCTGCTGGATAACTACCAGCCCCAGCCCGAATAAGCAAAGGCTACCTGAAAGCCAAGCCCCGCGAAGCCCAAACTTTCAGGTAGCCTCAAGCCACACATCACCATGCTCAAACTTTCCCGCCTCATCCGCCGCAGCCTACTCAGCCTGGCCGCTCTCCTCCTGCTCTACGGCGCCGCCGTTTGGCTGCTGCCCCGCATCAAAAGCCCCGGTCGGCCCGAAGGCGAACCCGAAATCACCGTATGGCTGCTCTCCAACGGCGTGCACACCGACATCGTCGTCCCCACCTTCAGCAGCGAAGCCGACTGGCGAGCCGTCTTCCCCGCCGAACACACCCGCAGCCAAGAATACGCCCCCTGGCTCGCCATCGGCCTGGGCGACAAAAACTTCTACCTCACCACCCCCACCTGGGCCGACCTCCGCCCCAGCACCGCCCTCAAAGCCGCCACCGGCCTATCCAGCAACGCCGTCCACGCCACCTACTACCACAGCCTCGAAGGCTGCACCCGCTGCGCCCCCATCCGCATCAGCCGCGTCCAATACCGCCGCCTCATCGCCTATATCCGCCAAAGCCTGCAATGGCAACACGGCCGCACCATCCCCATTCCCACCCACATGGTCTACGGCGAAAACGACGCCTTCTACGAAGCCGTCGGCAGCTACAACCTCTTTTACACCTGCAACACCTGGACCAACAACGCCCTCAAAGCCATGCACGCCGACGCCGCCCTCTGGACGATCACCGAACAAGGCCTCTTCCAGCACCACCCTCCCCAACCGCCATCCGGCGGAAACGAAGGGCTGCCCGAAACAACATCACAACTAGGCGATTGAGGCTACCTGAAAACACAACTTCAACGAAGTTCAAACCATCGGGTACAGCACAACCCTGCCGTTCAAGGCTACCTGAAAATTCGAAAGAACCGGCAAACCAAACAACGGGATAAGCACGCCACCCCACACCGCCACATAAGCTCATATCGCCCACAGCCTAAACAAAAAGGCTACCTGAAAACTTAGCTTCGCAGAAACTCGCCAAGCTAAATTTTCAGGTAGCCTTTCTCTTATACCTACACCGCCTCAGCCAAGCAGCCACGGCGGGTTGGCAGCGGCAGCGCGGGCGGCGGCTGGGCAGTCTTCACTGTGCGCGCCTTTCAGGTAGCCTGCGCTCACCAAAAATTCGCGCACGATTTCGGGACCGGTGAATTTGAAGGTTCGTCGGAACAGCTTCACCCAATCGGCCAGAGGCTGCGGGTGGTGGCCGTCGAGCCAGTTTTTGAACGAACCGAATTCCTGTTGCAACTGCAAGATTTGCTGCGCATTGTGGATAGCGGCATTGATTTTCAGGCGGTTGCGGATCACTTTCGCGTCGGCCAGCAGGCGTTGGCGGTCGGTTTCGCCGAAAGCGGCCACGGCGGCGATGTCGAAGCCGGCGTAGGCAGCGCGCAGGCCGGCGGCACGTTGCAAAATCAGCGTCCAGCTCAAGCCGGCTTGGTTGATTTCGAGCAGCAGGCGGCCGAAGAGTTCGTTGTCGTCTTCGATGGGGAAGCCGTAGAGATGGTCGTGATAATGCTTGTTGGGATCGCGGCTGTCGGCAGGCAGGCCGTTGGCGAAGGCGCAGTAGCTGTTCATGCAGCTAGTTTTTCAGGAAAGCAAACGCGGGCATGCCGATAAAGTACACCAGCAAAGCATAAGTGCCCACGGCATTCAGCGCCACGCTAAACCAAAAAGCGCGCACAAAGCGGATATTGGCGGTATGCTGCTGATAACGCATCTGCGCCAACAGGCCGCCAGGCCAGCCGCCAAGCATGGCCAACAGGTGCAGCACGCCATCGGGCACGCGGGTGCGGCCGCTTTGGGCGCTGCGTTTGTCCGTGCGGTAGAGAATAAGCAGCAAGCAGCTAGTCAACAAATAGGCCGCAGCCAGCGGCAGGGAAATAAAGGACACCGCTGCAAGGAACAGCAAAATAAACGTGCCGCCGAGCAGGCTTTCGCTGAAACCGCCGCCCAAAATCGTGCCGGAAGAAGGGCTTTCACGGTCGGCCCAGCCCAGTTCATAGCCTTGCGGAATCACACGGGTGGCCACCCACTCGCCGCGCCGCCGCCCCAGCACAAAGCTCACCTGCTGGTGGTTGGCCGGGCTTTTATCGCGGAACACGAAGGCCGATTGCGGGAAAAATACCCGCGCTTTAATCGACTTCACCTTGATATAGCCCGATTTTTCCTCTTCGTTCCAGCGCACCACCTTGCCTACATAAGTTTCGCCGTTCACCAATTTATCTTGCCGCTTGGCCTGTTTGCGCTCTTTATGCAGCGCCTCTTCTTCTTCCGGGCTGCGCCGCTGCAGGCTGGACGTGGCAGCGTCTTCCGCGCTGTCGAGCAGCCAATAGCCGCTAACGGGGTGGCTTTGCAACACGCCGCGCAACACATCGCCCGGCTCGGGGGAAAGGTCGGTGGCGGCAAACAGGTCGCCCACCAAAAACACGCTCAAAGGCGGCTCGTCGCCATTGTTCACCACATCGGCCACGCCCGTGCGCTCTGCAGCATCCCACACCCGCACCGCAGCATCCACAATCCGCCCCTCGCGCCACTTACGTCCCGGCTCGGCAACCTCCTCACCGCCATCAGCCGCCGGTTGCGCAGAAATTTCCGCCAACACGGCAGCCTGCGACTCGGCCACCACCGCAGCCAGCGTTTCAATCGCAGCAGGCTCAATCTCAGCCCCATCGGGCAAAGCTTGCGGCGCAATTTCGGGCAATTCGTTTTCGGTGTTCATGGCGGGCGGAGAATAGGATTTGGAAAAAGAGAAAGGCTACCTGAAAAGCGAGCGCCTGCCAAGCAGCAGGCGGGCGTGAGGGGAATTGGCAGGCAATCTGTTGCAGGTATCGGCAAGGGAACGAAGATGCCTCATCAAAAGGCTACCTGAAACGGAGATTTGTGGTTTCAGGTAGCCTTTTTAGACGGTCTTGAAGACGATTATGCTGGCCACGTTTACCACCTATTCTATGGTTTAAATACCTTGTTTCGATGCCATTCAAAATATTTCTCGCTATCAGGGTGGATTTCTAATACCGCATCAAGAGAGATTCCAAGCCGGAACAGGTTTTTTTCAGAAAGCCTTTTGCTAATACGGATTTTGCCATCTGGCTCAAACGTAATCAGCCCACTATCAAACAAGGCATCAATGTTTGGGGCGAGCATCAAGCCGTTGTATGGGTCAAGCCGTTGCCATTCTTCATCATCCTTGCAGTCGCGCCAAGGTTTGATATGGCTGGCAATCAGCAATTCAGGCATATCCACGCCGCTGATGGGGCATTGCGGATACCGTTCCAATACGCCGTTTCTGAATTCGCCTTGACCTCTGCGGGCGTTAATCAGGCGCTGGATTTCGGTTTTGGCTTCTTCGGTTGTGGCGTTTTCTAAGCGTTGGCTAAGTTCATCTAAATCATTTTCCAAAGATTGTTGATAGGCTACCTGAAAAGTGGGTATTTCAATGTATTCGCTGGGGACGTAATCTTCCATACAATGTCCGCATCCGGTTAAATGTTTATTATATTTCTGCCGAGAATAAGCCTCTAATGCAGGAATGGAATTAGAACAAGCTTTATAATAAGGGCTTGATTCAGTAGTGTAGTTACCATTCTCATTGCTGATACATGGTTTCCTCTTTATTCCTTGTACACGATGTATCATAGGATATTTAGAAATGGGTTTGCCTTCTTTGTTTATATTTAATATATAACCATCAGGGTTGTTCTCTCTCCATTTCAAATATTCGGCATCATTAGGCTCATCTTTAAAAATTTTGAGTTCGGGCATAATATTTCCTTTGAAAATAAACATACGCTGGATTATTAGAAATTTCACAGACCTGTAAAAAAATGAATGTTAGATTTTGTTCCAAACTACGTCAGAAATGCCCACAACGGTATTTCATTTGTTGCTTGCTGTTCCAATCGGCATCATAAATCTTTTGCCTACTACATGAAAAGTTTTTCCAAGCAGATGTAGGTCGGATTCTAGAATCCGACAGCTTCATACGGGAGATTTTATCGGATACAAGTATTCGACCTACAAATTTTGGATAATAAAAGGCCGTCTGAAAATCGTTTCAGACGGCCTTTTCTTCACTAGCCTCTACTTTGCTACCACTCTTTCTTTCAAAGTCTTCAACACACTTTTCACCGTCTTAATCCTCATCTCCACATCCTCCATCTGAGCCGTGAACTTCAGCTTATCCGCCCCGGCCAGCCGGTATTTTTTATCCGTCTGAATCAGCAGGATGATTTCTGTCGGGTCGATTTGGTGGTGTTTGCCGAAGGTAACGGTAACGGCT
>CAUUTP010000032.1:0-19490 GCA_963548155.1 uncultured Eikenella sp.
CGAATCAGGGACTCGAACCCCGGACACAAGGATTATGATTCCTCTGCTCTAACCAGCTGAGCTAATTCGCCGTTCATTCAGAAAGCGCGCATTATACGGCTTTCTTCAATTCTGTCAAACCCAAAAACAAAATTTTTTTGCTACCGCCTGATTTATATAGATAACTAATTTTCACCATGCTTTTGCAAAATCCAAACAGGCCGGCATTTCCACTCGCCGGCCTGTTGGTTTGAAGCATCAATCCGCAAACTGTTTCTTCATGCGTTCGCGCCGCTCTTGCGCTTCCACCGACAAAGTAGCGGTGGGTCGGGCAAGCAGGCGTTTGAGGCCGATGGGCTCGCCGGTATCAACGCAGTAGCCGTATTCGCCTTCATCAATCTGACGCAGCGAAGCCTGAATCTTATTCAGCAATTTGCGCTCACGGTCGCGGGTGCGCAACTCCAGCGCATATTCTTCTTCCTGCGTGGCGCGATCGGCCGGATCGGGAGCAGCTTCATGGTTTTGCAGATGGCCGGTGGTGTCGGCCGCCTTTTGAATCAGCTCATCTTGCAGCTTAACCAGCAACTCACGGAAGAAAGCCAGCTGATCGGCATTCATATACTCCTCTTCCGGGCCTTTCCAGTTGATGATGTCTTGCTCGGTTAGTTTTGCCATGAGTTACCCTTTTTGTGAAATTCTACCAACCGCCCCTTCCCGCCAGCGGCTGCTTCTTTTATAAAAAGGCGGAATATAAAACAGCCGCCAGCTTATGGCAAGAGCAAAAAATTCAAATGCATGATAATTGCCGGCAAGCCCCAGCCAATCCAGCCCCATAGCAAAAGCGCCAACAGGCTACCTGAAAAATCCCAGCGGCCGATGCGTAAAAAGGCAAACGGGCGGCACAGCGGCTCATACACACGGTTGAGCACCGCCACCAGCGGCGAATACGCCTGCGATAAGGAAAGCACCATGCGCCACAGCAAACCGCCCAGCAGCACATAAGCCGCCGAACGCGTAAGGGCGAGCGCAGCAAGCAACACATCAGCCGCTGCGATCTGCCAGCCGAACATCCCCGTCGGCAAATTGATGAGCGACAACAACAAATACAACACCACATACAGCAGCCAGGCCGCCAAAATACAGGCGCTGTCCAAGCCGCCCAAGGGCGGCAGCAACCGACGCAGCGGTTTCACCAGCCAGTCGCTGCTGCGGCAGCAAAACTGCGCCAGCGGATGCATATAGTTCAAACGGCCGTATTGCAGCAGGCAGCGCGCCAACAGGAGCATGGCCAGCGCATCGGCGAGCAGGGCGACAAATTGATTAAACATACCGCCTTATTCCGCCAGCTGTTCGGCCAATTCCTGCGAACGTGCCACGCAAGCAGCCACGCCCGCGCCAATCGCTTCGGCCACACCGTGCGCCTCAAAGCTTTGCAGCGCAGCATAAGTGGTGCCGCCTTTGGAAGTAACTTTTTGCCGCAAATCGGAAAACTCTTCCCCGCTCTGCTCAGCCAGCCGCACCGCGCCTTGGAAGGTGGCCAAGCTGAGCTGTCGCGCTTCTTCCGCATTGAAACCTTGCTGCCTTGCGGCGTTTTGCAGCGCTTCAAGCAGGTAGAACACATAGGCCGGGCCACTACCGCTGATACCAGTGATGCGGTGCAGGCCGTCCTCACTATCCAGCCACAGGGTTTGCCCGCTGGCGCGCATAATGCGGTCGGCCAATTCGCGGTCGGCTGCGGATGCGCCGTTGTCGGCAAACAAACCGGCCACACCCTGCCCCACCTGCGCCGGCGTGTTCGGCATGATGCGCACGATACGGCGCGTACCGCCCAACCAGCGGCTCAAGGCCGCACACGGCAGCCCGGCGGCAATCGACAACACCAGCGCGCCGCCCGTTTGCACCTTTTGCAGCGCCGCCTGCATATCTTGCGGCTTCACCGCCAACACCAGCACGTCGCTATCATTCAGCGGCGGCAGCTCTGCTGCGGTGGCGATACCGTATTGCTGCGCAAGCGTGGCCAGTTTGTCGGCACTGTAGTCGATGGCATAGATATCGAAACCGCCGGCGCGGCTCATGCCAGCGATAATGGCAGAGGCCATATTGCCTGCGCCGAGAAAATAGATGCTCATGATGTTTCCTTATGTGGTGGTTTGAAAGTTTCAGGTAGCCTCATCTACCTGCCGACAGGCTACCTGAAAACCTATCTGCATCTTTTCAGGTAGCCTGTTGCCTACCAATATGTAAACGGATATTGCTCATACAAACCCGGTGCAATGGTATCCATCCGGGTTTTGAAAGCATCCTGTATTGGCTGGCTGAGTTCCGGTTGCGCATCGAGCAGCCCTTCAAGCTCTTGCAAAAGAAAGGCCGTTTGCAGGAAGGGAATAAAACCGATGCCCATATCGGCAAACCGCGCCTCGGCTTCATCGTATTCGCCTTGATCGTGGTCATAAAACAAAATGCTCCCACTCTCCTTGCCAATAAACCAGGTATCGCCCTGCCCCGCATCGCCGATCAGCCAATATCGAGCGGCCACTTCCGAATATTCGCTGCCCAGGCGGCGGTTTTCGTTAAGCGCGGTTGGATAATCCCAAAGCCGGATATCGGGCGTGATTTCCACGCTTTCGCATTGCTGCACAAAAGACAGATACGCCGCAGGCAAAGGCGGCAGTTTGTCCAAACGCTTAACCGCAACTGCGCGCTTGGGCAGCCTGGCCATGATTTGTTCTGCAGAAAGCGGGGTAAACATGTTTCCAATTTCCAAGCCGGCTTTGGAAGCCTAGAGGCTACCTGAAAGCCACAGCTGCAACGAAGTTAAAACAGAATCTTCACACAGTACGGCACAGTTTTCAGGTAGCCTACCCTAACCGGCAAAAGGCTAGCTGAAAGCTTTATTCGCTATAATTCCGCTGCCCGAAAATGGCGCTGCCGATACGTACATGGGTGGCACCGCAAGCGACGGCGGTTTCCAAATCGTCCGACATGCCCATGGAGAGCACGTCCACATCCAGCCCCTGCGCCTGCAGGAATTTCAGCAATTCATTCATGCGGCCAAACTGCTGGCGCAACTCTTCTTCACTGCTGCCCAGCCGTGCCACGCACATCAGGCCGCGCAGCTTCAGCCGGGGCAAAGAGGCTACCTGAAAAGCCAGCTCGCGCAGCGTTTCCTCTTGCGGCGGCACGCCGTGTTTGACGTCTTCGCCGCCAATGTTCACTTCAATCAGCACTTGCAGCGGCGGCATAGTTTCCGGCCGCTGATCGCTCAGGCGGCGGGCGATTTTTTCGCGGTCGATGGTGTGCACCCAATGGGCGCGTTCGGCAGCGATGCGGCTCTTATTGGATTGGATATGGCCGATGATGTGCCAGCAGATATCGGGAATATCGGCCAACTCGCTGCTTTTCTCTTCAAATTCCTGCAGATAGTTTTCGCCGAAATCGCGCTGCGCGCTTTTTTGGCACAACAGGCGCACATCGGCGGCGTGGAAGGTTTTGCTCACCGCAATCAGTTCGGGCTCAGGGCGGCCTGCCGCTTCGGCGGCAGCCCAAATGCGGGCGCGCACGGCGTGCAGGTTCATGGTTAGCACTCTCATCATTTTTCCTTTTCATCAAATAATTCGCCGGGAATTTTGCACACGGGGATGGGCTGGATTTTGTGCAGCGCGGCGCGATGCAAGCGTTGGTAAATCTCAAATACTTCGCGTTCTCGGCCGGCAAATTCTTCGGCGCGGCGGCCGGCTTCGCTTTGCGCCATCGCCCATTCCAGCTCGGGATAGCTCGCGCCCATCTGCTGCTCGTCGGTGCGCTCTTCGTCCCACAGCCCGTCGGTGGGCGCGGCTTGGCGGATGGCGGGCAGCACCTCCAAGGCTTCAGCCAGGGCGTATACCTGGGTTTTGAGCAAATCGCCGATCGGGCTTAAATCCACGCCGCCGTCGCCGTATTTGGTGAAAAAGCCCACGCCGAAATCTTCCACCTTATTACCCGTACCCGCCACCAGCAGGCCGTTGATTTGGCCGTAGTAATACAGCGCGGCCATGCGCAGGCGGGAGCGGGTGTTGGCCATGGCCAGGTTTTTATTGGCGGCGGCGGTGTCGGCCACGCCGTGCTCAAACTGCTCGAAAGTTGGCGTTAAATCCAACGTTTGGCTGCGCACATTCATAAAACGGCGCTGCAAATCGGCGATGTGTTCGTTAGCCCGCTGCAACTGGTCGGCCTGCTGGCGGATAGGCAGCACCACGCACAACACGTCCAGCCCGCTATGCGCGCACAGGGCAGACACCACGGCGGAATCCACCCCGCCGGAAATACCTACCACAAAACCTTTCGCGCCCGCGCGCACGGCATAATCGGCCAGCCAGCGGCTGATGTGTCGGATAACAGCTTGGGTTTGCATCATGTTTTTCCTATTTTGATGAGCCGCCAACGCATAATGCATTAGCAGCCTGTTGGATATACGTTTTCAACGGAGTCAGGCAGGCTTCATCTGCAATCTTTTCACTCTCTTCCAAATAATAATATCGCCCCAGCGAATCGCTCACATCCACCCTGCCTTGCAAAGTTGCCCGGTTTAACTCCATTTCGAGCACCACTTCATCATTACCGTCATTTTTCAGGTAGCCTTTCCGCAGCAGCAGGCTGAGTAGAATCCTAATCGAACTCGGGCGCACAAAAATATCCGCATCAATCTTCAGCACCCGAACATCGGCCGAAAACTCATCGCGCCATCTGATGATGTGTACCAACAATTCTATCTCGCCCATTTGCCATCCTTCGCTCGGTTGCACGGCAGCGGGTAATATATCGCCAATCTGCCCAAAAGCCAAATAACAAGCCCGGCCCGACAATCTGCTAAAATTCCGCAGAGGCTACCTGAAAATCGAAGCCTCAGTGTAACAACAATGAACACCGCAGCTTTCTGCGCCGCTCAACCCGAAAGCAAGCAATGGAAACCCTGCACACCGCCCGCCTTATCCTCCGCCCATGGACGCTCGCCGACGCTCCGGCGCTCTACGCGCAAGCCCAAAATCCCAAGATAGGCGCAATGTGCGGCTGGCTGCCGCACAAAAGCGTGGCAGAAAGCCGGGAAATTATCGAACATATCCTGCTTAAGCCCCATTCCTTCGCCATCTGTCTGGCCGACCATCAACTCATCGGCAGCATCGGCCTCCTCTTCCCACACGACAGCAATTTGCCACTGGCCGCAGGCGAAGCCGAAATAGGCTATTGGCTGGGCGAAAGCTTCTGGGGCAACGGCTATGCCACCGAAGCCCTGCAAGCCATGATTGCCTATTTTTTTGAAAAGCAGGAACCCACCCGTCTATTGGCCGGCGTTTATCAAGAAAACATCCCCTCGCAAAAAGTGCTGGAAAAATGCGGCTTCCGCCACCGGCAAACCATAGAGCACTTCTTTTCCAAGCTCACCGGCGAAACCCACACCGCCCTGCTATACGCATTAGCCGCCGCCCCCATTTTCAGGTAGCCTTCATCACACAGCAAAGGAACCCCATGCCCCACCAGCCGCCGCAACAAATCCGTCTGGAAGCCGGCCGCCAAAGCCTCGTCTTGGTTTACCCTGATGCCGAATACACCCTGTCCGCCGAATACCTGCGCGTGTATTCCCCCAGCGCCGAAGTACGCGGCCACGGGCACGGGCAAGCCAAACTGCAAACCGGCAAAGCCGGCATCAGCATCACCGACCTGCAGCCTGCCGGCAACTACGCCCTCAAAATCACCTTCTCCGACGGCCACGACAGCGGCCTCTACAGCTGGGGCTACCTGTATGAATTGGCAAGCGGATACGCTACAATGTGGCCCGATTACCTGCGCCGCCTCGAAGCAGCCGGCGCTTCCCGCGAACCTACCGAACAAACCCTTGCTATCCCGAAAGGAAAGAAATGTCCGCATTAAGCCGCACCCTCCCCGCCCTCATCGCCGCCTCCGTTTTACTGCTGGCCGGCTGCGATAAAGTTGCTGACAAAGTTGCCGACAATGCCGCCGGACAAATCGACGACCAAAAAGCCCGTAGCGAATTCGTGACCAACTGCGCCAAATCTGCCGTTGAATCCTCCAAAGGCTCAATCAACAACGAAGCGGCCACCAAACTGTGCGGCTGCACCTACGACCAAGCCGCCTCCACCTACAGCAACTCCGAAGAGTGGAAGAAAGACCTCATCCGCTACGGCCTGAACCAAAACAATAAAGAGCTGGAAGCCAAAATCCAAGCCGCCATGACCACCTGTATCGACCGCTTCTCCAAAGGCCAGCTGTAACCCTTCTGCAGGCTACCTGAAAGCACTTTATGTCCACCAAACCCGCCCTGTTCGTCCTCAGCTTCTTGCTCCTGGCCGGCTGTGACTTTATTGCCAATAAAGCCGCCAGCAACGTCACCGAGCAAGAAGCCAAAGACGGCTTTATCGAAGGCTGTGTCAAAGGCGCGCTCGATCCGCAAGCCTTCAAACGCCAATTGAGCCAAGCAGAAGCCTCCAAGCTCTGCCACTGCGCCTACGACACCGCTTCTGCCCAATATACCGACCGCGAAAAATGGAAACGCGACCTGATTCGCGCCGGCCTGTCCCCCAACGACCAAAACCAGGAAATCTTCCAAAAACTGGTGGCCGGCCTGCAAAGCTGCGCCACCAGCCAACACCTGATGTAACCCGCCCAAAGGCTACCTGAAAGCACCACAATGACCGACAAGCAAACCCATTTCGGCTACCGCACCGTAAACGAAAGCGAAAAAGCCGCCAAAGTAGCCGAAGTATTCCACTCCGTCGCAAAAAAATACGACATCATGAACGACGTGATGTCCGGCGGCCTGCACCGCGTGTGGAAACACTTCACCCTCACCACCGCCCGCGTGCCCAAAGGCGGCAAAGTGCTCGATATTGCCGGCGGCACAGGCGACCTCTCGCGCGGTTGGGCCAAACGCGTGGGCAAAGACGGAGAAGTCTGGCTCACCGACATCAACTCCTCCATGCTCGGCGTGGGCCGCGACCGCCTGCTCAACGAAGGCCTGCTCCTGCCCGTGGCCGTGTGCGATGCCGAAAAACTGCCCTTCCCGGATAACTATTTCGACCTCGTTTCCGTATCCTTCGGCCTGCGCAACATGACGCACAAAGACGCCGCCCTCAAAGAAATGCACCGCGTGCTCAAACCCGGCGGCACACTCTTGGTGCTGGAATTTTCCAAAGTGTCCAAGCCGCTCGCTCCGGCCTACGACCTCTATTCCTTCAAGCTCCTGCCGCTGATGGGCAAACTCATCGCCAAAGATGCCGACAGCTATCAATACCTGGCCGAATCCATCCGTATGCATCCCGACCAGGAAACCCTCAAACAAATGATGCTCGATGCCGGCTTCGACAGCGTGGACTACCACAATATGAGCGCCGGCATAGTGGCTCTGCACAAAGGCGTGAAATTCTGATTGCTGCTTGTAGTTTGTAAAGCAAAAGGCTACCTGAAAATATTCAGGTAGCCTTCTTCTCGGCTATGTCCGTTTTTAGCTGGCCTTCTACCTACTACACTACAAAAGCTGCTTAAAACCCACACACCTTTTTCAGGTAGCCTTCCGCTTGTTGGCTCATCCATACGCAGAAAACAAATCCCGCAAGGTTCAAACCATGCGGGATGTTATTGATTCTTTGGTGCCCAGGAGAAGACTCGAACTTCCACACCCGTGAGGATACCAGCACCTGAAGCTGGCGCGTCTACCAATTCCGCCACCTGGGCAAGCAATTTCCGTTTTGGTTTCAATTAAAGCAAGTTGTGGTGCCCAGGAGAAGACTCGAACTTCCACACCCGTGAGGATACCAGCACCTGAAGCTGGCGCGTCTACCAATTCCGCCACCTGGGCTTTGCTTTAATCGAACTTTGCGGTAAAGTGCATTGCTCTTTATGCAAGAAACGAGCATTATAGCGCCAATTTTCCACTTGTCAATTTATATATGAAGAAGAAAACCTCACTCCGACTGCAAGACCCTTATCTACAGCGGGAAACACAACGCTACGAACACCCCCTGCCCAGCCGCGAATGGATTACTGAAATGCTGGAAGACAGGGGCGTGCCGCTGAAAACCGAATCTTTAGCCATCCTGCTCGATATCGCCGAGCACGAAATGCCCTTTTTCGAACGCCGCCTGACTGTGATGGCGCGCGACGGGCAAATCCTGATTAACCGGCGCGGCATGGTGTGCGCTGCCGAAAAACTCGCGCTGGTAAAATGCCGCGTTGAAGCGCATAAAGACGGCTTCGGCTTTGCCGTGCCGCTCACGCCCGACGGCCAGGGCGACTTCGTGCTGCCCGCCCGCCAGATGCGCGGCCTGATGCACGGCGACACGGTAACCGTGCGCCCGGCCGGCACCGATCGGCGTGGCCGCCGCGAAGGCCAAGTGCTCGATGTGATTGAACGCGCGCAGAAAACCGTTGTTGGCCGGCTCATGATAGAGCGCGGCATCGCCATGCTCTCGCCCGAAGACAGCCGCCTGCCCGACAGCATCCTGCTCGAACCCGATTCGGTGGGCAAGGCCAAGCCCGGCCAAGTGGTGCTGGCTCAAATCGATGCCTACCCCGACGCGCACCGCCCCGCCGTGGCCAGCGTGGTGGAAGTGTTGGGCAACTATGCCGACAGCGGCATGGAAATCGAAATTGCTGTGCGCCAGCATCACCTGCCACACCAATTCTCCACCGCCTGCGAAAAAGCCGCCGCAAAAATCCCTTCCGCCGTGCGCAAAACCGACCTCAAAGGCCGTGAAGACCTGCGCGACCTACCACTGGTAACGATAGACGGCGAAAGCTCGCGCGATTTTGACGATGCCGTATATGCCGAAAAACAAGGCCGCAATTTCCGCCTGGTGGTGGCCATTGCCGACGTGAGCCACTATGTGAAGCCTCAAGACGCAATCGACACCGACGCGCTGGATCGCGCCACCAGCGTGTATTTCCCACGCCGTGTGATTCCCATGTTGCCCGAAAGCCTCTCCAACGGCATCTGCTCGCTCAACCCCGATGTAGACCGCCTGTGCATGGTGTGCGACATGGTGTTCACCTACGCCGGCAATCTTAAATCCTACCGTTTCTACCCCGCCGTGATGCGCTCCCACGCCCGCCTCACCTACACCCAAGTGTGGGATTGGATTGAAAACGGCAGCGACAACCCGCTCAAGCCTCACATCGATACCCTCTACAAACTCTATCAAATTCTGCTCAAAAAACGCCACCAGCGCGGCGCGATGGAGTTTGAAACCACCGAAACCGAGATGATTTTCGACAAGCAGGGCAAAATTAAACGCATTGTGCCCGTGGTACGCAACGAAGCCCACCGCCTGATCGAAGAATGCATGCTTGCCGCCAACGTGTGCGCTGCCGAATTCCTGCTGAAACACCAGCATCCCGCCCTATTCCGCAACCACTCCGGCCCCACCCCGGAAAAGCTTGCCACCCTGCGCGAGCAGCTCGGCCTGCTCGGCCTTACCCTCGGCGGCGGCGAACAGCCCACCCCGCTGGATTACGCCGCACTCTTCGCCCAAACTGCCGAGCGCCCCGACCGCGAGCTGATTCAAGTGATGCTCCTACGCTCTATGCAGCAGGCCATGTACGAGCCGGATAACAGCGGCCACTTCGGCCTCGCCTATCCCGCCTACACCCACTTCACCTCCCCCATCCGCCGCTATCCCGACCTCCTGGTACACCGTGCCATCAAAGCCGTGCTTTCAGGTAGCCGCTACAACCCCGCCGAAAACTGGAGCGCACTGGGCATCCACAGTTCTCAATGCGAGCGTCGTGCCGATGAAGCCAGCCGCGACGTGGAAAACTGGCTCAAAACCTACTATATGCAAGACAAAGTGGGCGAAGTATTCAGCGGCACCGTTAGCGGCATGGCCGGCTTCGGCCTGTTCGTTACCCTCGACGACATCCACATTGAAGGCCTCGTCCACATCAGCGAACTGGGCGAAGACTACTTCAACTATCGCGCCGAAACCATGAGCATCGAAGGCGAACGCAGCGGCTTGCGCTTCAGCATGGGCGACAAAGTTGTGGTTCAGGTAGCCCGTGCCGACTTGGATACCCGCAAAATCGACCTCATGCTCATCAGCGGCGGCAGCCTGCCCGGCAAAGGCAAAAAACCTGTCGCCAAAGGGAAAACCAACACAGCAAAAGGGAAAGCCCACAGCCCAGCCCCGACCGGCAAACCTACTGCCAAAAGCAAGGCCAAAGCCCCCGCTGCTCCGGCTAAGAAAACCCGCAGCCGTAAAAACAGCCAGCCAACTCAGGCCGCCCAGCCCAAAGCCAAACGCAAGCCCCGCACCCGCAAGAAAAGCGGCTGAACTTTGAAAGAGGCTACCTGAAAACAAACAGGCTACCTGAAAACGGATTTCCACTTTCAGGTAGCCTTTTCTGCCTAATATAGCAAGCCAAATTAACCTTTAATACAAGGCGGTGAGCCGCATGCAGTACAGAAGTATGGCAAGGCAAACCCACGCGGTAGCGAAAGTTAAGTTGGTTTGCTTTAGATGAAACATTACTTCGGCAAAGCTGAGGCTACCTGAAAAAGACAAAACCCGTTTGCACCAGCAGACGGGTTTCGTTTTTCAGGTAGCCTCAAATATTTAGTGGCTATATCGAAGTACGGGCGGCTCACCCGCTTTCTTGCATCGCTGCAAACTAGGCTCAGCTAATAACCGTGTTGCGGATAAGCCATCCGTACATTCAATCACGCCAGCACATTGGCCAGCAGGCTCTGCCCGAGGTAACCGCCCTGCTCCGCGCCGGGCAGGGTAAAGAAGTAGCCGCCGCCGAAGGGGCTGATGTATTCCTCCAAAGGCTCGAAGTCGAGCAGTTTCTGCACAAAGATGAAACCGTCGTCAAGGTTGGCCTGGTAGCAGATGAAAATCAGACCCACATCAAGCTGGCCGGCTTTGGAGAGGCCGCGCGAATAGTCGAAGGGGCGGCGGTAGAGCAGATGCCGTTTCATGAATTCGGGGTCGCGGGTATTGGCGAGCCGCATGTGGCTGTCAGTGGGCAGGGTTTTGCCTTCGGGATCGGAGGCGTAGTTGGGAATATCGCCTTCGTTTTTCATGCCCAGCGGGGCGCCGCTGTATTTTTCGCGGCCGAAAATGGTTTGCTGCTCTTGCAGCGGGGTTCTATCCCAAAACTCTACGAAATGGCGGATAAGGCGCACAGCCTGATAGCTGCCGTTTTTCGCCCAGGTCGGTTCGTCTTTGCTGTTTTCAGCCACGCCGCTCCACAATACCGCATCGGCAGTTTCTGGTTTGGACACATCAGGATTGCCGGAACCGTCGCGGAAGCCGAACAAGTTGCGGGCAGCCAACGCGCCGGGCTCGGCTTTGGGCAAGAATCCGTCGATACTCCAGCGGATAACGGCGAATTGGGCGGTGTTTTTGATCAGGTCGCGCAGGGCGTTTTGGCAGGTTTCGGGGCTGAAGGCGCAGATTTGGATACTGATGTCGCCGTCGCACCATTCGCGCTGCAGTTTGTCGTTGGGGAAGTCTTTCATTTCCTGCAGGTGCTTGGGCTTGTGCGGACCTAGGCCGAAACGTTCGTCAAACAGGCTGTTGCCCACGCTGAGGGTGATGGTGAGGCCGTCTGGTTTGATGACCTTGCCGAGGATGCCGCTGCCCTGCGGTGGAAGTTTGGGGTCGCCATCTTGCAATTCGCCGCCTTTGGTAAGGAAATCGGCGCGGGCAGTGATGGCGCGGAATAGGTGTTCGAGCTCTTTGGGGGTTTTGGCCAGCACGTCGAAGGCGGCCATGATGGCGAATTGTTGGTGGGGCGTGGTGATGCCGGATTGATGGATGCCGTAGAAAGGAAAGCTCTGGTCGGAATGGTGATCGGCGCTGCCGCCGCTGTTTTGCGCCGCGCTACCTTCGGCACTTTGACCATTACTGTTCAGGCCGCAGGCAGCCAGCCCGGCGGCGGCGGCGCCAACGGCGAGGCCTTTGAAGAGATTGCGTTTGGACGGGGATTGGGGGTGTTCGTTGTGGCTCATGTTTTTCTCCTGCCGGGAGTAGGAATGGGTTGCTTGGCAATATACGCTGTTTTGATGAGCGATTAAATTTTCAGGTAGCCTCTATGCTGAGCACAGGCTACCCGAAAATCCTTCATCCAACTAAATCAAACACGATGGCTTGCATTTAGTTCAAACCGAGAATACCGCGCAGTTTGGCCAAATCTTCGGCCAGGGCGTTAATCGGTGCCTGCAGGTTTTTACGGTCGGCATCGGTGAGTTTGTCGTAGGGCTGGAAGCCTTTTTCGGTGCGGTATTTGGCGAGGATGTCGGTTACCTGTTTGAAGTTGGCATCGGTTTTATCCAACAGGGCTTGGTCTTTCTCGGCAATCATCGGGCGGAACAGCTCGATGATTTTCTGTGCGCCCTCTATGTTGGCTTGGAAGTCGCTCAGGTCGGTGCGGCTGTAGCGGTCTTCCTCGCCGCTGATTTTGCTGTTGGCCACTTCTTCAATCAACACGGCGGCACCACCCACCACTTTGCTCGGCGGGAAGGTGAGGATGTCGATTTCCTGTTTCAGTTTCTGCACGTCGGCCAGGAGTTTGTCGGCTATCGGCTCCATACCTTTGGTGGTGTTCAGCGTCCACAGCGCATGTTCGATGCGGTGGAAGCCGCCGAAGCCCGGGTCTTGCTCTTTATCTTTGAAGTCGTCGGCACGCGCGTCGATAGCGGGATCAAGCTCGTTAAACAATTCGGCAATCGGCTCGATGCGCTCGTAGTGGGTACGTACGTCGGCAAACATGGCTTTGGCATCTTCGGTGCGGCCGGCTTTCACGGCTTCTACGAAAGCAGTGGTTTTGGTCACCAGCTGGGCGGCTTCGTTTTGCACGTAAACTTTATAGTCGGCCAAAGGCTGGGCGAGTTTTTCCATATTGGCTTCACCTGCCGCTTCTTTGAAGCCGCTGTCGGTTACCACCAGCTTGCCGCGCGGGTTGTTCAACAGGCCACAGGTCATTTCGTATTCGCCCGGCAGCAGGGTAACGGTCATTTTGTCGCTCAGGCTGGGAGCGATGTTTTCACGCTCGTCCACCACCATCACGCCCTTGAGGATTTCCCACTCCAGCTTGCGGGTACTGTTGTTTTTGATGTTGAACACCACCTGGCCGCTGGGCACGGTGAGCTCCATCGGATCGCAGGCGTGGTCGTTTACTGCAATATTGAAGCTGCCGTCGGCATTAGCGGTGGCGGCTGCACCGGAAGCAGCAGACGCACCGGAAGCGGGTGCAGCAGGCTGTTCGGCGGCTGGCGGCTGGCAGGCAGCCAAGCCGAAGGCGGCCAACACGGCCAAGGCGGTAAGATTCAGTTGCTTCATAATTTAACCTTTCAAATACAAAAACTAGCTGGTTTGGGAAGATACGGCAGCCGGCTTGCTGCCACGCAAAAATAAAAACAGCACGGGAATCAGATAAGCGAAATAAAGAATAAAATCAGATAGTACCGGATGATGGGTATAGCCGAAGAAGCCGCCGAGCAGCACGCCCAACGGGCTGTCTTCATGCAAAACGTGCGACCAATCGAGCGGCGTGTGCGAAGACCAATCGAACGGATTCACCTGCCACACATTCCACACGCCCGCCTCATGCAGTGCACGGAACGCGCCGGAAGTAAGGCCGGCGGCCACAAAAATCAGGAAAACGCCCGTCCAGCGGAAAAAACGCGCCAAATTGATACGCACCCCGCCCTGATAAATCAGCCAGCCCACCACAGCCGAAGCGGCCAGCCCGAGCACCGCGCCCAGCGGCATGGCCGCCGTGGGGCTTTGGTTGAACACCGCCAGCAGGAAAAACACGCTCTCCAAACCTTCGCGCGCCACTGCCAAAAAGGCCATACCCACCAACGCCCAGCCATGCCCGTTGCCGCGGTTGAGCGCATCGCTCACCGACTGCTGCAAATGCTGCTTTATCGACTTGGCTGCTTTCTGCATCCACAGCACCATATAAGTGAGCATCGCCACGGCCACCAAGCCGATCACGCCCACCACAAACTCTTGCTGCTTCTGCGGAATTTCGCCGGTTTTCTTATAAATAAACCAACCGGCAAACAGGCACATTGCCGCCGCCAGCACCACACCGAGCCACACTTTCGGCATCATATGCCGATAGCCACCCTGCTTCAAAAAGCCAGCTACAATGCCCACAATCAAAGCCGCCTCGATGCCCTCGCGCAGCATAATCAAAAAAGCAATCAGCATCGCCGGCCGCTCCTTACAAAATTCATATCTGACCGATTATATCCTTACAGCAGAGCAAAATGCAAACAATTTCTAATTAGATTAAATGAATATTTACTTATAAATTAATTATATGATTACCAATAAAAAATCGGCTCCCAAAAATCTATTGGAAACCGAATATAACTAAGCTGATAAAATCCATCCTACCACCAATGCGGATAATACGGCCGATACATCATCCACTCCAACTCACGCCGCCGCTCGCGCCGCTCCAACATCTCCAGCTGCTGCCGATACACCAAATTCTCCCAAGCCATCCGATAACAAGCCTGAAAAGACGGTTCCGCAATCCGCTGCCGGTATTCTCGCTGCAACTTAGGCTTCTCAGCATCCGCCACCCCCAAGTAACCCTCCTGCTGCAAAGCCAACAGCTCAGCCGTGCGCCGGTCGCACTGCGCTGCCAGCGCCACCGCCGTCTGCTTCATCTCCCGCTCCCTTGCCGCCTCATAGGCCGCACGCTGCTGCTGCGTCATTGCACAGCCCACCAGCAGCAGGCCGGCAAAGGCTACCTGAAAAAGTTTCGCCAACATCATCTCCTCCTTAAACCAATGTTTAAGCAACAAATTAATCATACACCATTCCATAGCCGCCACAAACCGCCCCGCCAAATTTTCAGGTAGCCTCACCCGCCAATCCGTTATAATCCCACCCCTGACTATTTCATAAACACCCCAAAACACCATGTTTGCCCAAGCCCGCCAACACCTCCGCACCCCGCGCGACCTCCTGCGCTTTTGCACCAGCCGCTTCAACCAGGCCAGCCTCAGCTTCGGCCACGGCAGCGACAACGCCCACGACGAAGCCGCCTACCTCATCCTCCACACCCTTTCCCTCCCGCTCGACACCCTCGAGCCCTATCTCGATGCCGTGCTCCTGCCCGAAGAAATCGACGCCGTGCTCAGCCTGGCCGAACGCCGCGTCAACGAACGCCTCCCCATGCCCTACCTCACCCGCCAAGCCTGGCAGGGCGACTTCGAATTTTATGTGGACGAACGCGTGCTTATCCCCCGCTCCTTCATCTACGAACAACTCGGCGAGCCCATCGCCCCGTGGACAGGCGACAGCCACTCTATCCGCCGCGTGCTCGACCTCTGCACCGGCAGCGGCTGCCTCGCCATCCAAGCCGCCTGCCACTATCCCGAAGCCCAAGTCGATGCCGCCGACCTCAGCCCCGAAGCCTTAGAAGTGGCCGCCATCAATGTTGCCAACTACGGCCTAGAAGAGCGCGTCCGCCTGATTCAAAGCGACCTCTTCGCCAATCTGTCCGGCACTTACGACCTCATCATCTCCAACCCCCCTTATGTAAATGCCGAAAGCGTTGCCGCCCTGCCCGCCGAATATCTGCACGAGCCCGAAATGGCACTCGGCAGTGGCGAAGACGGCCTCGACGCCACCCGCCAAATCCTCCAACACGCCCCCCGCTTCCTCAATCCGCGCGGCGTATTGCTGGTGGAAATCGGCCACAATCGCGAAGCCCTCGAAGCCGCCTTCCCCCAGCTCCCCTTCTTCTGGCCCGAACAAAGCGACGGCGGCAGCAGCGTCTTCCTGCTCACCCGCGAACAATTATTGGGCGAAGAGTAGGCAAAGCCTAGCGTCTCCCATCCATCATAAAAGGCTACCTGAAAACTCCAATCCATTTTCAGGTAGCCTTTTCCATCCCGGCCAGTGTCGGCTGCGCTATAATAGCCACCCCGCAACCACCCGCAGGCAGCCCGCTATGCAACCCTTTCCCCCTACCGTCCGCCCCCTCAAATTCTACGCCGTAGTGCCCGATGCCGATTGGGTGGCACGCATGGTCGAGGCTGGCGCGGACACCGTGCAACTGCGCAGCAAACACCTCACCGGCGAAGCACTGCGCCAGGAAATCCGCCGCGCCATCGCCGCCACCCGCGGCTCGCACAGCCAACTTTTCATCAACGACCACTGGCAGCTTGCCCTTGAAGAAGGTGCCTACGGCGTGCACCTCGGCCAAGAAGACATGGACAGTGCCGACTTCGCCGCCCTCGCCCGCGCCGGCATCCGCTTGGGGCTGAGCACACACGACGAAGCCGAAATGGCCCGCGCCTTGGCCGTTCAGCCCAGCTACGTGGCCTGCGGCGCCGTGTTTGCCACCAACACCAAAGCCATGCCCACCGAGCCGCAAGGGCTAGACAAACTGCGCCGCTACGTGCAGCAGGCCGGCAATACCCCCACTGTGGCCATCGGCGGTATCACGCTGGAAAATGCGCCCGCCGTGCTCGCCACCGGCGTGTCCTCACTGGCCGTGGTCAGCGCCGTCACCCACGCCCCCAACCCCGCCGCCACCGTGCGCGCCTTCCAAAAATTGTGGCCGGAATAAGGCTGCCGCATGAGGCTGCCTGAAACCTCTGCCGCAGCCCGGATAGACAGAAATATCGCCTGCTTGATGCAAATCTCTCCCACGAATACAGAGGATTAGGCTTCAGGCAAACCCAATTTTCAGGTAGCCCTTAACGATATACAAATTCCAAAACAAACCCTTCCCCACAAACGTGCAATGCTGCGCTACCCCTGCTGGTGCAGCCGAACGGAGCGCGGTTTTTCGGGAAATAAGGGCTTGCATGTTTGAAGCGGCAAAGCCGCAAGTTGCGAGCCCGCCCGAAAAATCGCGTGGAGTGAGGGAAGTTTGCGCAGCAAACCTGTGCCCGCAGTCGTCTTTCTTTTGCCTACTTTTCTTTGACGAAGCAAAGAAAAGTAGGTGCCCGCGCCGGCATAAGGCGCAAGGGTGGATAGAACTAGAATAACGAAAGGCTACCTGAAATTTGAAATTCACCTGAAACCCATCTCGTAAACCCCATTACCAACAACACTACCCCGAAAACCCAACACCATGTCCAACCGCCGCCTGATCTACGGCTTCCACGCCGTCAACGCCCGCCTGTGGCAAAACCCCAAAAGCTTCACCGAACTCTACGCCCTGTCCGGCCGCCACGATACCCGTATGCAGCAAGCCTTGGAAAAGGCCGCGCAGGAAAATATTCCCGTTCACTTCGTGGAAACCGCCCGCCTCGATAATCTGTGCCGCCACGCGCGCCACCAAGGTATCGCCGGCTTTATCGACGCTTCGCACAACCACGTCCACCTCGACGACGTGCTCGACAACCTTACTGAGCCGCCCCTGCTGCTCATCCTCGACGGCATCACCGACCCGCACAACCTCGGCGCCTGCCTGCGCGTGGCCGACGCCATGGGCGTGCACGCCGTGATTGCGCCGAAAAACCGCAGCGTCGGCTTGAATGCCACCGTGAGCAAAGTGGCCTGCGGCGCCGCCGAAACCGTGCCCTACATCACCGTTACCAACCTCGCCCGCACCCTGCGCGAGCTCAAAGAGCGCGACATCTGGATAGTGGGCACCGACATGGGCGGCGAAGCCGACCTGTTCCACTACGATATCCCCGCTGCCGTGGCCTGGGTGATGGGCAACGAAGGCGAAGGCATGCGCCGCCTCACCCGCGAACACTGCGACGCACTGGTGTCCATCCCCATGCTCGGCACAGTGGAAAGCCTCAACGTTTCCGTGAGCACCGGCATGGTGCTGGCCGAAACCCGCCGCCAGCGCGTACTGAAGGCGGGTTGAAGATAGCGGCTGTGAGTTTCAGGTAGCCTGAACCATCCGGGCTACCTGAAAGCCCAAACTTCAGCGAAGCTAAAGCACTTTCCAACGACACCCTAATACAGGCAGTTTATTCCGCCTATCCCTGAAGTTTTCAGGTAGCCCATCCCAAAGGCTACCTGAAAACCAAAATCCAACCACCAACAAAACCCATGCCCACCCAACGCCTCATCCTCGGCATCAGCGGCGCCGACGGCTTCCAATACGGCCACAAAGCCCTGCAACTGCTGCAAAACGCAGCCGATATCGAAACCCACCTCGTGATTTCCGAAGGCGCGGAGCACACCTGCCGACACGAAACCGCACACCGCATCGAAGATATTGCCGTGCTGGCCGACGTGGTGCACCCCGTCCGCAACCTTGGCGCCGCCATTGCCAGCGGCTCGTTTGAAACCGCCGGGATGCTGGTGGCCCCCTGCTCCATGCGCAGCCTCGCCGCCATCGCCCACGGCCTGGGCGACAACCTGCTCACCCGCGCCGCCGACGTTACCCTCAAAGAGCGCCGCCGCCTCGTGCTGATGGCGCGCGAAACCCCGCTCAACCTCGCCCATCTCGACAATATGCGCCGCATCACCGAAATGGGCGGCATCATCTTCCCGCCCGCGCCCGCCCTCTACCTGCGCCCGCAAAGCATAGACGAACTGCTCACCCACAGCGTAGGCCGAGCCCTCGGTCTGTTCGGCATCCGCATTCCCGATTTGCCCCACTGGAGCGGCGGCACGCCTTGAAACGGGAAAACCGCCCGCGTTGCCTGGCAAAAGGCTACCTGAAGATGCCAGCCGCTATGCAGCCGGATATTTCAGGTAGCCTATCAGACAAGTAAGAAGATAAAGTCTCTCTGCCCATACAGTTTATACTTCTCCGGCTACCTGCAAGTCCGTGGGCATATAGTGAATTAAATTTAAATCAGGACAAGGCGGCGAGCCGCAGACAGTACAAGCAGACAGTACAAATAGTACGGCAAGGCGAGCCAACGCTGTACTGGTTTAAATTTAATTCACTATAAATGTCCGCCTCTATTACCCTGCCTATTTTTCAGGTAGCCCCAACCCAGCCCAAGGAGTGCCCATGTCCTTCCACACCCACGAACACAACCATGCCCACGCCCACAGCACCAACACCCGCATCCTGAGCGTATCGCTGGCCGTGATTGCCGGCTTCATGCTAGTGGAAGCGGCGGCTGGCTGGCTCAGCGGCAGCCTCGCACTCTTGTCGGATTCGGGGCATATGTTTTCCGATGCCGCCTCGCTCGCCCTCGCCCTGTTCGCCTTCAAATGGGCGGAAAAAGCCTCCAACTCGCAGAAAAGCTACGGCTATCAGCGTGTGGAAATCCTGGCCGCCGCACTCAACGGCCTCACGCTGGTGGTAATGGCCGCATGGATTTTGGTCGAAGCCGTTATCCGCGCCTTCCAACCCGTGCCCGTGGCGGGCGGCGCGATGCTGGCGGTAGCCGTACTCGGACTTTTGGTGAACCTGTTTATCGCTTGGTATATGCTGCGCGGTGAGAAGGACAACCTGAACATGCGCGGCGCGTTTTTGCATGTGGTGGGCGATTTGCTCGGCTCTGTTGCCGCAGTGGCAGCCGGCCTGCTGATACAGTTTTACGGCTGGAACTGGGCGGACTTGGC
>CAUUTP010000033.1:0-18741 GCA_963548155.1 uncultured Eikenella sp.
GGTCGGTGGGGGTGTTGTGGTCGGCGGTGGAGACCACGCTGTCGATGCGCCACAGTTTGCGGCTGGCCATTTTCAGGCCTTCAAACGCCTGCGGGCTGGTCACTTCATGCACCAGATGGCGGTCGATATACAGCAGCACCGTGCCGTCTTCTGATTCGTGGACAATATGGCTGTTCCAGAGTTTGTCGTAGAGGGTTTGTGCACTCATTAGATTTATTCCTTGGTGTGGTTTTAGGGTGGATTATGCACATAATGTCTAAAAAACGCAAGAGAGAGAAAGTAAAAATTACCTTAGATGTAGTGTAGCTTAGTTTTATATACATTTTGTCTAATTTAACGGGTAGGGTTACCTGAAATATGGCCTTAGCCAAATCGGCTTGAATGCAATCTCCGCATCCAAGATAGTGGATAAAAAAGAGTGGGATAAGGCTTAGGCCGCGGGCAGGGCAGGTAGTACGGCAGGCGAACTAATGTGGTAGCTTTCTTATTCTGGTTCGCTATGCAGGCCATTCCCAGTTTGGAACGGATGAGACCAGCGCTTATAATTCACACTTGGTTTTACCGCCCATTTGCCGCCTGTACCGCCCGCAGGCTACCTGAAAGAATCCGCTATGACCGAATACCGTTACCCCGCAGCCCAAGCCGCTGCCGAAATGTTGCAGCGTTTGGCACCGCAGGCTGCCGCGCCGGTGCTGCCGCTGCTGGACGAACTGTTTGCCGCGCAAGAGGGCAGCCACAGCTACATCACGCTTACGCCGCAAGAGGCGGATGCGCTGCGTCAGGCCGCGCCGGTGGTGGGCGATGGCAGTGGCTTCACGCCTTTGGTATTGCGCGGGCGGCGGCTGTTTAGCGGCAGACTGTTTGCGCTGGAGCGCAGTGTGGCTGCCGAATTGCGGCGGATTGCACGCGGTCGGGTGAGGCTACCTGAAAATGCCGGGCTGCGGCAGCGTTTGTGCGATTGGTTTCCCGATGCCGGGCATAACGAGCAGCGGCTGGCTGCCGCGCTGGCGGTGTTGCAGCCGCTGATGCTGGTCACCGGCGGGCCGGGTACGGGCAAAACCACCACCGTGGCCAAGCTGTTGGCGCTGCTGTGTGCCGATGCGGCCGAGATGCCGAGCATCGCGCTCACCGCCCCCACCGGTAAGGCTGCCGCCCACATGACCCGTTCGCTGCACCGCGCGTTGAATGGCTTTAAGGTGGGTAGCGAGCAGGTGTTGCAGCATTTAACGGCATTGGAAGGACAAACTGTCCACCGTTTGTTGAAACTGAACACCACCGGCCGCCGGAAATTCGACCGCGAGCAGCCGCTGCCATTTGATATTGTGGTGGCCGATGAGGCTTCCATGCTGGATTTGCCGCTGCTGCACCAATTATTGTGTGCCATTCCCGAGCATGGCCGCCTGATTTTGCTGGGTGATGAAAACCAGCTGCCGCCGGTGGGCATCGGCGCCGTGCTGCCCGTGCTGGCGCAGCCCACCGTGCTCACTGCCGAAGAAGCCGCTAAGTTGGCAGAATGGCTACCTGAAGGCGTGCCGTTTGAGGTGCGGGATAACCCGCCGCCACTGGCCGGCAATGTGGCGCGGCTGGAATACAGCCACCGTTTCGACCCGCAGCGTGGCGTGGGCGCACTGGCGCAGGCCGTGGTGGGCGGCGAGGCGGCGGCTGCCGAAGCTGCGTTTGCCCGCTTCACCGATGACTTATTCAGGCTACCTGAAACCCCTGCCGCCTTGGCACGCCGATTTGCCAAACAGCACGAAGCCTACTGGCAGGCGGTAAGCAGCGGCGACCTGGCGGCCTGCTTCGCCTCCCAGCAGCAACTGGTGTTGCTGGCCGCACGGCGCAGCCAGGCGGCAGAGTTCAACCACGAATACCGCAAGCTCCTGGTTGCGCAGGGCAGGGCGGCGGAACAGGGCTGGTTTGCCGGGCAGGTACTGATGGTGGCGGAAAACGATTATGCGGTAAAAGTGTTCAACGGCGACATCGGCATCGTGCTGCCGCACGGCGACGGGCTGGCTGCATTTTTCCCCGATGCCGGCGGCTTCCGCACCGTATCGCTCAGCCGTCTGCCCGCGCACGATACCGCCTTCGCCATGACCGTGCACAAAAGCCAAGGCTCGGAATACCAAGAAGTGTGGCTCTTGGGCGATGAAGCCGATTCTGCCCTGTTCGACCGCACCCTGCTCTACACCGCCATTACCCGCGCCCGCCGCCGCTTCGGCTACGCCGGCCAGATGAGCGCCCTCTCTGCCGCCGTGCAGCGCAAAAACCACCGCCGTACCGGTTTGGGCGAGGCGTTGCAATCGGTGGAGTAAACGGGTGTTAGCAAGAGAAAGGCTACCTGAAAATTTCAGGTAGCCTTTTGTGTACACTAGAGAAGTTAGAACAGGCGTTGGCGACGGCTGCTGATTTCGAAGCCGTGGTTTTGGCTGTTGGTGCAAGTCATGCCGCTGGTGCGGCTGGTGCACTGCCAGCCGTTGCCGCGCAGGGTTTGGCCGTAGGGCAGCACGCGGCTGTCGGGGCTGGCGAGGCTGTCGCCCACGCAACCCATTTGGGTGTGGCCGGTGCGGGCGATGGAGAAGTTGCTGCCCCAATCGAGTTCGCAATCGCGCGGTTTGGGGAGGACTGGACGATCGGGCTGGGGAATCTGGCATTCCACTACGCCGGGAGAGTGGTCGTACATGCAGTTGATGTTGCCGCTGGGGCTGCGGAACATTTTGATATCGGCATGGGCAGTGCCGGCAGCGAACAGGATGGCTGTGGCGGCAAGGGGCAGGATACGCATGGTGTGATTCCATTAGGGTGGTTAGAAAAGAAAGATTTTAGCGCAAAGTTGGATGTTTTTTGAGCTTTAGTAGAGACTAATTTTAGTTGCTTTAATAGTTTTGCAGAAACTCCATTTCTTTTGGAAAGCTTGTTTCAGGTAGCCTCTTGCTGCATCAAGAAGCTACCTGAAAATCTACAGCACGGCCTGTGGATAGGCGCCGATGATTTTCACGAAGGCGGCGCGTTCGGCGAGGGCTTCGAGGGCGGGCTGGATTTGTGGGCTGTCGGCATGGCCTTCGATGTCGATGAAGAAGAGGTAGTCCCATAGGCCGGCGCGGCTGGGTCGGCTTTCGAGCTTGGTCATGGAGATGCCGTGCTCGGAGAAGGGTTGGAGCAGGCGGTGTACGGTGCCGGGACGGTTGGGGGCGGAAACAATGAGGGAAGTTTTGTCGCGGCCGGAGGGCTGGGTACGGTTGTGGCCGAAGATGAGGAAACGGGTGGTGTTGTTGGGCTCGTCTTCGATGTTGGCGGCGAGTTTGGCCAGGTGGTAGTGCTCGGCGGCAGCCTGGCCGGCAATGGCGGCGGCTTGCGGCTCGTCGACGGCGAGGCGGGCGGCTTCGGCGTTGCTGGCCACGGAAATGCGGGTGGCACGGGGCAGGTGGCGGTTGAGCCACTCGTGGCATTGGGCGAGCGCTTGGGCGTGGGCATACACTTTTTCCGGCTGCCCGTTGCCGCCGGGTTGCTGCAATAAATGATGCTGGATGCGCAGGAGTACTTCGCCGCAGGCGCGCAGGGGGGTGGAAACCATAAGGTCGAGGGTGCGCCCGACCGGGCCTTCGGTGGAGTTTTCCACGGGGGCAACGGCGTAGTCGGCCTGGCGGGCCTCTACGAGGCGGAAGCATTCGTCGATGGAGGGGCAGGGCTGGGTGCGGGCGGCGTGGCCAAAGTGCTTCACGGCGGCTTGCTGGGTGAAGGTGGCTTCGGGGCCGAGGTAGGCGATGGTGAGCGGTCGTTCTACAGCGAGGCATTCGCTCATGATTTCGCGGAACAGGCGGGCAACGGCTTCGTCTGGCAGGAGGCCGGCGGCGGTTTGGTTCAGGCTTTGAATGCGCTGCAACACTTGGGCTTCGCGCTCGGGGCGGTAGACGATGCCGGTACCTTTGAGCTCGCCGATGGCGCGTGCGTGGGCGGCGCGTCGGTTGAGCAGGCTGAGGATTTCGGCGTCGATGGCATCGATGGCCTGACGGTGGGGGGCGAGGGATTGGTCGGGCATGGCGCGGCCTTTGTGCTGGATGGGGATGGGTTGATTGTATAGCAGATTGGCGTCCTTTTGATACCAGGTGGGCTAAGGCTGCAGCGGAAGTGAAGTGAGCTTGCTATAGCGCAGAAAAACGGGGTGTTGGTGTGGGCTGAATGTTTTCAGGTAGCCTTGGAGCGGGCGGGAGGCTACCTGAAAAGCATGGTGGTATAGTGGATTAACAAAAACCAGGACAAGGCGACGAGCCGCAGACAGTACAGATAGTACGGCAAGGCGAGGCAACGCTGTACTGGTTTAAATTTAATCCACTATAAAAGTTGGGCAAAGGCTGCCTATGGCTAAGGCAAAACGTTTATAATCTCGCGTTTTCAGGTAGCCTTTGTTGCCAGAGGCTGCCGCTTCAACCTAAAGATTAAAGAAATTCAACTGAAACATGGACAAACTGAAAATTACCGGCAACGGTCCGTTGCACGGCGAAATTGTGGTTTCCGGCGCGAAAAACGCCGCCCTGCCGCTGATGTGCGCCGGGCTGTTAACCGAAGATATTCTGCATCTGACCAATGTGCCGATGCTGGCCGACGTGAAAACCACGCACAAACTCTTGCAAGGTATGGGCGCGGAAGTGGAAAGCGACGGCGTGAGCGAATTCAAAATCAACGGCGGCACGGTGAACAATACTTGCGCGCCGTATGAATTGGTGAAAACCATGCGTGCTTCCATTTTGGTGCTTGGCCCCACGCTGGCGCGTTTCGGTGAGGCGGAGGTGAGCCTGCCCGGCGGCTGTGCCATTGGCTCGCGGCCGGTGGATCAGCACTTGAAAGGGCTGGAAACCATGGGTGCGGAAATTGTGATTGAACACGGTTATGTGAAGGCGCGCGGCAAGCTCAAAGGCGCGCGTGTGGTGATGGATATGGTGACCGTGGGCGGCACGGAAAACCTGCTGATGGCGGCCACGCTGGCCGAAGGCACCACCGTGCTGGAAAACTGCGCGGTGGAGCCGGAGGTGGTGGATTTGGCCGAATGCTTGGTGAAAATGGGCGCGAAAATCAGCGGTATCGGCACGCCTTCTATGACGATTGAAGGCGTTGAAAAACTGCACGGCTGTACCCACAGCGTGGTGCCCGACCGCATCGAAGCCGGCACTTTTCTCTGCGCCGTAGCCATGACCGGCGGGCAGGTGCGCCTGCAAAATGCCGCGCCTAAAACCATGGAAGCGGTGTTGGACAAGCTGGTGGAAGCCGGCGCGGAAATCCAAACCGGCGAAAATTGGATTGACATTAAAATGACGCAGCGTCCAAAAGCAGTAGACGTGCGTACCGTGCCACACCCGGGCTTTCCCACCGATATGCAGGCGCAGTTTATGGCGATGAACGCAGTGGCCGAGGGCAGTAGCCGGATGGTGGAAACCATTTTTGAAAACCGCTTTATGCACGTGCCCGAACTCAACCGTATGGGCGCACATATCAGCGCTGAGGGCAACACCGCGCTGGTAAAAGGAGTGGAACAACTTTCCGGCGCTACTGTGATGGCCACCGACCTGCGCGCTTCGGCCAGCCTGGTGATTGCCGGTTTGGTGGCCGACGGTGATACCATTGTGGAGCGCATCTACCACTTGGATCGCGGCTACGAGCATATCGAAGAGAAGCTGGGCAAAGTGGGCGCGAAAATCGAACGCTTGAAACAGTAGGCAATTCGAAAGCAAAGGCTACCTGAAAAACCATGCTACAGGGTTTCAGGTAGCCTCAAGCATCAGGAAACAAAAACAGCCCGATATTCGGGCTGTTTTCCAAAAATGTGCCGGTTTGGATTAACGGCAGGACAATCCCAAGATGGTGGGCGGGTTGCCGTTGGACAGTTTGATGCGGCAGGTGGTGCCGGAAGTGCCGGATACCACGGCATAGCGTGCACCGCCTTCGCTGCGGGTGCTGATATTCATAGGCTCTTTCACGCCCATGGATTTGGACGTTTGTGCCAAATTTTGTACCAATTCGGGCGGCAGGCCGGAAGAGTCGTTGCCGATTTTTACATCGCTGGCCCATGCGGACGCAATCGGCAGCAAGGCCAGCATCAGAACAGTTAGTTTGCGTTGCATAGTTCGGTTCCCCTGTGAAAAATGGCTACCGTTGCCGGTAGCTGTGGAAACACTCTACTATATCGATGCAAGGTTTGACAATGATTCTGCCGCTTTTTTACCTACGGCAATGTCGGTAAGTGTTGTATTTTGCGGGTAAGCAATCTAATAGATTTAAATAAACTTCTTTATAAATTAGCCTATTAGTTGGCTAATTTGCTGCCCGATGTGAAGTAGGCGATAGCCAAGCGCGTACTGCCAATTAAATATTTTCAATGGATTGCCACACATGAACCGAAACAATTCCCCCCAATTCCCCGCCTACCGGCCACCGTTTTGGTTGCGCGGCGGGCATTTGCAAAGCATTTGGCCGAAGCTGGTGCGCATTGGCAGCCCGGCCTACCGGCGCGAGCTTTTGCCCGACAGCCTGGGTGCCACCGAAGTGGCCTACGATTTTGTAGATGGCCAACGCCACGATGCGCCGCTATTGATGCTGTTTCACGGGCTGGAAGGCAGCAGCGCCAGCCATTATGCCCGCGCCTTGATGTTTGCCGCGCAACGGCACGGCTGGCATGGCGTGGTGGCGCATTTCCGCAGCTGTGGTGAAGTGGAAAACCGCGCACCCGTGTTTTATCACTCCGGCGACAGTGTCGAAGTCGCGCACATGCTGCAATTAATGCACGCGCGCTACCCGCGTATCTGCGCCGTCGGCATTTCCTTGGGCGGCAACGCATTGGCCAAATATCTGGCCGAACAAGGCAGCCATGCCATTCCGCAGGCTGCCGCCGTAGTGAGCGCGCCGTTGGATTTAACCGCCGCCTCACGCCAGCTGGAGCAGGGTTTAAGCAAAATGCTGTACGCGCCTTATTTTCTGCGTTCGCTATTGCCCAAAGCCGCCGCTTGCGCCGCCCGTTTTCCGCAGATTGACGCCGTTGCCGTGCAAGCCGCCGCCAATCTTACCGATTTCGACAACGCCTTCACCGCCCCCTTGCACGGCTTTGCCGATGCCGCCGACTACTACCGCCGCTCCAGCGCCAAACCCCTACTGCACCAAATCGCCGTGCCCACCCTGATTTTGAACGCACTCAACGATCCCTTCATTCCTGCCGAATCGCTGCCAAAGGCGGGCGATGTGTCGCCAAGCGTTACGTTGTTGCAGCCCGAATACGGCGGCCACGCCGGCTTCCCCGGCACGGCTGATTTGGATTGGCTGCCGGATACTGTATTGCGCTATTTCGACGGCGTGGCAGCAAAGGCTACTTGAAAAGGTAGGCAGATTTTCCAAGTAGCCTGTAATATAGTGAATTAAATTTAAACCAGTACAGCGTTGGCTCGCCTTGCCGTACTATCTGTACTGTCTGCGGCTCGCCGCCTTGTCCTGATTTAAATTTAATCCACTATAATAAACTGCCAAAATCAGCCAACCGACGCCGCCGAAAGAGCGTATAATGCCTGCCGTTTGAATTTTCCAACCATGAAGAGAGGCTGCCATGACTATCCGCTACAAGCGTGTTTTATTGAAACTTTCAGGTGAGGCATTGATGGGTAACGATGCTTTCGGCATCAACCGCACCACGATTATGGGCATTGTCGGGCAGATTGTGGAAATCGCCAAAATGGGTGTGGAAGTGGGTGTGGTGGTTGGCGGCGGCAACTTGTTCCGCGGCGTGGCTGCGCAGGCCAGCGATATGGATCGCGCCACTGCCGACTACATGGGCATGCTCGCCACGGTGATGAATGCCCTGGCCTTGAAAGATGCGTTTGAAAGCCTCGGCCAGCCCGCGCGCGTGCAATCGGCGCTTTCCATGCAGCAGATTGCCGAAACCTATGCCCGCCCCAAAGCCATTCAATATTTGGAAGAAGGCAAAGTGGTGATTTTTGCCGCCGGTACGGGCAATCCCTTCTTCACCACCGACACCGCCGCCGCGCTGCGCGGTGCGGAAATGAACTGCGACATCATGCTCAAGGCCACCAATGTGGACGGCGTGTACACCGCCGACCCGAAAAAAGACGCTTCGGCCACGCGCTATCAAGACATCACGTTTGACGAAGCCATCGTGAAAAACCTGAAAGTGATGGATGCCACCGCCCTGGCGCTGTGCCGCGAGCGCAAGTTGAACATCGTGGTGTTCGGCATTGCCAAAGAAGGCGCGCTCAAACGGGTGGTTCTTGGCGAAGACGAAGGCACTTTGGTGCATATTTGATTGAATTGGCAAGATTGCAGGCCGCTTCTCAACAAAGGGAAGCGGCCTGATGTTTTGAGTTTCAGGTAGCCTGTTGCAGGGGGAGAGGCTACCTGAAAAACACCAACACAAAATCTGCCCAACCCGAAGTTGGTTTCCGCAGAAGTTCAACCTCCTCTGGCAATCTTGCTCCGGCCAGCTTTTCGCGCCGCAAAAAAAACGCCCGTTGCCATAACGGGCGTTGGTGTATTGAACAAACCTGCTTATTTTTGCAGCAACACGCGCAGCATCCAGGCAGTTTTTTCATGGGTTTGCATACGGGTGGTGAGCAGGTCGGCGGTGGGTTCGTCGTTGGCTTCGTCCACAGCGGGGAACAGCTCGCGGCAGGTGCGGATCACGGTTTCCTGGCCTTCCACTAGCTCGCGAATCATAGTAGGAGCATCGTTGCTGCTTTGGCCGTCGGGGATAGAAGTGAGTTTGGCGAATTCGCTGTAGGAACCCGGTGCTTTGAAGCCCAGCGCGCGGATGCGTTCGGCAATTTCGTCCACGGCCAGCGCCAGCTCGTTGTATTGCTCTTCAAACATGGTGTGCAGGCTGTGGAACATCGGACCTTCCACGTTCCAGTGGTAGTTGTGGGTTTTCAGATAAAGGGTGTAGGTGTCGGCCAGCACTTTAGACAGGCCTTGGGCAATGGTTTGACGTTGGGTTTCGTTGATACCGATGTTGATGCTCATGATGGCTCCTTAATTAAATACAGTGGGGAAAAGATTTGTTGCTTGATTGACGGCTATTGTAGTGCTGAGTGTTTTATTTATCCAATTAAAAATTGCTTTTCGATTGATTTTTTATTTTAATACCTAGAAGAAGGCTACCTGAAACCTTTCAGGTAGCCTTCATTATGCGTTTGCCCGTTGCGGCGTTAGCGCAGCACTTCTTGTTCGGGCGAGTCGTTGCGGGTTTGCAGGCGCACGCCGTGCCGGCTGACGCTCCAGCATTGGGCATTGGCGCTGCGGCTGCACAGGCGCTTGCCGTCGCTATACCATTCTTGATTGCGCTTGCCGGTGCAGGATTCGAGGGTGATGTTGCTGCCGGTTTGGGTAAGGCATTGGCCATTTTGGCGGATGGTGCCGTTGCGGACTATACGTTCGAAATATTGGTTGGGCATGTTACGGCAGGGGTGAAGGGTGAGGGTACGGTTGTGGACGGTGATGCATTCGCTGCCGATACGCATGGTGTCGCCATCGGGGAGCTTGGATTCGGATTGTTTTTCGCGGGCAAAAGCAGTGCTGCTCGGGGCTTTGGTGTGGAGTTTGGGTGCATTGGGCGGGATGGGGCGCACGGGGCAATAGGGCAGAGGGCAGGCGGTGAGGAGGAGGGCGGAGAGCAGGATGAGGCGGTGCATGGGGTTATCCTCGTGGGTTCAGGTAGCCTTTTATATAGTGAGGCTGGGAATATGGCATAATTTACTGCTGTGGAATTTAGCAAATGCTGGCTTGATAGGAAAGTAGTGTGCGCAGATTCAAGGCTACCTGAAAATTTAGCGGGCTGAAGATAGGATATGGGAAATCGGCATCATCATGATGTGGTTTATCAGGCTGGAGAGACGGCGGATGCGCGGTTTATGGTGGCGGCGTGCCCGGCGGCCGGAAAACCTTGCCGCAGCGGGCAAAGCAAGGTAGTATCCCGCTCGTTATGCACTATTGCCGTGGCAGCCGGAAGGCTACCTGAAAACATCTCAATTAAGGAAACCCTATGATCAAAGAAATCCAAACCTCAGCCGAAACCAAGATGCAGCGTTCGGTGGAAGTGCTGCGCGAAAACTTAGCCAAAGTGCGCACCGGCCGCGCCCACACCGGCCTGCTCGACCAGGTGGAAGTGGAATACTACGGCAGCATGGTGCCGGTGAGCCAGGTGGCCAACGTAACCCTGCTCGACGCGCGCACCATCAGCGTGAAGCCCTATGAGGGCAATATGGCCGCCGCCGTGGAAAAAGCCATCCGCGATTCCAACCTCGGCCTGAACCCCGCTTCTATGGGCGACCTTATCCGCGTGCCGATGCCGATGCTCACCGAAGAGCGCCGCAAAGACCTGATTAAAGTAGTGCGCGGCGAAGCCGAAGACGGCCGCGTGTCTATTCGCAATGTGCGCCGCGATGCCAACGATCACATCAAAAAATTGCTGAAAGACAAAGAAGTGTCGGAAGACGATGCCCGCCGCGGCGAAGAGCAGATCCAGAAGCTCACCGACAAATACATCGCCGAAGTGGATAAACTGCTGGAGCACAAAGAAGAAGATTTGATGGTGGTGTAAACCATCCGAGCGATACGGCGGCACGGGCTGATATATTGGCCCGTGCCGCCTCAGGCTACCTGAAACCCGCCCAGCCCGAGGAAAAGCATATGAGCAGCAGCACCCAAACCATCCCCGAACGCACCAACATCCCGCGCCATGTCTGCGTGATTATGGACGGCAACGGCCGCTGGGCGAAAAAACGCCTGCTGCCGCGCGTGATGGGGCACAAACGCGGCCTCACCGCCCTGGAAAACCTAGCCGCCCGCTGCGCCGAGCTCGGCGTGGAATACCTCACCGTATTCGCCTTTTCCACCGAAAACTGGCGCCGCCCCGAAGACGAAGTTTCCTTTTTGATGAAGCTGTTTTTGCAGGCGCTAGACGGGAAGGTGGCCAAAATGCACCAAAACAACCTGCGGCTCAAAGTAATCGGCAACCGAAGCCGCTTCCCCGCCGCGATTGTGGAAGGCATCGAAGCCGCCGAACGGCTCACCGCCGACAACACCGGCCTCACGCTCACCGTGGCTGCCGATTACGGCGGCCGCTGGGATATCCTGCAAGCTGCCAACCGGCTGATTGCCGAAGGCAAAAGCGAAATCACCGAAGACGACCTCTCCCAGCGCCTTTCCTTGGCCGAAGCCCCCGAGCCCGACCTGTTTATCCGCACCGGCGGCGAAACCCGCATCAGCAACTTCATGCTTTGGCAAATGGCCTATGCCGAGTTTTATTTCACCGACGCGCTGTGGCCGGATTTCGACGCTGCCGAGTTCGACCGTGCCATTTCTTCCTTCCGGGTGCGCGAACGCCGTTTCGGCCGCACCAGCGAACAGCTGCCGCCGGAACAGCAGCGTGGTTGAGTTGTTGGTTTTCAATCGGGCAGGGCGGCGATGGGCGGATGCCTGTTGCCGCTTTGTTTTAGTGCTACAACCCATGCTCATACTATGAACTATAGTGAATTCTCCATCCACATCGAAAACCTCCGCCAATCATTCGCCAACCGTAATCTCGAAGACTATCTCCTGGCGCTCTATGCCCTGTTGCAAAGCCAACAGGATGCCGTTTGCACGCCCACCCTCTGCCTCAGCCTGCTGCAAGAAGCCTTTACTGCCGCGCCTGCCCCGTTTAACGAACAATGGCTGCTCATCCGCCAGATGCCCGATGAGGGGCTGAAAACAAGCGATCCGTGGCAATACGCCTGTGTCGTGATTATTTTTCAGGTAGCCGAGTTGCACCGCATGCGTGGCCAAGAGCTGCAAAACGAATTGCGCCACTACGGCATCACCTCCGAAACCGGCTATAGCTGGTACAACTTCGACCCACTCACCCTTTTGGAATGCGGCGCGCAGGGGTTGGAAGACAGTTTGGGGGAAGAAGCGGCTGTGGCAGGGGATTGGTCGCTGTTGGGCGATTTGTTGGACTTGGGGCGTTATTACGAATAAGTAGCGCGAAAGGCTACCTGAAAATTTCAGGTAGCCTTTACTTTGGACAGTCAAAACCGTTTGCGCTAAAATGCCGCGTTTTCCGTTTTTCCCTGATTAGACTGAAAGAGATATAAATTATGAAAACCGCACAAGAATTGCGCGCCGGCAACGTATTCATGGTGGGCAGCGAGCCGATGGTGGTACAGAAAACCGAATACATCAAAGGCGGCCGCTCCTCCGCTAAAGTGAGCATGAAGCTGAAAAACCTGCTCACCGGCGCAAACAGCGAAACCATCGTGAAAGCCGATGACAAGTTCGACGTTATCCAGCTCGACCGCAAACAATGCACCTACAGCTATTTCGCCGACCCGATGTATGTATTCATGGACGAAGAGTTCAACCAATACGAAGTTGAAGGCGAAAACATCGGCGATAACCTGAAATTCATCGTAGACGGCATGGAAGACGTGTGCGAAGTAACCTTCTACGAAGGCAACCCGATTTCTGTTGAGCTGCCCACCATCATCGTGCGCGAAGTGGAATACACCGAGCCCGCCGTTAAAGGCGACACTTCCGGCAAAGTGATGAAACCCGCACGCCTCGTGGGCGGTACCGAAATCCAAGTGATGGCCTACATTGAAAACGGCGACAAAGTGGAAATCGACTCCCGCACCGGCGAATTCCGCAAACGCGCCTAATTGCCGAATCTGGCCGGTATAGCTCAGTTGGTAGAGCAGCGCATTCGTAATGCGAAGGTCGGGGGTTCAACTCCCTTTACCGGCACCAATCCAAGCCCCGCTTTTTGCGGGGCTTTTTGCCGGGCGGGTTTCAAGTAGCCTATATGCTTTACTTCTTCAAACGCAATATTTCGCGCAGGGTGCCGTCGTGTAGCCAAATCATGGCGCATAGGGCATACAGGTAGGCGGATGCGGGGGCATTGCCGCTGCGCATCATTTCGAGGGCTACCGGATCGCGCCATGCCCAATACAGCCAGTAGATGCCGTCGACGGAGAACCACATGCCAAACAAGGCCAGCGGCAAGTATTTCCACTGCCAGCGCGCCAACGTGCGCGAGCTGATGGGAGCGAACAGGTAGGTGCTGAAGGCCATTAGAAAACAGATGGGAATATCCCAGTCGGGCGCGGGTTGGAGGTAGGAGTCGGCAATAAGAATGGCGATGCCGCAGGCAAGCGAAAACAGCTTCCAGGGGCGGAGGTAGTCGTGAAGGGAAACGAGCGGCACTTTCAGGTAGCCTTTCTTTAAGATGGGCGGGTGGTGGATGATAGGCAGCTTTTCACGCAGCTAAGGCTACCTGAAAAATAGGTGCTTAAGCCAGCCAGGCACTTGTACAAAAGAAATAATGTGGCGGTATGGGTATTGCACGAAACAGTGCGCCATATAATAGGCAGATAAATCGTGTGCACTCATATTGAGCGCCTACGCAAAAAACAGCAAACTCTGGATTTATATCGGCAAAAAGGCTACCTGAAACTTTTCAGGTAGCCTTTTACCTACCAAATAGGTTGAAACGAAGTTGAGTTAGCCTTCATCACCGTGCTGGAATGGTGCCCATGCGGCGGGTGAGGGAGGTGCGCGGCTCGTTAAACAGGCTGGCGTAATAGGTGGCGTTGGTCATCACGCGTTTGACGTAGTCGCGGGTTTCGTCGAACGGAATGGTTTCGGCATACACTGCGCCTTCGAGCGCTGAGGAGGCTTGCCAGTTGCGGGCACGGCCGGGACCGGCGTTGTAGCCGGCGGTGGCGAGCACTTCGTTGCCCAGCCGGTTGCGGACATCACCCAGATACCAAGTGCCCATGCGGATGTTGCCTTCGATGGTGTGCAATTCGGCCGGATCCATGCCGATTTTGCCGGCAATTTCGCGGGCGGTGGCGGGCATCACCTGCATCAGGCCGGCGGCGCCCACGCGGGAGCGCACGCCAATCATGAAGCGGCTTTCTTGGCGGATGATGCCGTATGCCCAGGCAGGGTCGATATTGGCTTGGGCGGCGTAGCGGCTCACGCTGTCGCGGAAGGGGGAGATATAACGCAGGTTGTAGTTGATTTGGCTGTGGGTTTTGTCGGCGGCATAAATGCCCATCTCGTAGAAGCCGGCATCGTGGGCGAGCTTGGCGGCGGCGAGCAGGGCGGGTTCGTTGAAGCTGTCCACGGCATAGCGCCACTCGGCCTGGGCTTGCTTACGCATGTCCCAATCGCCGCTGCGCTGGGAGGCGCGGAATAAGTTGAGTGCGCGGGAAACCGCACCATCGGCGGCCACTTGTCCGGTTTGGCTGCTGCCGGGCTCGGCGGCGGTGTTGCGGGTGTCCACGTTACCGCCGAGGGCTTCGGTGGCGAGCAGGGCATAGAAGTTGCGGCCGGAGGCTGCGGCTTGGCGATAGTACTGCTGGGCTCGGGTGGAATCACCGCTGGCGGCCAAGCTGCGGGCAAGCCAATATTGCCAGGTGGGGTCGGCACGTAGGGTATCGGGCATGGCGGCGATGATGTTTTGCAGCTCGTTCCAGCGGCCGAGGCGCAGGGCGCTGCGGGCATACCATTCCCAGTGTTCTTTACCAAACTGGTTGCGGTCGGCGCGGTTGAAAGCGTCGAGCGCGGCGGGGAAGCGTTGGTTCAACGCGTAGTGGTGGCCGAGCACGGCCCAGGCAAAGCCGGTTTGAGCCGGGCTGAGGCTGGAGGAGAGGCTTTGCAGGCGTTGGGCGGCATCGGCCTGTTTGCGGGCATTTTGGCCGATTACGCTGTGCAACAGGGCTTCGCGGCCGCCTTGGCTGTCGGGCGTGGCGCTGGTGAGCGGCTCGGGTAAGGGAGAGCCCAAGGCAGAGGCCAAGCGGCGGGCATCGCTGATTTGGTTGTTGGCCAGCAAGCCGCGCACACGCCGCCAAGCAGCATCGGCCGGCAATCTGCCTTGAGTGGCGAGCTGTTCGATCAGGCGGTTGCAGCCTTCGGGCTGGCGGCCGAGTTCGGCCAGCACTTCTTGGGCGGCATTTTGATTTTCCTGCCCGGCCAGTGCGGCATAGCAGCGGGTTTCTTTATCGCGGTCGGCAGGTTTCAGGTAGCCGTATTGCCGAACGAACTCTTGCCATTGGCCGTTACGGCCAAGCTGTTTGAGCCACTGGTTGCGCAGGCTGTTGGCCATAGCGCTGGGCTGGGCTTGGGCGAGGAATTGGGCGGCCTGGCTGGCATCACCCTGTTTGAGCGCGGCTTGGGCGGACTGGAAAAGCTGGTAATCGGCCAGCACTTTGTCTTCAGAATCGCTGCGGCGGCCGCCGGGCAGTTGGACGGCGGCACTGCTGTCGGTGTTGATGGGCTCGACCGGGGTTTCGGTTTGGCTGGAGCAGGCGGCGAGCAGGCCGGCAGTGAGGAGGGGGAGACTATGTTGATATACGATTTTTTTCATGCTTGATGTCGGTTTGGATAATTCGGAATGGCCTAAGGCTACCTGAAAGCGGCGGGGCAATGAAGCGGCAGGCGCAAACAGACGGCGGGTTTTACTGCTTTTTACTCGTGAGCCGGGTTTCAGCCAGCCGGTTGTTCGGTAAGGCTACCTGAAAGTATGGCTTCAATAAAGTTGAAATGTTTAGCCTTGCAGGTTGCTGCAAGGTTAAACATTTCAGGTAGCTCTTTGCTCCGTGTTCAGCCAATACGTTTGAACGGTGGCAGGCAGGCGAGGAGTTGTTTGCCGTAGCGGGCGGTGAGGATGCGGTTGTCGAGGATGGTGATGCGGCCGTAGTCGTGTTCGGTGCGGATGAGGCGGCCCACGGCTTGGGTGAGTTTGATGCCGGCTTCGGGCACGGTGATTTCCATGAAGGGGTTGCCGCCGCGCTGCTCTATCCAGCGGCTGCGGGTTTTTTCGATGGGATGGTCGGGCATGGTGAAGGGCAGTTTGGCGATGATGACGTGGGCGCAGTCGCTGCCGGGCAGGTCGAGGCCTTCGGCGAAGCTGTCGAGCCCGAACAGGATGCTGGCGCGGCCCTCGGCGATGGCGTGGCGGTGGCGTTCGAGCAGAATGGCTTTGGGCAGGTCGCCTTGGATGAGCAATAAGGGTAGGTGGCTTTCAGGTAGCCTTAAGGCCACGTCTTGCATTTGTTTGCGCGAGGAGAATAAAACAAGGGTGCCGACGGCTTCTTCGGGGCTGATGAGCTTGGGCAGCCATTCGGCGATTTCGGCGGTGTGGGCTTCGGCCTGCTTGGGGCTGGCGGCCACGGGCGGGATGTAGAGCTCGCCTTGGGCGGGGAAGTTGAAGGGGCTTTCCAGCGCGAGGGTGGTGGTTTCGGGCAGCCATTGCAGGCCGGTTTGCTGTAATAGGTGTTGGAAGCTGCCGAGCGATTGCAGGGTGGCGGAGGTGAGGATGGCACCGGCGGCGCGGCGCCACAGGCCGGCGGCGAGCATGGCGGCGGCACTCACGGGGGAGGCGTGGAAGGAGTAGTCGGTTTTGTCGCTGTTGTGGCTGCATTCGATCCATTTGGCCAGCGGCGGGGCGTCGCCAACGGGCTCGGTGGCGAGCAAGTCCCACACGGCGCTGATTTGCTCGATGCGGGCGCGGAATATGCCGAACTCGCTGCTGAGGCGGTCGATTTGGGCGCTGTCGCTGTCTTTTTCGCGGCGGGCGGTGGCGAGGGCGTCGTTAAGGCTGTTGGCGTGTTTGTAGAGGCTTTGCGCGGCGGCGGCGGTGTTGGATACGAGTAGGGCGAGCTCTTCTGGGATTTGGCCGTCTTGCCACAGCCATTGCGGATCACGACCGCTGTCGTTGTAGGCGAGCTCGGGGGTGGCGCCGAGGTGGAACTGCCATTCGTAGAGGCTGTCGAGTAGGGAGGCAGCGGCTTCGTCGGCCAAGTTGGCCAGCTCGGCTTTGTCCGTTACGGCGGCGATTTTGTCGGTGATTTGTGGCAGTTTTTCCAGCGCCCACACGGCTTGGTTCAATGAATGCTCGGCGGCAAACTGGTTGAGCGCTTTTTTGGGCAGGTGGTGCGCTTCGTCGATGCAGTAGAAGCTGTGTTCGGGCGCGGGCAGAATCACGCCGCCGCCCATGCCGATATCCACCATGAGCAAATCGTGGTTGCTCACCACCACATCCACGGTTTCGAGCGTGTCTCGGGCAAGGTAGAAGGGGCATTCGGGGCGGTTGGGGCAGGCGGCTTTGAGGCAGCCGTAGTTGTCGTTGTTTACTTTGAGCCAGAGCGTGTCGTCGATTTTTTCCGGCCAGGTGTCGCGGTCGCCGTTGAAGCGGCGTTCGGCGAAGGCATCGGCCAGCTCGCGCAGGGTTTGGATTTCTTCGGGCTTGGGCTTGCTGTCCCACAGGATTTGCGGGGTATCGAAGCCGGCCAGGCTTTGCTGCGCCTGGCTTTGGGTAAGCTGGTAGAGTTTGTAGGGGCAGAGATAGCGGCCGCGCCCTTTGGCCAGGGCAAAGGTGAGCTCGAGCCCGCTTTTTTCCACCAAAAACGGCAAATCGCGCCCTACCAGCTGCTCTTGCAGGGCCACGGTGGCGCTGGATACCACCAGCCGCTTGCCGCGCGTTTGCGCCATGATGCCGCCGGCTAAAAGATAGGCCAGGCTTTTGCCCACGCCGGTGGGGCCTTCAATCACGGCAATGCTCTCGCCCTCGCGCTTGGGCGGCTCTTCGCCGTCGGCTTTTTCCAGCGTGCGCGACAGGGTGTTGGCCACGGCGGCCAGCATTTCGCGCTGCGCTTTGCGCGGGCGGAAATGGGGCAGGTTTTCGCTGATGGCTTGGTAGTGGCGGCGGATGGCGTCTTTTTCTAAATCGGTGAGCATGGCGGTGGCGGCTGGAAAGAAGCGGGTATTATAGAAGATTATGGGAGGGCTTGGGCGGGAGTGGAGGCTACCTGAAAAATATGGAATAGGGCAGAGAAGGCATAGGTGTTCCAAAATCAAAATAAGACAACGCCATATTCTTCATGGAGACGGCTATAAACTTTCAGGTAGCCTGTTGCGCGATAAAGGCTACCTGAAACCCGATGGCGTGCAGGATGAAAGGCAAGTACAATCCGTCGCATCAACCATCAAACCGTGGGAGAGTGAGATGTCTGAACTCTTGGAATTTTTCCGCACCGAAACCGTGGGTGCGGCGGCGGAAACGCTGGATTTTTGGCTCAACGAAAGCAGCTTGGACGAAGCGCCTTCGGCAGAGGAAGTGGCGCAGTGGCAGGCGGTGCTGGATGAGCGCGGCGGTCGGTTTGTGCGGCTGGCGATGATGTGTGCCGACTGGCTTGAGGAGCATGGGGCGTGAACCGCTGGCTGTGGCTGAGCGTTTTGTGGTTTGCGGGCATGATGTATGCCTTGCTGCTGCATCAGGGCAGCAACGCGCCGCTGCCGTTTGCCCATTTCGATAAAGTGGTGCACGCGGCTTTGTTTTTCGGCCAGTTTTGGCTGCTGGCTAAAGTGTTTTTGCTGCGGCGGCAGCCTGTGCCGTGGCAAACTTTGCTGCTGGCGGCGCTGGTGTTGGCTGCGGGCAGCGAGTGGGCGCAGGGCGCGCTCACGGCATCGCGGCAGGTCGATTGGCGTGATGCGGCAGCAGACGTGGCCGGCGCGGCGGCAGCGCTGTATTTTGCCGCGCAGGTGCAGGCGGCGCGCGCCGGGAAGCGGGCGGGCTTGGGCGAAAAGTGTTGAGATGATACTTGCTAAACGCCGCTCCCGGGCTTATAATGCGCCTTCTTTCGGAATGTAGCGCAGTCTGGTAGCGCACTTCGTTCGGGACGAAGGGGTCGGAGGTTCGAATCCTCTCATTCC
>CAUUTP010000034.1:0-18282 GCA_963548155.1 uncultured Eikenella sp.
CTGCTCCTTTTCGGGATGCTGCCTAGGCTTTCAGGGCAGCGGCGAATTTCTGATAAACGGCGGCCTGCTTGCTCGGGTTGGTTTCCAGTAAATGACGAAAAGGGCTGTATTCGTTGTCATGTACGCTTTGCAACTTTTGCGCTTGTGCAAAGGCAATAACTAGGCGGGCTTTGAAATCCACTACCCGCGCCGTATTTTTGGACAATGTGCCAATGAAATAGCATTGCGTTTCGGTTAATAACGCATAGCGCTCCGGCGTTCCCCCTCCCTGCTCCCTCTTGCCACGTGCGATTTCAAATCTCACGTGGTAAAACGGGTTGGAAGGGTTGGTGCGTTGCTCCACTTCAGCCAATTTCTCCTGATAGCGGTCGATGGTTTTCATAAAACTGCGGTGCTTGATGCCCAACAATTCGGCGATATTTCGGCTGTCTGCCCGCATTCCGTATTTGGCGGTAATGGTTACGGCTACGCCTTGGCAGGTGGTGGCAAGTTGATTTGCTTTCATGCCCTGCCTCCCAACACCAGCGAATAGCGGCCTCTCTACACGGTTTGGCCGAACTGGTTTCGCACGCGCTCCATGGTGCAGACGATATTGTGTCCTGCCTGCCGAAGCTCGCAGATGCGGGCGTTGCAGCCCATGATGCCCATTTGGTGCATATCGTAGGCGGTCAGGCTTTGCCCGCTCTGCAGGGCGGAGAGGATGCGCTGGTTTTGCGTAGGGATGGTAGAATGGCGGGTAGTGGTAATTCCCTTTGTTTGGCCGTTCGGATGCTTGGCGTTCGGGCGGTTTTTGTTTTGCATGGCCTGCCTCCCTAGCGGTTCTCGGCCAGCTTGCAGATGTAGCCGTCAATCTCGGATTGCAGCCAGCCGGTGGTATTGGCGGAAACTTTGAAGGGTTTGGGAAAGTCGGGGCGGTATAGCCGGTGCTTGGGGTTGTTCCAGTTCCAAAGGGTGGAGAGGGAAACGCCGAACAGGGCGGCGGCTTGTTTGGGGCGGATGATGCTTTGTTGCATGGTTTGATACCTCGTTAGCTGTTGTTGGATAATGCGAAGCGAAATAAAACACCAGCCCGCCTGCTGGTGTCTGGTTTTCAGGTAGCCCCATCTGTTGCAATCAAGGCTTGGGCTTGGCGGTATCGCTCCCGCAGATAGTCTGAATACCATTGCATCATCTCCCGCCGCTCGGCCAGATACTCCGCCCGGTTGTAGGCGGCTCTAATCCGGTTGCTTTCTTCATGCGCTAACTGGCGTTCTATGGCATCTGGGTTGTAGCCTTGTTCGTTCAGGATGCTGCTTGCCAAGCTGCGGAAGCCGTGCGGGGTGGCTATGCCTTTGTAGCCTAGGCGCTCAATGATGCGGGTTAGGGTGGCATCGCTGATAAAGCCGGTGGTTTTGGTGCGGCTGGGAAATAGATAGGGAGTATTGCCGGTTAAGTCGTGCAGTTCCCGCAGTAGCTCCAGCGCCCAATCGGAAAGCGGCACAGTATGGCTGCGTTTCATCTTCATGCGCTCGGCGGGAATAATCCATTGCGCCGCTGAAAAGTCCACTTCCACCCATTGCCCGCCGCGTAGTTCGGTATTGCGTACAAACACCAGCATAGTTAGCAGCAAGGCAATTTTGTTTGCCGGTTCAATATCGGCCAGTATCAGGCGGCGGTAAAACTCGGCCAGTTCTTCGCGGGGCAGGGCGGGCATGTGGCGGGTGGTCTTTTTCTCGAAGTGGCCGCGTAATGGTACGGCGGGGTTGCGGTCGGTTATCTCCAACATGGCGGCATAGGTGTACACCGCGCCTATCCGTTGCCGCACTTTCTCGGCGGTTACATTGGCGCCGCGTGCCACAATGGCGGCAAGAACATTTTTCACGTCGGAAACGCTTACTTCGGCCAGCGGTATTTGCCCAATATGGGGAAACACGTCTTTTTGCATATCGGCAAGGATGCGTTCGGCGTGAACGGGCTGCCAGCGGTGCAGGTTGTCGGCATGCCAACGGCGGGCAAGGGCTTCAAAGGTATTTAGGGCGGCGGCTTTTCGCTCTTGCTTTTCCTGTTGCTTGGCGGCGGCGGGGTCTTGCCCGTCTGACAGCAGACGGCGGGCATTTTCGGCAGCCTGCCGTGCTTCTGAAAGCGAAACGGCAGGATACTTGCCGATAGTCAGCGTTTTTTCCTTGCTGTCTATACGGTATTTCAGGCGGAAGATTTTGCCGCCTGCCGGGGTAATTTCCAGATACAGGCCACCACTGTCAAACAGCTTGGCTTTCTTTCCTGTGCCGGTAGGTTTCGCGTTCTTGATTTGGCGGTCGTTCAGGGGCATTCTGGGGGTATATTTTTGAGGGTATTTTCTGGATACCCCCAATCATACCCCCATAAAAGGGGCAATTCAATTAGACGGCATTAGACGGGATTAGCTTAGCAAGGAAAGAGAAAGGATAACTTGAATCAGCCTGAAATCCTTGCCTGTTTTGAATTTGGCTGATTGCATTGGATGGTATTAGACGTAAAAAAACAGCCCGAAAAATTGGGCTGTTTCTATTTGATGGTGCCGACAATGAGACTTGAACTCATACGACCTACGGTCACTACCCCCTCAAGATAGCGTGTCTACCAATTCCACCATGTCGGCTGAAAAATCAAAATTTGTTTTTACTCCGGAATAACCGGTTGGCTGGCTGCTGCGGGTTGCGAATCGGCCGGAGCGTGATGCTGTGCAGCAGCAGGTGTATCCAAACCCAGTTTGTTACCGCTGCCCTGCTTGGATGAAATGATGCTGAGTGCTAAGCAGCAGCAGAAAAATACAGTGGCGGCGATAGCGGTGCTGCGGCTGAGGAAGTTGGCGCTGCCGGCAGAACCGAATACGCCTTGCGCACTACCAGTGCCAAAAGCGGCACCGGCATCAGCACCCTTGCCCTGCTGCATCAGTACCAGACCAATGACAGCAATCGAGGCAAAGCCACCGATAATCATAATAAGGGTTTTGAAAGCTTCCATGTTTGTTTCGCTATTTATTGTTTTGCTGCGGCTTGAACGATGGCGGCAAAACTGTCGGCCTGCAAGGATGCTCCACCGACTAAGGCACCGTCTACATTTGGCAGGGTCAGGATGGTTTGTGCATTTTGTGCATTGACACTGCCGCCGTAAAGAGCGCGGATATTAGCACTCTTGTTGGCGAAAGACAAGAGTTCTGCGTAAATAAAAGCGTGCATATCGGCAATTTGTTCGGGGGAAGCCACTTGCCCGGTACCGATGGCCCATACCGGTTCGTAGGCAACGGCAATGTGAGGCATGGCTTTGCCGCGCAATACGGAGAGTTGTTCGGCCACTACAGCTTGCTCCTGCGCAGCTTGGCGTTGGGCTAGGGTTTCGCCTACACACAGAATCGGGGTGAGGCCGGCTGCCAAGGCATTGTCTAATTTGACGGAGAGGGTTTCGTTGTTTTCGCCGAAATATTGGCGGCGTTCAGAGTGACCGAGCAGAACGAATTGTGCACCAAGGTCGGCCAGCATGGCAGCGGAAGTTTCGCCGGTGAACGCGCCGTCTTTATCGAAGCGGCTCACATCTTGCGCGCCGACTGGCAGAGCGGGCGCAGCTTGTTTTAAATCGAGTAGATAGGGCAGGGGGGCGGCAATGCCGGTACAGACGTTTTCAGGTAGCCTTTGTGTCGTCCAAGCTTGGGCAAATGCTGCTGTTGAGCTGCGGCGGCCGTTCATTTTCCAGTTACCAATAATCCAAGGTTGTTGCCAATTCATGCTGTGCCGTCCTTTCGGTTGTGGGATGGTCGGGGCTTATTCTGCGGGGTTAGTTACGGTTTGGGTTTGTTCTGCCGCGGCAGTCAGGCGTGCCATTTGGGTGGCGATGCCTTGTTCGATTTTGGCCATGGAGCCGGATTCGACTTCGTGGTAGGCCTCGAGCAGGGCGTATTTGAAGGCTTCTACGTCTGCGCCGCCGTGGCTTTTGATTACGATACCGCGCAGGCCGAGGAAGATGGCGCCGTTAAACTTGCGCGGGTCGAGGCGATTTTTGAAGCCGCGCAGGGTGGGCAGTGCCAGCAGGGCGGCCAGTTTGTTCAGCCAGTTGCGGCTGAACTCTTCGCGGATAATGCCGCCAATGAATTTAACCGCTCCTTCAATGGCTTTTAGTACGGCATTGCCGGTAAAGCCGTCGGCCACCACAACGTCGACTTCGCCACTGAACACGGCGTTGCCTTCCACATTGCCGACAAAATTCAGCGGGCTTTGTTGCAACAGGTGGTGTGCTTCTTTAATTACGCTACCGCCTTTGATGTCTTCAGTGCCGACATTCAGCAGGCCGATACGCGGTTGGCTGTTGCGCGGATACATGGCGCCGAACAGCTCGCCACCCATCACGGCAAATTGCAGCAGCTGGGCGGCAGAGCAATCCACGTTGGCACCCAAATCCAGCATCAGGGCGAGACCGCCGCCTTTGGAGGGCATAAATTTGGCAATCGCCGGCCGATCGATGCCGGGTAGGGTTTTGAGCACGAAGCGGGCGGTAGCCATGAGGGCACCAGTATTGCCAGCCGATACGGCGGCCTGCGCTGCCCCTTCTTTCACCTGGCTGATGGCCACGCGCATGGAGGAGTTTTTTTTGTTTTTCAAGGCCGACTGTGGGGCTTCGTCCATGCCCACCACTTCGCTGGCATGTATGATTTGCAGCCGCTCGTGTGAAGCGTGTTCGCCCAGTGCGCTGCGGACGGCTTCTTCATCGCCTACCAGAATGAGTTTGACATCGGTTTTTTCTTGTAGGAAGGCCAAGGCTGCCGGAATGGTAACTGTAAGGCCGGCATCGCCACCCATGGCGTCTATGGCTAAAGTAATCATTTGATTCTGCGTTTCCGTTGTGTTCCGTTGCCGTGCCATGAGGCTACCTGAAAAATAGAATGGAGTAGCGGCGGACGGATGGTTTCAGGTAGCCCTTAGGGCAGTTGCGGTTTTTGGGCGGCCAGTGCGTTGTGTTCGGTGATGTCGTCGGCATCCCAGGGGTAGTTGATCCACCAATCGGGCGTAACCAGACTACTGAAATAGGCGATATCTGGCGGGAGGATGCCTTTTTTTGCTTTGATTTTTTCGTGCAATACAGCCACGCCTAATGAGGCAAAGTCTTCTTGTTGCAGCTGTTCGAGGCAGAATTGCAGGGTAACGCGGCTGTCGTCCACTTCGTCTACCACCAAAACGTGTTTGCCTTTCAGGCTCTCCGGCATGGGGTCGAGCCATTGGACTTTCTGCACGGAATCACGAGTGGTGTGGCCCTGGTCGTTGCAGTAATAGGCGGTGGTGATGGCGTAGATCGGAATATTGAGGAAGCTGCGCAGTATCCGCGCGGGGATAAAACCGCCGCCGCCGATGGCGATCATCGCATCGTAGCAGGTGCCGGACGCTTGGATTTTTTGTGCCAACTGGCGGATGGCTTGATGAATTTCGTCGTAGGTATACCAAATTTTTTCCGACATTTTCAATCCTTTGTTGGGTCGGCGCAGCGCGGGCTGTCGTTGTTGAGGCGTCTGCGTAACGGCAGATTGTAAACAGCTGCTGAATGGAGGGCAACTCATCGGCAAGGCTGGAGCCGTTTCAGGCTACCTGAAACTTCAGCTTGATTGGCTGCCCTATGTTTGCAATGCAAAAAAGCCAGTAATTGCTAAGGGCAATCTGCTGGCTTGGAATCGGCCTATGGCTGATTTACTCGTCTTTGGCCTTCACCACTTTACGGCCACGGTACATGCCGTTGGCGGAAATGTGGTGCGGGCGGTGTACTTCACCGGTGGCGCTGTCTACAGACAGAGCGGGAGCAGTCAGCGCGTCGTGGGCGCGGTGCATGCCGCGGCGAGAGGGGGATTTTTTGTTTTGTTGAACAGCCATGTTGCAAACTCCTGAGGATAAACCTGAATAAAATAATTAACGACCACTTTTCAACGCCGCCAAAGCAGCAAACGGATTGGGGCGATCTTGATTGACGGCATCGAGCTGATCGGAATGACAGCTTTCGTGGCAGGGTGCATACGGCAGCGCCATCAAAATCTGCTCTTCCACCAGCGTGCCTGCATCCAACTGTGCTTCCGGCAACATGCCTTCGAGCTCTTCTTCGGCCGCCATGGCTTCATCCAGCGCTTCTTCACTGTCGAACAAAACGATACGTGCCTGTTCGTTTAAAGCAAAGGGCAGCGGCTGCATGCAGCGTTGGCAAACCAACGACAACTGCGCTGAAACCGACAAGTCCAAATACAGGCGTCGCCGTTTATCGCAGCCGCCCTGTAAGGCAAAAGACACCGGCGTTTGCCGTTCGGCCAAAAACTCGTGCCGGCTTACGCGCTCGTCCATCTCGCTCAGCCGAATTTGGCCGGCCAGATGCTGCGCCTGCTCGGCCAGCGCTTTCGGATCAATCAAAATAGGGTCTGACATAAACGCGTCATGATATAATCAGCCGCCTGAAACGTCAATATTTTAATACGGTTTATGAACACAGTCCTGCCGATTGTCCTCGCTTCTTCTTCGCTATTTCGACAGCAGCAGCTGGCCAAACTAGGCCTGCAATTTACCACTGCCGCGCCTGATTGCGATGAAACGCCGCTGCCCGGAGAAACACCCCGCCAAACTGCCCAACGCTTGGCCGAAGCCAAAGCCCGCGCACTGGCCGTGCGTTTCCCGCGGCATTTGATTATCGGAGCCGACCAAGTGGCCTGCTGCAACGGGCGGCAGTTGGGCAAGCCGATGGACGTGGCGAAAGCACAACAAATGCTGGCTGAAACCGCCGGGCAAGAGCTGCATTTTTACAGCGCATTGTGTGTGCTCAATACGTTTTCAGGTAGCCTGCACCGCCATGTGGACACCACCGCGGTGAAGATGCGCCCGCTTACCGCGCAGCAAATTGCCCGTTATCTGGAGCGCGAACCGGATGCGGTTTATTGCGCCGGCGGCGCGAAAAGCGAAGGTTTGGGCGGCGCACTGATTGAACGCATCGACAGCAGTGATCCCAATGCCCTCATCGGCCTGCCGATTTTCCGGCTGATTGATTTTTTGCAGGCTGAAGGGGTGGCGGTTTTGTGAGCTTGAGGCTACCTGAAATTTTAGCTTCAATGGATTGGCAGAAACTTTATCGGTTGCAGAGTGTAGTGGCATGATGGATAAGGTAGAGAAGTTATTTTCCGGTGCATATGTAGAGTTTTTAGCACGGTATCCAAAAGGCTTGGATGATGCCAAATTTCAGCCTGCCAATAAAACAGATAACGATGAATATTTGTTTGGCTCGGTATGGGATGGCAATACTATATTCCAACAAGATTTTTCCGATTCTCCTAATTATCTGATGCCTTCCGTTATTGCCGATCATTTGGCATGCAACGAGGTAGATATCTGCTTTAATGCACCTGATGTGTTTTCACTGAATGAAGTAAGAAATATGCATGCTTTTGGCCAGTGCGATACAGGATTTATTAGTTTCAACCCGGCCGATAGCTCAGTGTGTATTGTTTATGCCGATGGTTTTATAGCCAGAATAGCCAACTCTTTTGATGAATTTATTTTAAGCCTGCATGAATAGGCGAACTCTGAAAAACCACCAAATTTTAACTGCGTTGAAGCTTTGCTTTCAGGTAGCCTTTTCTAAACCAGCAACAAAACTATGCAACCCACTTTATTCCTTATCCCCACCCCGCTGGGCAGCCCGGATACCCCCTGCCTGCTGCCGCACGAGCAAACGCTGCTGGCCGGCCTCACCGATTTCGTGGTTGAAGGCGAGAAAACCGCCCGCGCCTGCCTGCGCCATTTCGGTTTGAACGCTCCGCTGCAAGAGCTGAGCCTGCGCACGTTAAACAAGCACACCGAGCCTGTCGAATTGCCCGATTTGCTGCAACCGCTGCGCCAAGGCCGCAGTATGGGTTTGCTCAGTGAAGCCGGTTGCCCCGCGGTGGCCGACCCCGGCGCGGTGCTGGTGGCGCTGGCGCATCGCGCCGGATTTGTCGTATGGCCGCTGGTGGGGCCGTCCAGCCTGATGCTTGCCCTGATGGCTTCTGGCGCCAACGGCCAGCAGTTTGCCTTTCGCGGCTATCTGCCTGCCGATTCTGCCAGGCGGGCAGGCTACCTGAAAACCATCGAGCAGGATTCGCAGCGCCGCAACGAAAGCCAAATCTTCATCGAAACCCCCTACCGCAACAACGCCCTGCTGGCCGATGCCGTAGCCACGCTGCAAGCCGATACCCTGCTGTGCGCCGCCAGCAACCTTACCCTGCCGGAACAGCGCATCATCAGCATGACGGCGGGGGAGTGGCGCAAGCAGCCGCAACTGCCCGACCTGCACAAGCAGCCGACCGTATTTGTGGTTTATGCTGCCGGCCAAACGCCTGCACCTGTCCGTAAACGGCGTTAGAGGCTACCTGAAACCTTGGCTCGGCTGTTTTCAGAAGCCTTGGTTTGAGCGAAGTGCCATTTTGCTTGTTTTAGCTTCGCAGAAACTCACTTCATTTGTTTTAACTGCGTTGAAGCTTCGCTTTCAGGTAGCCTTTGCCATCCAATCGCATTCAATAGAGGAGGCTTTATGACCCCTATTCCCGTGAGCATCACCATGCTGGTGAAAAACGCCGAGCGGCACTTGGAAGCCTGCCTGGCCGCGCTGGCCGTGTTTGACGAAATCATCGTGCTCGACAACGGCTCCACCGACCGCACGCTCGACATTGCCCGCCGCTTTCCCAATGTGGCCGTGCATCATCACGACTTTATCGGCTTCGGCCCGATGAAAAACCTGGCCGCCGGTTTGGCACGCAACGATTGGGTGCTCAATATCGACAGCGACGAAATCCTGCCGCCCGAGCAAGTGGAAGCCATCCGAGCGCTGGACTGGAGCGACAGCAGCAAAATCTACGCCCTGCCGCGCCTCAACCACTATCGCGGCCGCCCCATCAAAAGCTGCGGCTGGTATCCGGATTGGGTGAAACGCCTCTACCAGCGCCAAACCGTGCGCTTCAACGACAACCAAGTGCACGAATCCCTAATCGAACCGGCCGACAGCAGCGTGGTGAGCCTACCTGAAAAACATCCGCTCCTGCATTACTCGTTTGACGGCGCCGCCGCCCTCATCAGCAAAATGCAGCACTACACCGATTTGTTTGCCGCACAGCAGCAATTCAAACGGCGCGCTTCGGTGCTCGGCGCAGTAGGGCACGGCGCGGCGGCGTTTTTCAAAAACTATATTTTGAAACGCGGCATGTTTGACGGCGGCGACGGCTGGACGATTGCCTTTGCCAACGCCAGCGGCGCCTACTACAAATACATCAAGCTGCACGAGGCCAACCAGCGGCTCACCGTGTCGCTCATCATCACCACGTACAACCGCCCCGACGCGCTGGAAGCCGTGCTGCGTTCGGTGCTGGCGCAGCGCGTGCTGCCGCAGGAAGTGATTGTGGCCGACGATGGCTCGCGCGACGATACCCGTGCCGTGGTCGAACGCTATCGGACGCAGTTCCCGGTGCCGCTATTGCACGCCTGGCAGCCAGACGACGGCTTCCGCCTGGCCGAATCGCGCAACCGCGCACTGGCGCAGGCGGGCAGCGACTATATCGTGATTGTCGACGGCGATATGGTGCTGCATCCCGAATTTATCGCCGACCACAAACACGCCGCGAAAAAAGGCCTGTTTGTGCAGGGTAGCCGCGTGATCCTCACGCCGGAGAAAACCAACGAGCTGCTGGCCAATCCTGCCAGCTACCGCGTGCTCAAATGGTATGAAAAGGGCTTGGAAAAACGTTTTGAAAAACGCTTCTCCGCCTGCCGCCTACCGTGGCTTTCCCAGCGCATCCTGTGCCGCGAAACCCGCGACGATTTTCACGGCATCCGCGGCTGCAATATGGCTTTCTTTCGTGAAGACGCCCTGAAAATCAACGGCTTCAACAGCGATTTTGTCGGCTGGGGGCGTGAAGACAGCGAATTTGTCGCCCGCTTTTTCAACAACGGCGGCCAACGCGCCAACCTGAAATTCGCTGCCGTGGCCTACCATCTTTACCACCCCGAAGCCGAACGCGCCGCCCTGCCGGAAAACGACCGCCTGCTGGCCGCTGCTCAGGAGCAGAAGCTGGTGTGGTGTGAAAATGGCGTGGATCGGTTTTTGCCCGCAGAGTAAGCGCTGCAAATGATAAAAAGGCTACCTGATTGTTCAGGTAGCCTTTTGGCTAGTTGAAGCAAGCGGTTAGCGGTTGCCGTCGGTATTGTATTTTTTCTCCAAGCGGGCGAAGAACCAAGCCAGCGCCATGGTAAGCATCAGGTAAACCAAGGCGATGAAGTAATATGGCTCTTCATACACATAATAGCGGCCGGCCGCGCTCTTGGCGACATAGGTGAGCTCGGCTACGGCGATGGTGGCCAAAAGCGAGCTGTCTTTGAGCAGGGTAATGAATTCGTTGCCCAATGGGCCGAGCATGCGGCGCAGGGTTTGCGGCAGGATGATGTAGCGCATGGCTTGGCCGTAGCTCAAGCCGAGCGAGCGGGCGGCTTCCATTTGGCCGCGGTCGATGGATTTGATGCCGGAGCGGAACACTTCGGTGATGTAGGCGCCGGAGTTGAAGGAGAGTGCCAAGACACCGGCCACCAGCGGGGCATAGTTTTGGCGCAGGTAAACAGCCAAATCGCCGCTGATCAGCAGGCCGTTTTGCTGGTGCACCAAAAGGGGCGACCACACGTTGTGCCAAATAAAAATCTGCACCAGCATCGGTGTGCCGCGGAATAGGGTAACGTAGAGGCGCGAGCATTGTTGCAGCAGCCACAGCAGGCCTTTGGTAACGATGTTGCCTTTTTCGATTCGAATCACGCGGACCAGGGCATTGCACAACCCCAGAATCATGCCGAAAAAGGTGGCGGCAGCGGCGATGCCGATGGTGGCCAGCACGCCGAAGAAAAACATTTGGCGATATTCGTAGATAATCGGAAAATGTTGGGAAAACAGTTGAATAAGGCCGGTTTCGCTATTCATGGAAATCTTAGCTCAGTTGCAGAATTGTTTACGGATTTTGACGAAATAAGGGGCGGATTGTACAAGAAAACGGCTGGCTTGTCAGTTGGCGGCAAGTGGCCGGAAAAGGGGATGGTGGGCGGCAAAATGAATATAGTGGATTAAAATAAGAATGCTACTGCGTTGGCTCGCCTTGCCGTATTGCTCATACTGTCTGCGGCTCGCCGCCTTGTCCCATTCTTATTTTAATCCACTATAAAGGCTACCTGAAAACGAAGCTTCAATGCAGTTAAAACGAATGAAGCGGGGTTTCAGGTAGCCTAATTATATTGGCTGCTTAACCGGCAGGGTTGGCCAGACGGTTGATTTCGGCCAGCACGGCTGCGGGGTCGGGCGCTTGGGTGATGGGGCGGCCCATCACGAGGTAGCTGCTGCCGGCGGCGAGGGCTTGGGCGGGGGGCATGATGCGGCGTTGGTCGTCTTGGTTGCCGCCGGGGTTGGGGCGGATGCCGGGCGTAACCAGCACAAATTCGCTGCCGCGCTGCTGGCGCAGGGTGGCGGCTTCGTGCGGGGAGCAAACTACGCCGTCGAGGCCGGATTGCTGCGCCAGGGCGGCCCAGCGGGATGCCCAATCGGCAATGGGGGCGGTGAGGCCGAGTTCGTTGAGGTCGGCCTGCTCCATACTGGTGAGGATGGTGACGCCGATGAGCAGGGGGCGTTGTCGGTGGTTGGCCACGGCTTCGGCAGCGGCTTCCATCATTCGGCGGCCGCCGGCGGTGTGCATATCCACCATCCACACACCCATATCGGCGGCCACGCGGCAGGCGGCGGCCACGGTGTTGGGGATATCGTGGTATTTGAGGTCGAGGAAGAGCTGGAAGCCTTGGTTGATCAGGGCTTCGGCCAGGCGGCGGCCGGTGGCGGTAAACAGTTCTTTGCCGATTTTGAGGCGGCACAAATCGGGGCTTAAGCGACGCACGAAGGCGAGGGTGTCGGCTTCGTTGGCAAAATCGAGGGCAACGATAACGGGGGTTCGGCGGGTGGGTGCGGCGGAGTCGAGGATGAGGGGATTCATGGGATGAGAGCAGATGGGGTTGAAATGGAAAAAGGCTACCTGAAAGCCGTGTTGCTAAGGAATGGGTTTCAGGTAGCCTTTAATTTAAGCATCAAGCGGGGGCATGGGGCTACCGCTTTCGCCTGCGGCGGCGGTGAGCTCGGCGAATTCTGCTGGATGGCGGCGGATATAGGGGCAGACGGTGCAGAAATCGTCTTCCGATACCAGGCAGTAGTCGGCATCTAGCTCGTCGAACTGGGGGAATTGCGTGCGCAACTCTTCAATGCTGCTGCCGTTTTGAGCGGCGGCTTGGATGGCGGCTCTGTGCTGTTGGTAAAGGGCACGGGCGCGGTCGATGATATCGGGGGTGTCGCAAACGCCCCATTGGCGCAGGTATTCGGCGGTTTCGGGGGCGAGGGCATGTTCGCCCCGGCCATCGGCAATCAGCAGCACAAAGCCATCATCTTCCATCAGAAGGTCGAGGCTGAGGTAGGCGAGCAGGGCGTGTTGGGCGCCGCTGTAGCGTTCGATAAAACGGTCGCTGTGGCGGATGCGGTGTGTCCACACGTGGAGCATGCGGTACATTTGGTTGATGGTCATCATATTATTGGACATTTTATTTCTCCTTTAGAACTAAACTACGATGGAACTAAACTACGGTACTGCGGTGAAACTAAACTACGGTACTACGATGAAACTAAACTTCAATTTTGTTGGGTGCAAAGGTCTCCCATTTGTTGCAGGCAGGGCAGTGCCAGAAGAACACTTGCGATTTGAAATGACAGTGGCGACAGCGGTACATCACGTTTTTCTGCAGGGTGCGCCCGATTACGCCGCGCATCATGTCGGCATCGCTTTTCCAAGCAGGATCGAGGTTGCTCAGGCGCAGGCCGAGCAGGCGGTATACACCGCCGAGGTCGGGCTTTTGGCGCACGAGTTCTACGGCGATTTCGGCTGCTTTTTCTTCGCCGTAGAGCAGCAACGATTTTTCGTAAACCACGTTGATCAAATCAAGCTGGGGAAAGGTTTTCAGGTAGCCTGTGAGCACGGCGAGGCCGGCGGCGGCTTCACCTTGGGCGTCGTAGGCATCATACAGTTTTTCGCCCACCATGCTTAAGTAGGCATGGTTTTGTTTTTCGATGGCGGTGTAGGCGGCCACGGCGGCGGGGTAGTTGCCCAGTTTTTGCTCCAAATCGCCAAGAATCATGTTGGCGCGGGCGCATTTGCGGTTGGCGTCCAGCGCTTTGGCGATGTCGGCGCGGGCTTGCTCGAAGTCGGATTTAAACAGGGCGGCCTGCGCCAGCTCGCAGTAGAATTGGGCGATTTCGAAACGGTAGGTTTGTTCGTCGTGGCTGAGCAGTTGGGCAGTGTCGATGGCTTTGGCCCAGTCGCGGTCTTGCTGGTAGATGTTCAGCAGCACCTGGCGGGCTTGGGTGGCCACATTGCTTTGCTGTAAGCCGAGGAAAATCTGCTCGGCGCGGTCTACCAGGCCGGCACTTTGGTAGTCTTGCCCGAGCTCAAACAGCACTTGGTTGCGCCTTTCGCCCACGGTTTCGGGCGCTTCGAGCAGGGCCTGGTGCAGGCGGATGGCTTTGTCGTTTTCGCCGCGTTGGCGGTAGAGTTTGCCTAGTGTGAGGTGCAGCTCGTAGGTGTTGTCGCCGGAGGGCAGCAGGTCGGTCATGTCGGCCAGGTGGCGGGCGGCGCTGCCAAGATTGCGGTCTACCAGGGCATCCAGGCTGGCGTAAAACGCGGCGGGCACGGATTTGGCCTGCTTGAGCACGGCTTTCATGTCTACCCGGGCGGCAAACCAGCCCATGGCAAAGAAGACGGGCAGCAGGATAATCGGGGTGAGCCACCACCAAATATTGCCGTCCATGCGCCTATTCCTTTACCGGTGCGGCGTCGGGCACAGGCTGGGCGGCATCGGCGGGTGCGGGCGTTTGCAGCTGCTCCTGGGCGATGCGGGCGTTTTTACGCACTTCGTTGCGCAGGCGGTTGTTTTCATGGCGCAAAGCGAGCAGGCGGCCAAACATGGAAAATACGCCGAACACCGCGCCGATAACGAAAAACGCCAAGAGCAGCAGAATCAGCGGCAGGCTGATTTCGCTGCCGGGCAGATAGCTGAAGTTGACGAGATGGGTGTTGAATGCGGCTAAAACGATAAAAACCGCCAAAAGCAGCAGTTTGATAATGAGCGAAAACAGTTTCATGAGGCTGGGCCTTTCGTTTTGCGGGCGGGAATGGATATCAATGGCGAAGTGTAAACTATTTGGGGGGTTTCAGGTAGCCTGCCGGGCAGCGGGAGGCTACCTGAAAATATGTTATGATGGTTTCAGCTTATTAAGTTTGCTGCCAGCTAGCCTGTATTCATCGGCTAACCATTTCAAACAATAATAAAATATCTAATCAAACCCTGCCAGCCGGATTTTTCCTCCCACCCGTTAACAAATAAAGGAGCAATCTGATGTCTGCAACTGCTGTTACCCCCGTATCCGAATCCCTATTCAAACTCGGCCTGAACCAGGCGCTGCCCGTGAGCGAGCAGGCCACCACTTCGCGCACCGTGCTGAATAACGACTTGCTGCGCGTGGTGGCTTTCACGCTGGATGCCGGTCAAGTGCTCACCGAGCACACCTCCACCAAGGCTGTGGTGGTGATCCTGCTGGAAGGCGAGATGGATTTTTCCATCGGCGCGCGCCACGAAATCCTGCATGCTGGCGATGTGGTGTATCTTGCCCCAAACGAGCGCCATGCGCTGAGCGCCGTGAGCGCCTGCCGGATGCAGCTGGTGATGGTGAACGTGGATTGAGCTTGGATAAAGTAGCAGGCACGGTATGCCGAACCGCGTTTGTTTTGTTGAGACTACCTGAAAATAAAATGGCGGCTGGATAAGGCTGTTTTCAGGTAGCCTTTACTTCTGATTGCAGACTACCTGAAACATGATTTGCCTATACAGCCGCTACAAACTTTAACCTAGGGCTAACCGTAGCTTAAGAAAACGGTCTGTTACAATGCACTCGTTGTTCTGCATTGGGTTTTGGCCGCGCAAAAGGCCAATCCGCCTAGAGAACGCCAATTATAGTGAATTAAATTTAAACCAGTACAGCGTTGGCTCGCCTTGCCGTACTATTTGTACTGTCTGCGGCTCGCCGCCTTGTCCTGATTTAAATTTAATCCACTATACATTCCAACTACATTCCAAATGAAGGGAGTTTGAAAATGAAATTTTGGCAATCAACTGCATTAGCTGCTTTGGCTGTGGGCATCGCTGCTCCGGCATTCGCTGCCGGCGGCACTGTGTCTTATGTCTGCCAACAAGGCAAGCAGGTGGATGTGAGCTATCAGTTCAACAGCCGCGGCAAACCCGTATCTGCCCGCGCCCGCCTCAGCGGCAGCAACCGCAACATGACTTTCGATGCGCGCCACTCCGACAGCACCGGCACTGCGTTTAAAGACCGCGCCGGCTACAACCTGACCGGCCCGGCGCTCACCGCCCGTAACTACCGCACTGAAGAAGGCATCAGCATCCTCTCGCCGCGCAGCGAATTCCTGTATAAAGACTGTAATCCGCGCCAAAACGAGCCTGCCCGCCAAGCTCCGCCCGCCGCCGCCCGCAGTGGCAGCGTGGCCTATGTTTGCCAGCAAGGCCGCCGCGTGAACGTGAATTATCACTTCAACTCTGCCGGTGTGCCCACCAGCGCCGAACTGCGTGTGAACAACCGCAATCTGCGCCTGCCGTACAACCTGTCGGCCTCCGACAATGTGGACACCGTATTTAGCGCCAACGGCTACCGCCTGACCACCAATGCCATGGATTCGGCCAACTACCGCAGCCAAGACATCATCGTGAGCGCGCCCAACGGCCAGATGCTGTATAAGGATTGTTCGCCCGCCCGTTAATCGGAGTGGCGGATAAGCAAACAGGCACAACTTTGCGGTTGTGCCTGTTTTGTTTGGCTATGGTGTTTCAGGTAGCCTTTGGGGGCTCAATGATGGCCAGCAGCTTTTCTGCCAAATTGATTTGTGCGGAATCGGTAAAGCGGATGCTCAAGCCCTCGGCTAGGTCGTTGACCACGATAAAATCGTTGTCTTGAAACGTGAGCGTCCACATATCCGCATTCGGTGCTATGGCGTAAGCGTCCTCCCCACCGTATTTTTGCGCTGTTTCTTCAAACTGTTGCATCTCTACCGTCTGCTCCGCAGATTGATACAATGCTCCTTGATTAGCCTCTGAATCAAGGGTAGAATTTCCTGTGTGGGAAATGCCTCCTCCCGCTACGGGCGTTAGGTTTAACAAGGACGCAGCATGTTCCAACTTGTTGTGGGCATTGGCCGTTGGAGGAAACTTCCACAAAGAAACGGTGCGCAAGTCGCGCCGTTTTTTGCTGCTCTCCGCCATATAAAGCAGCACACCGTCATTAAATGATTTAACAAAAACAAATCGCTTGTTATTCGTGCCGGGGATATCCCTGAAACGAACATCGTCATAATCCTGCACAATATCGCCGATTCTGGCGATGTCATCTTCTAAAATCGGAAGCTGCCCGCGGGCGATCTCCTTTGCGCTGTTGCCATGTTGGGTGCGGATATGGTGTACCGCCGAGCGGTCGAAGGAAAGCGAGAATCCGGCTAATTCCGGAAAATCGTTCTCCAGCTTGGGGTGCTGGTCAGTTAAAAAAGCTGCCTGTGCTTTACTGGTGCCGTTCCACAGATTTCTAAACTCCATATCTGTTTCAGCATGCACCCAGCCTTTCGGCGGCGCAGAAGCCAGTGCCTGGTTCAACGCCGGCGCATTACCAATATCGCCTACGATATTCAGCTTGTGCGCCTGCCACATTTCAGGGATAGGGATGCCCAAGCGCTGCGCCTGCGTGGCCACATAGCTGCTAACCAATGCCGCATAGTTCTGATTGGCCTTGCGGTCGAACTGCCCAACCTGTTCCAGCTGGTCGGTCACTTCCTGTTCCACCGCCTGCCGTTCGGCCTGTGCCTGCTGTTGTGCCGCGCGTTCCTGTTGCCGCGCCTGTGCTTCCAGTTCTTGCTGGCCTTCCGCTTGGGCGGCCGCTTTCTGCTCTGCCGCTTCCGCCAGCGATACCCCGTCCGGTTCGAAGCGGGCAATCTGGCGCAATGGGGCAGCCAACTCTTTATTGGGAGAAATCAGCGATACCCATTCATTCTGCGGCACTTGAATATCCCCGCCTTGTTGCAAGGCTTGGGCATACTGGGCGGCGATACTGGGCGAAGCCTTGGCCGCCGCCTCTGCCAAACCGGATTGGTTCAATGCCTGTGCATCCAAATACAAATGGTGTTTATCGCCCACCACCTCATCCACTACTTCGCTAAAGGTTACCGGATCACGCTGCGCCAACTTGGATTGCTGTGCCGCCTGGTCGATTTCCGCTTGCACCTGCGCCGCTGCTTCGGCTCGTGCTTCACGCGCCATCGCCCGTGCTTCGCGGGTGTTACCCAATACCTCGACAGGGCCGGTGGCGAATTCAGCAAAGCCTTCCAACCGACCGACAACTCGCGCAAGAGTTGCACGATAAACTGAAGCACGAGCTTTGGCGGCAAGAGAAACTAGGGGAGAAACCGCAGCACTTATGGGATGAAGCCTGCATCCGCTGGATACAAGAAAACCAAGGCAAGAAAAGCCTGTCAGACGACAAAACAAAGATAAGGCTGCTAACCGAACTGCGCGGCCTGCCACTTGAGATGCTAACCCGCGACCTAATCCATAGCGTAGTGAATAAGCGACCGGGAACAGGCAGCACTAAGAACAGACACTTTGCCCTGATACGCGCCATCCTGAATAAATGCGTGAACGAATGGGACTGGCTAGACAAAGCCCCCAAGCTCAAGCTTCACAAAGAGCCCAAGAAACGCATCAGATGGCTGTATCCCGAAGAAGCACAGCGCCTAGTTAATGCCTTGGCACACCTGCCCTATATGCAGCATCTGGTTATCTTCTCGCTCGCTACCGGATTGAGGCAAGCCAACGTGCTTAATCTCAAATGGGAGCAGATAGACCTTAACCGGCAGGTGGCTTGGATATATCCCGACCAAGCTAAAGCGGGCAGGGCAATCGGCGTGCCGCTCAATCACACCGCCATGCAAGTATTGATGGGGCGACCAAGGGTAAGCGATTATGTGTTTACCAACACACGCGGCGGCAGAGTTCAAGAGGTCAGCACTAGGGTATGGCGCGAAGCGTTGGAGAAAGCTGGGATAGAAGATTTCGGCATAAGTAACAAAAAAGGTGCTAAAGCCCCCCCGCAAGCCTTATCCTG
>CAUUTP010000035.1:0-18192 GCA_963548155.1 uncultured Eikenella sp.
TTCTTTGGCGAAGCAAAGAAAAGGAAGTGCCCCGCGCCGGCATGAGGCGCAAAGGTGAACAAGATACAAGCGGTGAAGGCTACCTGAAATCTTACCGGTCACTCGCAACTACTCATCCATCACCAAATGAGTTAAAGGTATTACGTTTACCGCGTTTCGTTAGAAATACAGCATGCTGAATATCGAAAACCTGCATTACGCCTACCGCGGCCGCCCCGTGCTCAACGGCGTGAACCTGCACATCGGATGCGGCACACTGCTCACGCTGCTCGGCCGCAACGGCGCGGGCAAATCCACCCTGCTCAACTGCATCGCCGGCCTACTTGCTCCGCAGCAGGGGCGCGTTCTGCTGAACGGGCAAAACGTGCAGGCCATGCGGCCGCGCCAGATTGCGCGGCTGGTGGGCTATGTGTCGCAGGCCGCGCCGCAAACCTACCGCTACAGCGTGTTGGATTATGTGGTGCTGGGGCGCGCCGCTCATTTGAGTTTGGCTGCCAAGCCGAAAGATGAAGACTACGCTGCCGCCATGCAGGCTTTGGAAACGCTGAATATCGCCCACCTGGCCGGGCATATATATATGGAAACCAGCGGCGGTGAGAAGCAGCTGGCCAATATCGCCAAAGTGCTGGTACAGCAGCCTGAATTGATTTTATTTGACGAGCCCACTTCTGCGCTCGATTACGGCAACGCCGTGCAAACCCTGCGGCTGGTGGCGGATTTGTCCGAACGCGGCTACACCATCATCATGACCACGCACAATCCCGAACATCCGCTGCTCCTGCACGGCCGCCTACCGCAGAGTCAAACCGCCATCCTGGGCCGCGACGGCACGCTACAGGCCGGCAACACCGCCGATATTTTGAGTAACGAAAGGCTGGAGCAGCTCTACGGCGTCGGCCTGCGCCTGCTCGACGTGCCCGATTGGCCGCGCCGCGTGTGTGCCGTGGCGCAATTGTGAACGGCCAAATTTCAGGCTACCTGAAACCGGGAAACTTGTTTTAACCCCGTTGAAGCTAATGCTTTCAGGTAGCCTTCAATTCCACCCCAAGCTCTCAAGCAAAAAGGAAAAACCATGTTTTCAACACCAAGCAAACTCAGCGCTGCCCTGTTTGCCGGCCTACTGCTCGCCTTCCAGCCCGTGCACGCCCGTACCGTGCGCGACATTAACAACCAAAGTGTAGAACTGCCGCAACAGGTAAACCGCATTGCCGACCTGTGGCCGGCCAACAACCAAGTGGTACTGATGCTCGGCGGTGCCGACAAACTGGTGGCCACCACCGAAGCCGTCCGCAACCTGCCGTGGTTTGCCAAAGTGTATCCGCGTATTAAAAACGTGCCTGCCTTGAGCAACGGCCAAACCGTGCAGAGCGAAGCGCTGCTCGGCGTGCGCCCTGATGTGGTGCTGCTTTCCCAGCCCGCCATGCAGCAGCAGGTGCGGCGCGCCGGGATGAAGCCCGTGCTGGTGCGCTTCCAAGACTTTAACGGCCTCAAGCAAACCGTACGCATCACTGCCGACGTAATTGGCGGCAACGCCCCGCAAATCGCCCGCCAATACAACGCCGAATTAGACGGCAACCTGCGTTTCGTACGCAGCCGGCTGGCCAATCTGAGCGACGCGCAGAAACCTACCGTGTTGCACCTCACCGGCGGCGCCAACCTGCGCCGCATTGACGGCGGTCGTTCGATAATCGGCGAATGGATACGCATTGCAGGCGGTCGCTCCGCATTGCCCGAACAGGCCAACTTGAGCGAAGTGTCGATGGAAGCCATTGTTCAGGCTAATCCCGATGTGATCATCGTGGGTGGGCGCAACACCGCGCAGGCCATCGCCCGCATCAAACAAGACCCGGCCTGGCAAAACATAAAAGCCGTACAGAACAACCGCTTGCACGCCAACCCGATCGGCACATTCGGCTGGGACCGCTACAGTACCGAAGCTGCCCTGCAAGTATTGTGGGCAGCCAAGCTGCTGCATCCGCAACGGTTTAGCGATGTGGACATGACAGCCAAAACCCAAGATTTCTACCGCCGCTACTACCGCTACAACCTCAGCGCGGCCGAAGCACAGCGTATCTTGCAAGGCTTAGACCCACAATAGGAAAGCGCACGGCAAACAGGCTACCTGAAAACGGCGATGTGTTTTCAGGTAGCCTTTTTATAGTGGGTTAGCATAAAGAATGCTACGGCGTTGGCTTGCCTGGCCGTAACGCGTGTACTGCCTGCGGCTTGCCGCCTTGTCTCATTCTTTATTTAAATCCACATTTTCAAGTAGCCTGTTGCAGCGGCTACCTGAAAATTCTGCGCAATCTTGCCTGCCGCATTACAGCCACAACCATGCCCATACGCGACGGCCTTCGTTTTGCAGCAACAGGTAGGTGCGCACGGCGGCGGCGGTGGGCATGCATTCCACGCCGACGCCGCTTGCCGCGGCAGCAATGCGTGGGTGTAAAAACTGTTGCCGTTCGCCGGTACCGATGAGGATTACTTCGGGCCGGCTTGCAGCGGCGCGGGCTAGGTCTGCAGCTTGCAGTTCGGCTGCGGAGGGAAGGTTGACGGTTTGCACGCTGCCGCTGCCGTCGAGTAATACGGCTTGGCAGTAGGTGTGGCCGTCAATTTCGATTTGGCCGGCCTGATAGTGATCGATGTGGCAGGCGGAGGTGGGCCGGTGTTCTTGAATCAGCATAATTTGTTTGTGTTTGAATGGGTTGTAGGCTACCTGAAAGCATAGGCTGCAAGGAGATTGAAACGCTTGGCTTCGAGGCGGTGTGGCTAAATGTGTAAGTGTTTCTATTAAAAGGTGTAAAAAGCGGGGTTTTCAGCTAAGATAGCGGCTTTCTGTCCGCTTTCGGATTTTATTGTTTATCAGCTTGGTCGCCCGCATGGCAGGCCGGCATATTTAGAGCAAAACGGCAAATTGGCGCTTGGCGCAGCCGTAATCATAACAAGGAGTCAGCATGCAACCAATTAGAATTGGCATCTTGGGGATGGGTACCGTCGGTGGCGGTACGGCCAAATTGTTGTCGGAAAACGCGCAGGAAATCACGCGCCGCTTGGGGCGCGAAGTGCGCATCAGTATGGCCGCCAGCCACAATACCGACCGCATCCGCAAACTGTGCCCGAGTGACACGGTGGTGTCGGACGATGTGTTTCAGGTAGCCCGCAGCGCGGATGTGGATATCGTGGTGGAGCTGATCGGCGGTACGGATACGGCACGCGAAGTGGTGTTGTGCGCCATTGAAAACGGCAAACACGTGGTAACCGCCAACAAAAAACTCTTGGCCGAATACGGCAACGAAATTTTCGCGCTGGCGGCGGAAAAAAATGTGATGGTGATGTTTGAAGCGGCGGTGGCTGGCGGTATCCCGATCATCAAAGCCCTGCGCGAAGGTCTGGCTGCTAACCGCATCAAATCGGTGGCCGGCATCATCAACGGCACCAGCAACTTCATCCTGAGCAATATGCGCTCCCACGGCAGCCCGTTTGCCGACGTGCTCAAGCAGGCACAGGAGCTGGGCTATGCCGAAGCCGATCCGACTTTCGATATCGAAGGCCACGATGCGGCGCACAAACTGAGCATTATGTCCGCGCTTGCGTTCGGCACGCCGATTAATTTCCAACACTGCTACCTGGAAGGCATCAGCAAGCTGGAAAGCCAAGACATCCGCTACGCTGAAGAGCTGGGCTACCGCATCAAACTGCTGGGCATCACCCGTAAAACCGATGAGGGCGTCGAACTGCGCGTACACCCCACGCTTGTGCCGGAGTGCCGCCTGTTGGCGCAGGTGGAAGGCGTGATGAACGCTGTGCTGGTGCAATCCAATATGGTGGGCGAAACCTTGTATTACGGCGCCGGTGCCGGTGCTGCTCCCACTGCCAGCGCCGTGGTGGCCGATATCATCGACACCGCCCGCTTGATGAACGCCGCCAGCGAGCAGCGCGTGCCGCCGTTGGCTTTCCGCAGCAACGAAGAACTGCCCGTGTTGCCAATCGATGAAATCACCAGCAGCTACTACCTGCGCGTATCGGCGCAAGACAAACCCGGTGTGGTGGCCAATATCGGCCGTATCCTTGCCGAACAAGGCATCTCCATCGAAGCCCTGTTGCAAAAAGGTGTGATCAACCACGAAAACGCCGAAATCGTGATTCTCACTCATCAGGCTAAAGAAAAGCACATCAAGGCCGCCATTGCCCAAATCGAAGAGCTGGAGCACGTGTTCAAGCCTGTGATGATGCTGCGTATGGAAAGCCTGCATGGCTGAGATCAAAACTGATGAAGCTGCACGCCGTAAACGCCGCCGCACCCTTATCGGCTGGCTGGTGGTAACGGCGGTGCTGGTGCTCGCTTTTGCACTCGTGCCGCGTCTGTATGCGCCGGATAAGGACGACATCAGCCGCCGTATCGTGGAGGCCTGCATCCAAAATATGCCTGCCGTGCCGCAATGGCAGGCCGATTTGGCCAAACACGGCCTTGCCGGCCAAAGCGATCGTGTACTCGAGCCCTACTGCCGCTGCCTGTGGGAAGAGCCGGTGCAAAAACTCAGCACGGAAGATATCCGCAGCCTGCCTAAACTCTCGCCGCAACAGCAGCTGGACAAACTCGGCGGCAGCGAAGCCTTCCTGCAGCGGCAAGAGCAATGCCTGGCGGCACAGGCCGGGCGTTAAGCATTAAGTATCTGGCCAAATCGAAGGCCGTTGTCGATACGAAATTAAAGGCTACCTGAAAACTTGGTTGAAGTTTTCAGGTAGCCTTTTGTTATTTGGATAATGAATGGCGAGGGCAGAGTTATTTACCGCTGTTGTCGGCGAACAGATCTGGCTCGAATAAATCCGGCTGATTTTCGCTTTGGCGGCAGTCGATATGGATGTCTTCTGTTACTGTGCAGCAGCAGGTGAGGATTTCGTTGGGCAGAACCAGAGCCAGCGGGCATTCTCGGTATGCAACGCTGCCAGATAGGAGTTTGACTCGGCAGGAGCCGCAATAGCCGCTGCGGCATTGGTATTCGATTGCGTGGCCAGTACGCTCCAAAGCTTCGAGCAGGGTTTCGCCTTCCTGCAGGGTGAAGCGGGTGCTGTGGGTGGTGATCTGGGGCATGGCGTGTGATGTTTGGTTTGGTGTAGTGAAAATTTCAGGTAGCCTTTATGCGCTGGCAGGCATAAAGGCTACCTGAAATTGTTTGGCCGGAACAAGGCCGGATTTCTTTTCGGGTTAAAGCTGACTTGCGGTCTGCTTCAGGATGTAGAGGTTGGCCAGTTCTCCTTCCACTTGTTTGCCGTCGGCATCCAGCGCCCAAATCTGACCGTTGCCGATTTGGTAGAGTCGCTCGCTGCCGGCTTTGTCGAGCTGGAATACTTCTTGCGGCTTGCGCCAAGTGAAGCGGCCTTCGGTTTTTTCGGTAAACGGCTGGCGCTGCTTATAGGTTTCGGTGAGTAGGTAGCTGCCGTCTTCTTGCAATATCAAGGTGGTTTCGATGCCTTCGCAAGAGGCGCAGGGCAGCACGCCGTAGTAGCGACCACTCCATTGGGCGGCAGGTTGTGCAGCAGTGGAAGCGGCCGATGCGGCAGGCTCAGCAGCAGGCTGTGAAGTAGCAACGGTGGAAGCAGCCGCTGGGGTGGAGGCTGGCGCGGCATTGTCTTGCGGGGCACAGGCGGCCAGCAAGAGGATAAGGGGGAGGACGGATCTTGTTTGCATCTTAAATCCTTTCTCGATGGTTTGGCATTGTGACGAACTAACGGGTAAGTTGCCAACGGCCGTCGCGTTTGGTAACGAGGATGTTGTAGCTGTTTTTGGCATCTTCGTAGGAAGAGAGACCAGTGAATACTTTGATTTCACATGTGTAAATTCCACGCTTAATTTTACCGCCACCGGTACGGGTGCAGGATTTGCCCGTGGCTAAATGACTGCCTTTAGGCAGGTTGCGGTTGGCCTCATTAGCCAGTTTTAGCACAGTTTGCTGCGGTGGGGGTGTAACAGTTATATCGCCGGTGCTTAGGTAATTGTAACCGCCGTAGGCGATAGCCCCGATGATGAGCCAGCTAACGAGTTTTCCAATGTCCATAGAAATATCTCCTTAAATGAGGTGGTTTGATTAACTTATTCTGCTTTGAAAATCGACATATCAGTAGTAATAGGTGTTTCCAGGGGAGTATCAGTCTCAGCTTCTGCTGCAGCCAGTTGTTTTTTCTCGGCCAAATACTGCCCGATTTGCCGTACCAAATCCTGCGTGCCCTGATGGGCGAGTGCGCTGATTTCAAATAGGCGCGGGGTTTGCCAATCGAAGCCAGACTCACCGGGGGCGGGGTAGTCCCAGCCGACGGCTTCGAGGAATTCGGCTTTGCGTTCGGCAGCCTCTTCCGGCGTGAGCATATCCAGCTTGTTCAGCACCAGCCAGCGCGGTTTGTCGAACAGTTCGTCGTCGTATTTTTTCAGCTCGTTGATGATGGCCAGTGCTTCGGCGGCGGGGCTGACGGCTTCGTCGAACGGGGCTAAGTCTACCACGTGCAGCAAGAGGCCGGTACGCGAAAGGTGTTTTAAAAAGCGGTGTCCTAGCCCGGCGCCTTCGGCTGCGCCTTCAATCAGGCCGGGGATGTCGGCCATCACAAAGCTTTGGCCTTCATCCACGCGCACCACGCCCAGGTTGGGGTGCAATGTGGTGAAGGGGTAGTCGGCCACTTTGGGGCGGGCGGCAGATACGGCGCGGATCAGGGTGGATTTGCCGGCATTGGGCATGCCCAACAGGCCGACGTCGGCCAGCACTTTCAATTCCAACAGCAGGCGGCGCGCTTCGCCGGGTTCGCCGGGCGTGGCTTGTTTGGGCGCACGGTTAACCGAGGATTTGAAATGGATGTTGCCCAAGCCGCCTTTGCCGCCGCGTGCCAGGCAAACTCGCTGGCCGTGCTGCGTGAGGTCGGCCACGATTTCGCCGGTGTCGGCATCGCGGATCAGTGTGCCTACGGGCATTTGCAGCTCGATATCGTCGGCGCCGGCACCGTAGCGGTCGGAGCCGTGGCCTTTTTCACCGTTCTGCGCCTGATAGCGTTTTACGAAACGGTATTCCACTAAGGTGTTTACGTTTTCGCTGGCCAGGGCAAACACGCTGCCGCCGCGCCCGCCATCGCCGCCGTCGGGGCCACCACGCGGAACGTATTTTTCACGGCGGAAGCTGACAGCGCCGTTACCGCCGCGCCCGGCAGCAACTTCGATTTTGGCTTCGTCGATAAATTTCATTTATGTGCTTTCCGTTTTCAGGTAGCCTCTTTGGGGCTACCTGAAAATCTTAATTCGTTATTGGGATGATGCTTGCGGCCGGAATTGGTGTGACAGTGCGCCGAATTTTGGTTTAACCCGCCGAGCAAATGCGAACATTATAAAGGACTGGCGCAAAGGCTACCTGAAAATTTGTAAGCTGCGTTCAGGTAGCCTCTGCCAGCCTTACACGGTCAGCATCACATATTTGGTTTCCAAATATTCGTCCAGCCCGTATCTGCCGCCTTCGCGGCCGATGCCCGACTGCTTTACGCCGCCGAATGGGGCGGCTTCGTTGGAAATCACGCCGGTGTTGATGCCGACCATGCCGTATTCCAAGCCTTCCATCATGCGCGTGGCCGTGCCGAGGCTGCGGGTATAGCAATAGGCGGCTAAGCCGTATTCGGTGGCGTTGGCCTGTTGCAACACGTCTGCTTCGCTCTCGAAACGGAACACGGGGGCGAGCGGGCCGAAGGTTTCTTCGCTCGCTACTTTCATGCCGGCATGGGCGTGGCGGATAACGGTGGGCTGGAAGAAGAGTTCGCCTGCCGGATGCCGCGTACCGCCGGTAACTACTTCGCCGCCGTGGGCGAGCGCATCGGCCAGGTGTTCTTCCACTTTGGCCAGCGCGGCTTCATCAATCAGCGGGCCGCATTCCGTACCGCTTTCTAAGCCGTTGCCCACTTTCAGGTAGCCTGCTGCTTGGGCGAATTTGCGCACAAATTCATCATACACGCCGCTTTGCACATAAATGCGGTTGGCACACACACAGGTTTGGCCGGCATTGCGGAATTTGCAGGCAATCGCGCCGGAGACGGCAGCATCGATGTCGGCATCGTCGAACACGATAAACGGCGCGTTGCCGCCCAGCTCCATCGAGGTTTTTTTGATGGTGGAGGCGCATTGCGCCTGCAGCTGGCGGCCGACGGCGGTGGAGCCGGTGAAGCTGAATTTTTTCACCGTATCGCTTTCGGTGAGCACGCGGCCGATTTCGCGCGACGAGCCGGTGATCACATTGAACACGCCCGCCGGAATGCCGGCGCGCTCGGCTAGGGCGGCGATGGCCAGCGCGGAAAACGGTGTTTGCGAAGCGGGGCGGATGATGAAGGTGCAGCCGGCGGCCAGAGCGGGTGCGGCTTTGCGCGTGATCATGGCGTTGGGGAAGTTCCACGGCGTAATCGCGGCGCATACGCCAACCGGCTGCTTGAACACCACAATACGCTTGTCGGGCGCGGGGCCGGGGATGGTGTCGCCATACACGCGCTTGGCCTCTTCGGCATACCATTCGATGTAGGACGCGCCGTAGGCAATTTCGCCGCGTGCTTCGGCCAGCGGTTTGCCTTGCTCCAGCGTGAGCAGGGTGGCGAGTTCCTCCTGCGCTTCCATCATCAGATCAAACCAGCGGCGCAGGATTTGGCTGCGCTGTTTGGCCGTGAGTGCACGCCAGACAGGCAGTGCGGCCTGGGCGGCGGCCACGGCGCGTTCGGCTTCCGCCGCGCCCATATCCGGCACGCTGCCGATGGTTTCGCCGGTGGCGGGGTTGGATACGGCAATGGTGCGGCCGCTATCGGCATCAAGCCATTGGCCGTTGATGTAGCATTGGGTGCGCAGGAGGGCGGGGAGCTTGGGCTGGGTCATGGGGAGGGCTCTTTAAGAGAGGCTACCTGAAAGGTAGGTGGGCAGGATGCTGGCCTGCGGTTGAGTTTTAGCTTGGTGGGAAGTGCTTTAGCCTTTTTCAGGTAGCCTTTAGGTTAGTCGGTTTGCTCGTTTTGCCAAAGGGTTTTCAGCAGTTCGCTCATTTTGGTGGAATTTTCGGCATGGCGGGTTGCTTCTTCGGCGGCGTAGGAGGCGGCTTTGGCGGTATCCCATTCGGCGGGGTCTGCATCGGGCAGGATGCGGTTTGTTTTGTAGACGCGTTTGCTGTCTTTGGAAAAGGTTTCGTGTAGGTGCTGCCAAGTGGCGGCATCGGCACGGGGGAGTTTGCGTTCGCAGTAATAGACGTGTTTGCCGTCGTGGGAAAAGCCGTGTTTGCCTGCCTCGTCCGCTGCTTCGCGCCAGGTTTGCGGGTCGCTGCCTTTCAGGGGTTTGCCGTCAAAGAAGACGGTGTCGCCGTCGGTGGCGTAGAGGCCTTGAAGTAGGCGGAGTACAAGGGGATTGGCGGATTGGATTTTGCTGCCTGCGTAATAGGCTTGCGTGCGGTCGGCAGCGTAACCTTCGCCGAGATGGCGGAAGGTGGCGGCATCGCTGCCTTGGAGCGGGCGCAGGGAAGTTTCGTATTCGCAATATATGGCATCGGCATCGCGCCAGTAGCCCTCGCCGAGATGGGCGAAGCTGTCACGTTGCACGGCGGCAAGCAGTTCGGCGCCGTGGTAGACATGGTTGCGGTCGCGGGCAATCAGGCAGTCCGGTTCGGCGAATACTTCGAAGGTGGCGGGTTCGCAGCCGCGCAGTTTGCGGTAGGTGCCGGTGCCGCCGAATTGGACGGTGTTGCCTTGGATGCGCCAGCTGTGTTCGGTTTCGTCGAGTTGGGAGAGGGGAAGCCAGGTCATGGGTGTTTGCTCGAATCGGTGTGGGGGAACATTGGTTCGCTCCGCAGAAACTCTGCTTCGAATGCGTCGAACTATCGTTTCGGGCAGTGGTTTGGTGCGGCAGTGTCGGGCATTTATGCCCAAACTGTGTATGCTTGAGAGGCTACCTGAAAACCGATAAGGCATGGGATGAGGCTGCCTGAAAGCGAATTGACAGCTTTCAGGTAGCCTTTGCCTATTTACTCCAGCTCCAGCACGGCGGAGGTGTATACATCTTGCACGTCGTCCAGTGCTTCCAGGGCGTCGATTAGGCGCTGCATTTTGGCGGCGTCTTCGCCGGTGAGTACGGCTTCGTTTTGGGCGCGCATGGTTACGTCGCCGTCTTCGGCTTTGAAGCCGGCGGTTTCGAGTGCGGCTTTGATGCCGGCCCAGTCGTTGGGGGCGGTGATGACTTCGAACGAGCCGTCGTCGTGGGCAACGACGTCTTCGGCGCCGGCTTCGAGGGCGGCTTCCATCAGAGCGTCTTCTTCGGTGTCGGGGCCGAACAGGAGGTAGCCTTGGTGTTTGAAGTTGAAGGCCACGCAGCCGTCGGTGCCGAGGTTGCCGCCGTGTTTGCTGAAGGCATGGCGCACGTCGGCTACGGTGCGGGTTTTGTTGTCGGTGAGGCAGTCCACCATCAGGGCGGCGCCGCCGATTCCGTAGCCTTCGTAGCGCAGTTCGATGTATTCCACGCCTTCGAGGTTGCCGGTGCCTTTGTCGATGGCGCGTTGGACGTTGTCTTTGGGCATGTTTGCGTCCCAGGCTTTGTCCATGGCCAGGCGCAGGCGGGGGTTGGAGGCGGGGTCGCCGCCGCCGAGGCGGGCGGCTACGGTGATTTCTTTGATCAGTTTGGTGAAGATTTTGCCGCGTTGGGCATCAACGCGGGCTTTTTTGTGTTGGATATTCGCCCATTTGCTATGGCCGGCCATATTACTTTCCTTAATTTATCTGGTTGGGATGACAAAGCGCAATTTTAGCATTTTCAGCCAGCCTGTTGAACAGCGGGACGGGCGGATGGTGCGGATAGTTTTTTTAGGTAGCCTTATCTGGGGAATAGAGGCTACCTGAAAATTGGTGGGTTTATTGCGGCGCTTCGCTAAACAGCGGATTGAAGCCGTTTAACTCCAGCGCTTGGGGGTAGTCGGGCATGGCGGCATTTTCGGGCAGGATGTCGCGCAGCAGGCGGATGTGTTCCACTTGGCATTCGGTCATCAGATCGAGGAAGTTTTGCACTACGGTATCTACGGAGTCTGTAGGCGCGAGCTGCCAGCGGAAGGTTTGCGGCACCAAGCCGTAGCTGTGGTCGGTGGCGCTGAAGCTGAACACAATCTGCCCGCCTTCTTGGGCGGCCACGGCCACGCCGACGCGCGGGCTTTGCAGGCGCACGGCGCGGATGGCGTTGGCGGCGAATACGTCCAGCGCCATGCGCTGGCGGGTGTGGCTGCCGTTGCGGATGGCCTCGAGCGGGGCGGCTGGGTCGAGCGGGTTGGCAAACAGGGTGAGGCCGGGCAGGGCGAAACGTTCCTGCCAATACTGCATCAGGGGCAGGGCGGCCTGGCCGAGTTTGCCGGGGGCTTCGGGCGCGTTGTAGCCCAGGGCGTACACCACGTGCACGCTCTGCCCAGAGGGGATCGCGATTTCTGCCGAGCCGGTTTGCGCGGCGGCAAACTGTTCGGCAGCGGCACGGCTTTGTTTGGCGGCAAACCATTGTTCCAACTTAATGCGGCTGATTTGTTCGGCAGTGAGCAGCATGGGCAGCCACATGGTTTGCGCCAGATGTCGGATGGGCTCGAATTCAGCCAGTTTGGCATTAAGTGCGGTAGCATCGAGAGCGGTTGGCAGGGATGCGGCCTGGTTGCAACCGGCCACGAGCACCACGGGCAGGGCGAGCCAGCCGGTTTCTTCGGCAGTGGCGGGGCGCAGGGTTTGCTCCATGGCCTGCCACAGGACGCGGTAAACGGCATCGCTCGGCGCCATGCTCAGTGCCACGGAAAGGGAGGTGAGGTGGCGCGATTGCAGCATTTGGAAAATCAGGCTGTGCAAGGTGCCGCCGGAAAGTTTGCTTTGGGCGCGGGAGCGGTTGGCGGCCACGGCTTCGGCGTGCAGCAGCAGTTCGTTTTTCACTTCTTGGGCGGGATAGGGGCGGGGGTCGGGGAGGAGATGGTTGTTCATAATGATGATGGTAAGGTTACGGGTTGGGTTGGTGTTGCAACATGTGCATAATGAGTCGGATAAGGGTGTCTTTTTGTGCGGGCGCGGATTCGGCCACCAATAGGGTGAGCGCGGCCAGGCCGGTGTCGTTGATAACAGCGCGGCCGTCTGCGCGGAACAGGCGGCGGTTTTGGTGCAGGAAATCAACAAACAGAAAGGCACCGCTGCGCTTATTGCCGTCGGCAAATGGATGGTTTTTCACGATAAAGTAGAGCAGATGGGCGGCTTTGCTTTCGATGCTGGGGTAAGCGGGCGCGCCGAATACGCTTTGCGCGAGGTTGCCGAGAATGGCGGCTAAGCCGTCTTCGCGTTCGCGGGCAAACAGGTCGCTGGCTTCGCCGCGGGCGATGAGTTCGGCTTTGAGTTGGCTTAGGGCGCGGCGTGCAGCTTCGGGCGTTGGCAGGCTGCCGCCGTTTTCGCCCGCCGGCTCTTGCAGCAGGCCTTCATCGTATTGTTGCAGCCAGAGGAAGGTGTGGGTGTAGCGGCTGACGATATCGACCAAGCCTCGGCCGGCTTCCAGCGTGAGGGCGGGCGAGGCGGCAGTGGTTTGAATCAGCTGCAAGGCTTGTTCGAGCTCGTCGGCGTTTTGCTGCAGGCGTTGTTGGTTAAGCGCGTAGCCTTTGAGCAGGTAGTCTTTCAGTCGGGCGGTGGCCCAGCGGCGGAACTGGGTGGCATTTTTGGATTTCACGCGGTAACCCACGGAAAGCACTGCATCCAGATTGTAGTGTTTGATTTGCCGCGTTACCTGACGTTTGCCTTCGACTCGAACTACCGAGTAATCCTCGGTAGTTACTTTTTCTTCCAGCTCGGCTTCGGCATAGATGTTTCTCAGGTGCAGACCGATATTGTCGGTGCTGGTGTCAAACAGGTGTGCCATCTGCGCTTGCGACAGCCATACGGTGTCGGTGTCGAAGCGGACTTCAACTTGGGTTTGTCCGTCTGCGCTTTGGTAGATTTCGATTGGGTTATTCATGCGTGTGATGTATTTATGATTGGAGGAAGGCTACCTGAAAAACGGAGTGGCGGTTTCAGGTAGCCTTTCGCCTAATCGGCCAGCGGGGCGAGCATTTGGGCGAAAGCTTGCTCAAACTGGGCGAGGCCGTCTTGCTGGAGCTTGGCGGCCAAGGCTTCGAGGTCGATGCCGAGGGCGGCAACTTCGTCCAGAATCGGCTGCGCGGGCACGGCGGGGCGGGAAAGGGCATCGGCGGCGCGGCCGTGGTCGGTGAAGGCTTGGAGCACTGCATCGGGCAGGGTGTTGACGGTGTGCGGGGCAATGAGATTATCCACATACAGGGTGTCGGGGTAGGCAGGGTTTTTCACACCGGTGCTGGCCCAGAGCAGGCGGGCGGTGGGTACGGCACTGCTTGGTTGGCTGAAGAATTGCTGCCAATCCCGATAGGCGGCCTGAGCCAGGGCCAGCGCGGTTTTGCCTTGCAGCTGCGGCGGCAGCTGCGGGTCGAGCGCGGTGTCGATGCGGGAGATGAAAAAGCTGGCCACCAGCTGCGGCGCGGCCTGGCCGGCGCGTTGCGCCAAGCCTTGTTGGTAGGCTTGGTAGGCGCGCACGGTTTGGGCACGGGAAAACAGCAGGGTAAGGTTGATGTTGATGCCGTCGGCCACTAAGTCGGGCAGGGCGGCGAGGCCGGCATCGGTGGCGGGGATTTTAATCATGGCGTTGGGGCGGCCGATCAAACCCCACAGGCGGCGTGCTTCGGCGATGGTGCCTTCGGTGTCGTGCGAGAGCGCGGGGTCGCACTCCAGGCTCACCAAGCCGCTGTTGCCTTCTGCGGCAAACTGTGCGGCAAATACATCGCAGGCGGCCTGTACGTCGGCCACGGCCAAGGTTTCGTAGCGCGCCTTGGCAGAAAGCGGCTGCTGCTTTAATTGGGCTATTTCGGCTGTGTATAATGCGTCGCCGGCCAGCGCTTGGCGGAAGATGGCCGGATTGGAGGTAACCCCGCTCACGCCGCTTTGCTGCAACTTAGCCAGTGTGCCGGATCGCACGAGCGAACGGGAAAGGTTATCGAGCCAAATTTGCTGGCCGAGCTGTTTGACTTCCTGCAAAATAGCCATATTTTGAGCCTCTGCTGAATGTGTAAATTTTGGAAATTACCCGATTCCGGCGGCCGCTGCAAGCCGGAATGAAGAAAGAAGAATGATGAGTGAACAACAATATCTCGCCCACGCCCGCGAAGTGCTGGCGATAGAAGCCAATGCATTGCGTGCCCTGTCCGACTCGTTGGACGGCAGTTTTTCACGCGCCTGCGAAGCCGTGCTGGCCTGCGAAGGCCGCGTGGTGGTGAGCGGCATCGGCAAGAGCGGACATATCGGGCGCAAAATTGCCGCCACACTGGCCTCCACCGGCACGCCCGCCTTTTTCGTGCACCCGGCCGAAGCCGCGCACGGCGATTTGGGCATGATTGTGGATGGCGACGTGGTGCTGGCCATTTCCAACTCCGGCGAGAGCGACGAAATCGCCGTGATTCTGCCCGCGCTCAAGCGCAAGAACATCACGTTAATCGGTATGACCGGCCGTCCCGAATCCACGCTGGCGCGCCATGCCGACATCCACCTCACCGTGGCCGTACCGCAGGAAGCCTGCCCGCTCGGCCTCGCACCCACCAGCAGCACTACCGCTGCATTGGCTTTGGGCGACGCGCTGGCCGTGGCGCTGTTGCGTGCCCGCTCCTTCACGCCCGATGATTTTGCGCTGAGCCATCCTGCCGGCAGCCTGGGCAAACGCCTGCTGCTGCAAGTGGCCGATGTGATGCACACGGGTGACGAATTGCCCGTGGTGCGCCCGGATACGCCTTTTGCCGACCTGATTGTGTGCATGAGCGAAAAAGGCTTGGGCATGGTGGCCGTGGCCGACGAGGCAGGCTACCTGAAAGGCATTTTTACCGACGGCGATTTGCGCCGCCTGTTCCAGCAGCAGCGCGACCTCTCCGGCCTCACCGCCCAAGCTGTGATGGGCGCGCATCCGAAAACAATCACGCCGAATCGGCTGGCTACCGAGGCGCTGAAAACCATGCAGCAAAACCGCGTAAACGGCTTGCCGGTGTGCGATGAGGCGGGCAGGCTGTTGGGCGCGCTGAATATGCACGATTTGCTCAAAGCGCGGATTGTGTAGTCGCGCCGGGTGGTTGCCATAAAGGCTACCTGAAAACCGAAGCTAAGTTTTCAGGTAGCCTTTGCCTTTGGAAAAATCAGATGAAACAACAAACTATTCCTTATGCCGCGCCGCTGTTGGTGTTGGGCTGCGTGGTGTTCGGGCTGGGCAGCCTGATTGTGAAATTTGTGCAGGTGGGCTCGTATGCAGTGGCGTTTTGGCGGCTGGCAGTGGCGGCGGTGGTGTTTTGGCTGTTGATGCGCCATTTCGGGCAGAAGCTGCCGCAGAGCCGCCAGGCGTTGCGCTTTGCAGCGTTGGCAGGGGTATTTTTAGCTGTCGATTTGGCGTTATGGCACGAGAGCATCCATGCGGTGGGGCCGGGCATTTCCACGCTGCTCAACAGCTTGCAGATTTTCTTTTTGACAGCCATCGGCGTGGTTTTTTACGGCGAACGCTTGGGCAAGCTGCAGCTGGCGAGCTTGCTGTTGGCGGTGGCTGGGGTGGCACTGATCGGCAGCCCGGAGTTCGGGCACAACGGCCGGGTGGTGTGGGGGTTTGTGAGCGGTACGGCTTCGGGGGCGATGTTGGCGCTGTCGATGGTGTTTGTGCGCAAAACGCATGAGGTGGAGCGGGTGGCGCTGTTTCCGATGATGATGGTGCTCAGCGCGGGCGGGGCGCTGGCATTGGTGGTGCCGGCGCTATTGTTCGACAGTGGGGCGCTGCATCCGGCAAACTGGCGCGATGTGGGGCTGGTGCTGGTGTATGGTGTGGTGATGCAGTGCTTTGCTTGGGGTTTGATTGCTTATGCGATTCCGCTGCTGTCGCTCTCGCTCACCGGGCTGCTGCTGCTTTCCGAGCCGGTGGCGGCGCTGTTGATTGATTACTTTCTGCTGAGCAAGCCGATTAACGGCTGGCAGTGGATCGGTGCGACGCTGACTTTGGCGGCGATTTATTTGGGTTCGCTGAAGAAAAGCACGGCTTGAGGCTACCTGAAAATGCATGTGGCGGGTTGCTGCGAAGTAAAAACCTGCTTGGTCGATTAAAGCTATATTCCTGCCGATGCGTGGCATTTGGTTTTCAGGTAGCCTTATTTTTTGCTGGATAATCGGCGTTTTATTGCTTTAAATTTTAGTTTGAATAAATAAAATTGCCGATATTTGGCGATACGGTGCTTGACTGAATGGGGGCGATTCTTTACGATTGCTTGCAAAATTGTTGTTGATGTAAGTTGCGGCGGCCGCTGAGCTTTGGCAAATGGCCGCCATTCACATTTTAAGAGGTATTCAACGTGTCTAATCCGCAAAATCCCAAGCGCGAAACCTTCTCCAGCCGGCGGGCGTTTATGTTTGCCGCCATCGGCTCGGCAGTGGGTTTGGGCAATATTTGGCGCTTTCCCTATGTGGCGTATAAAAACGGCGGCGGGGCGTTTATCCTGCCGTATTTGGTGGCGCTGCTCACGGCGGGCATCCCGCTTTTGTTTCTCGATTATGCGGTGGGCCACCGCTACCGCGGCTCGCCGCCGTTGGCGTTCCGACGCCTCGACCGCCGGTTTGAAACCATCGGCTGGTGGAATGTGTTGGTAAACGTGCTCATCGGGCTTTACTATGCGGTGATTTTAGGTTGGGCGGCCAGCTACACCTATTATTCGCTCAATGCAGCCTGGGGCGCGAATCCTGCCGATTTCTTCTTTAAAGACTATTTGCAGATGGCTTCGGATGTGTCGGCGCAGATGCAGTTTGTGGCACAGGTAACCGTGCCGCTGGTGTTGGTATGGCTGGCCACGCTGCTGGTTTTGGCCTTCGGCGTGCAAAAAGGCGTGGCGCGCGCGTCCACTTTCTTTATGCCGCTGTTGGTGGTGATGTTTGTACTGTTGGTAGGGATCGCGCTGTTTTTGCCGGGCGCGGCCAAGGGGTTGGACGTGTTGTTTACCCCGGATTGGAGCAAGCTGGCCAGCTCGGAAGTGTGGGTGGCGGCTTATGGGCAGATTTTCTTCTCGCTCTCGGTGTGCTTCGGCATCATGATTACTTATTCTTCCTACATGAAGCGTGATTCAGACTTAACCGGCACCGGCATGGTGGTGGCGTTTGCCAACAGCAGCTTCGAATTGCTGGCCGGTATCGGCGTGTTTGCCGCGCTGGGCTTTATTGCCACGGCCAGCGGGCAGCAGGTGGGCGATGTGGCCGCCGGCGGCATCGGCCTGGCCTTTATCGCGTTTCCCACCATCATCAACCAGGCGCCGGCCGGCGCGCTGATCGGCCTGCTGTTTTTCGGCTCGCTGGTGTTCGCCGGACTCACTTCGCTGATTTCCGTGCTGGAAGTGGTGATTGCGGCGGTGCAGGACAAACTGAAAACCGGCCGCGTGGCCGCCACGCTGGCGGTGGGCGTGCCGATGATGACGGCTTCCGTGCTGTTGTTCGGTACCACTACCGGCTTGCCGGTGTTGGACGTGTTGGATAAATTTGTGAACACCTATGGCATTGTGGCCGCCGGCTTCCTGTATGTGCTGTGCGTGGTGCTGAGCCGACATCTGGGTGTACTCTCCCGCCACATCAATAAAATCTCTTCGCTGAAAGTGGGCAAAATCTGGCTGCTGTTTGTGGGCTTTGTTACCCCGCTGGTGCTGGGCACCATGCTCTTCACCGACACGCGCTCGCTGCTCACTGAAGGCTACGGCGGCTACCCGGCTTGGTTTGTGAACATCTACGGCTGGGGCACGGCCATCGGGGTGGTGGTGTTTGCCTTCCTGCTTTCCCGCCTGCCGTGGAAACACGAAGACAAGCTGCAAGAAACCCCTGTTGAAACCGAAGGAGACGGACAATGAGCACGATTGCGATTGTGATGATGGTGGTGGCGCTGGTGGTGATTTGGGGCGGCTTGATCGTGTCGATCATGCGGCTGCCGGAAGACCACGGCAGCGGACAGGAGTAAGCAGCCGATTGTGAACAAAGGCTACCTGAAAGTTTCAGGTAGCCTTTTTTAGTTTTCAGGTAGTCTCACTGCAAGTAGACATTAGACCTCTTGCGAAAATATTCATCCCATCGCATTAACCAGTCCTGCAATCAGAT
>CAUUTP010000036.1:0-17639 GCA_963548155.1 uncultured Eikenella sp.
CCCGAGACCGGAATCGAACCGGTACGCTCGTATTAAGGAGCGACGGATTTTAAGTTCTAGCTGTATTTGTTTTAAATCATTTGATTAAAGCGTTTTTAATTCTACATTAACCACAAAACAACACGGAAAACATAGCTGATTTATAAAGAAAATATGGAGGCATGTAGAACAGAAAAAAGCAGCTAAAAATCGACCGCGTAATTAAGCCTAAATTTGATTATATTTGAATAGATATGCGTAAATTTTAAGCACAAAAAAATCTATCAAAAGCAAGATGGCTCTAGGTTTTGCCTATATTGGCTGGTTGCATAAAAATTACTCATTTTTTAAACGCCGGGCAGGCGGGAGGGGAGCGCGCGGGCTCGCCGAGCAGGTTGGGAAAAAATAAAAAAATCAGCTCCGATTTTTCGGAGCCGATTTTGCTGGAAGAGCAGGGAGTATCAGGCAGCCTGTGGCTCTATTTCGTAGGGTGCAAACTTAAACACCTCAAGCCCAAGCCGCTCGTTGATGTCGATAAACGTTTGCTGCAGCGGTGTCACTTCATTGCGGGCGAACACCTTGGCCGCTGTCATCGCATCACCAAGCCCACCGGTTGCCTTGGGCACGATACCCATTAGAGACGGCGGCACACGGTGGATAGCCAGCATATCTTCAGCGCTCACAGATTTAATGTTTAAAAACTCATCCTTGGCCGCGATCTCTGCAATCGGAATTAATTTGATGCCATCAGGATTGCCGCCAGGCGCACGCAGCACCACGTTTTTAAAGTTACCGGTGCCCTTAGAGTTACGGAGCTGCTGCTTAACATTATCCCAGCCATCTTCATCGATCTTGGTGTCTGTGGCATACAGAATAAATCCAGCATGTGAACCGTTTTTATAGTAGCGCACCCTGAACCGAGTCGCGCTCTCGTTAAGGTCGATGGAGTTGAGAGCCGCCAAATAATACGGCATCCCATAAACCTCCTGCTTCAGATTAGGCTGCATGATATGCACGATTTGATTGCCACTGATTTTTTCGTAGTCGACGCCAAAGTCATCATTGCGCAAATAGACAAAATCTTTAAGATTAGACGCACGGCGCATGTACAGAGCCAGCCGGCTTTGCATACCGATCACCTCGCCGAAGCGGTTGCGTTGCATTTCCAGGTAGCCATTGCCCAGCACCAAGTAATTAAACGCCAGCTTTTCAAACTCCGCCCGCGATAAATACCTTGTCGGCTCAAACGTTACTTTGAGGATATTGATTTTGGCCTGAATTGCCGAAGCATGATGCACCCCTTTTTCTAATAGACGCACCACATCAAGCCAGCTCACCGGCGTTTCATAATAAACCCCGTTATTCAGGCAGCCTAAAAAATCAAACAGCCCATGCTCACCGGGTAAATCCTCAAAGCTGAATACTTCCATATCAATATTGCTCATTGTTTTGCTCCATTAGAAAATTTCCACTTCGCCGCCACCGGTCGCAAGCGACCCGTCCAGCGGCTCCTGATAAAACACCTGCAACGCTGCCCATGCCACATCTGAATGGCTTAACTCATTCGAGCGGCCGCTGGCATAAGTAACCTGCTTGCCGCTGGCCGTTGCCACTGTGCGAATGCTCAAAAATGCCGCAGTAATATCCTTGTGATCCAGTTCCCACTCAACGCGGCGGTCGCGCAAGAGTGAGTGCATTTTATTAACCATCAAATACTTTTCCTGCAGCGAGTATTGCACCCCAACCACCGGCGGGAAAAAGCTTTGCACCAGTTGCAGCACCGCCGCCCCCAGCCCCGTCTTATCTACAACGATTTTTTGCACGTTGTAGCGCTCGGTCGTCTTTTTGATAAACGCAGCCTGTTCCTCAAAATTATTGCCGCGCAGCATGTGGTGCTCGATGATGCGGAATTTGTCGCCGGCAAAGCGTGGCGCTAACACCACTACCAACGCCGCCGCATCTCCCGAGTCGGTCGGGTCGTAGCCAATCCACACCGGCAGCATGCCTACCGGCCGCGCCGCAAACGGCTTATAAAAATCACGCCACTCTTCCCACGAATCCACTGCGCATTTCTGCAACAGCTCGAAACTAAACACATTGCTGCCGTCCTCGGTAAATTCGCACATGAAAAGCTGACGGAACTCTTCAGGTGAGTTTTCCAGCAATAGTTGGTTTCGGTCGAACAGGTCGCAGCCGCTGGCAATGGCATCATCCAAGGTTACAATCTGACGATACTGCCCATCCTCGCAGGCGCGCCCAGCCGCCAGTGCCGCATGTGATACGTCCAGCTTGATGTGCTCGGCCTCTGGCCGCCCACGGTTGAAATGCTCGCCAGACCAAAACGGATAAGCAGGGTGTGAGGTCGAAGACGGCGTAGAAAAATAAGTAATGCGGAACCGTTTTTGCGAAGCCATCGGCTTTGCCACCCGGGATAACTCGTCAAAATCCGGAATCCAAAAATACTCATCCACATACAAATCGCCGGTATACGATTGCGCGGTGCGGCTGTTGGTGCCCAAGAAATGCAGTTTGGCCCCATTATTGCCTAGGCGGATGGTGTCGCCTTTGAGTTCCACGCCGACCATCTCCGACAAGTCCATCATGTATTGCTTAAATTGGAACGCCTGCCGCCGCGAAGCCGACAGGAATACCTTGTTTTTACCCATCGTCAGCGCATTAACCAATGCCTCGCGCGCAAAATAAAAGGTCGCCCCGATTTGGCGGCTTTTGAGCAGGTTGCGGAAACGCGCCTTGTTATCCCACCAAGCGCGCTGATAGCCGAACTGCTGCTCCAAAAAGATTTGTTGCGCTTGTGTAATTTGTTCGGCGGTAAAAAAATTCGGCTCCGGCTTGCGGTTGCTCGGCACCCGCTCCCGTGTTTCGCGCGGCGGCTTCGGCGGGTTGTCGATAGTCGGTATTGGGTGCCCGTGATCCACCACCATGCGCAGCCCTTTGCCTTTCTTCGGCGGCTCATCCGCCAGTTTCGGCGCATCAGGCAACACCTCGCCCAGTTCGGCTACTTCCGGCGCAGCATCTTTGCGCGGCTGTCCGCCCATCAATCCAAACAACTGCTTAATCTCTTTGTAATCCGCATCTGATTTTTTCGGCCGACTAATCAGCTGGTGTAGCCGCATTTCCGCGCTGGCCGCCACCCGCTGGATTGGCGTGCCGCCGTCCCAGTTATCGCGGTTTTTCCAACTGTAAACGGCGGGCGGCTTGAGCCCGAGCAGGCGGGCAATATCAGAAATGCGCCAGCCCTGCCAATACAGCAGCCGCGCCTGAATGCGCGGGTCGAGGTTGCTGGCAATCGCAGCGGTTGGCGGCGGCGTAATGTGTTTTCGGCTCATTTTTTGCAGTCGGTAAATAAATAAAGCCAACAATCGCCCGTTTTGCGACTGCTGGCATCATCCCGCATTTGTAAAAAATCCCCCCAAAACAACAGCGGATAGACCACGCCACCCGCTGCCGCCAAACTATCCACATCTTATTACGCGCAAGCCATCCGCACACCCAAGACAGCGAGACCAAACCATGCCTGATAGCAAAGCCACCACCACCGATTGGCGCATTGTCGGCGTTTCCGGCGACACCATCGACGGCCGCCTCATCAACGCCCAAGAGCTGGAGGAAATGGCCGCGCAATACGACCCCGAAATCTACGGCGCCCGTATCAACCTCGAGCACGTCAATTTCCTGCTGCCCGACTATGCCGGCGGTTATGGCGACGTGCTCGAACTCAAAACCGAGCCTTGGCACAAAGACCCGAGCAAAACCGCACTGCACGCCAAGATCGCCGTGCTGCCCGCCCTGCAAAAACTGTGGGATGAAGGCAAGAAAATCTATACCAGCATGGAAATCGTGCGCCCATTTGCCGACACCGGCAAAGCCTACCTCGCCGGCCTCGCTATTACTGACACGCCGGCCAGCCTCGGCACCACCGCCAATTTTTCCCGCGCCGCCGAACAAGCCGGCAGTCAACAAACCGTTTTTTCCGCCTACCGCCTACTTGAGGAAACCGTTATGCCGCAAAACCAAACCCAGCCACAAAACCCAACCGCCGACAAACCGCTCACCGAAGCCGGTGCCGAAAGCCTGTTTGCCCGCCTGCTCGCCAAATTCACTGCTGGCAGCAAACCCGAGCAGCAGCCAGCCGAGCCTGCCCAACCGGCCGCCGCGAAGCCAGAAGACTACAGCCAAACCATCGCTGACATTCGCCAGGAATACCAAACCGCCGCCGAGCTCGTGCAAAAGCTGATCGACAAGCAAGAGGCCGACGCCCAAGCCTATAACCAACTGGCTGCCAACCACGAAACCCTGCGCCAAGAATTTGATGCCATGAAACTACGCCTCGAGACTGAACCCGCAGAAGGTGCGCGCCAAGAGCACACCGGCAGCAACAACCCGACGCCGACCGTCGGCTGGTAAGCAGCAGGCTACCTGAAATCATCACACCTAAACCGCCACATCCTCTACAGAAAGAAACCATCATGCGCACCCAACAACGAAAAACCGCCATTGCCGGCCTGTTTAGCGCCGTCGCCGCCGCCAACCACATCGCCCCCGATGAAGTCAGCAAAGACTTTGCCGTCGAACCCGCCGCCGTGCAGAAGATGTACGACGAAATCGCCCTCTCCAGCGAACTGCTGCAGAAAATCAACATCGTCGGGAAAGAGGAAAAAATCGGCCAGATTATCGGCCTATCCAGCGGCCTCATCGGCTCCAATACCGACACCGCCGCCGCCAACAAAACCCGCGCCCCGCGCAGCATCCACAGTTTGAGCGACCGTAAATTCCTGCTGGAAAAAACCAACTTCGACGTGGCCCTCCGCTACGACGAAATCGACGGCTGGGCAGCTGTAGCCAAAGATTTCCCCGCCCGCATCAACAAGAAAATCGCCGAATCCATCGGCATCAGCCTGATTACCATCGGCGTCAACGGCAAGAAACGCGTGAAAGACAGCGATTTTGCCAGCAATCCACTGCTGCAAGACGTAGCCAAAGGCTGGCTGCAGAAAATGCGTGAGGAAAATCAAACCCGCGTCATGGGCTGGCAGTCCGGCCAAATCGGAACCACCAAGCAGGCTGTTAAATACGGTCCCGGCGCATCTGAATACAAAAACCTCGATGCCGTGGTAACCGACGTGCTCAACGAAATGGTGGACGAACGTTTTGCCGACCGCACCGACTTCGTTGTGCTGGCTTCACGCCGCACCGTGGGCGATAAATACCTCCGCATCGTTAATGCCAGCGGCGACAAAGCCACCGAAATCGAGGCCGGCGGCCGCCTGAATGAGAAACGCACCCTCGGCGGCTTGCCCGTGATGTATGTGCCCAATTTCCCGGCCGACACCATCCTAGTTACCCCGCTGAAAAACCTGTCTATCTACTATCAGACCGGCGGCGAGCGTCGCCACATTAAAGACGCGCCCGAGCGCGACCAAATTGAGAGCTACCAGTCCAAAAATATCGACTATATCGTCGAAGAGTACGGCGCCGCCGTGCTGGTGGAAAACCTCGAATACGCCGCCTAACCACCACCGCCAGCCGGCTGCCACATTCGGCAGCCGGCCGTTTACCGAATCATTAAGGAAACCGCAATTATGACTAGCCCCGCACGTCGCCACTTTTTGCAGGAAAGCGCCCGCCTTGCCGCCGAGGCTGGTGGCGACATCCCTCTTGCCGAATTAAGCGTTTATCAGCAGCTGCTCAAACAACTGTATCAAGACAAAACCATCCTTAAAGCCATCAACGGCAACACCGATAAAGCCAAAGCCAAGGCTGACATGCTGCCAGCCTACGCCGAATGGATTGCCGGGGTGCTGCAGGGTGAGCAAGCTCAAACAGACGACAAAATCACGCCAACTGTGCTGATTTGGATGATTGATTGTGGCCTGCTCGATGAAGCTATGCCGCTCGCCGCTTTCGCGCTAGAGCACCAATTGCCAACCGCTGATGAGTTCCAACGTGAAATGCCTGATTTGCTGCTTGAAGAGTACGCAGACCAGCTTTCCGCCGGGTGCACCATCACCGGCGACCACCTGAAAACCCTGGTCGAATGGGCCACCGCCAAAGGCGAAGACGGCCTGCACCGCTACAACGTCAATGACAACATCCGCGCCAAGCTGCTCAAAGCCGCAGGCGAATGGGCTGAAGAGCAGCAAATGCCAGGCTACGCCCGCAGCCTGTATGAAACCGCGCTCACTTATAACGACCGTGTCGGCGTGAAAACCCGCATCACCGCATTAAGTAAAGGCGACAGCTAACCTTCTCCCCCGCCGTATGGGGCGCGGCGGCCTGTCTGTCGGATTTCCTGTTGTTTCCTTTGCCGCCAGCCCGTGCCGCCGCTGCCGCCATACCAAAACATAACCTCCGAGCCGTGCCATGTCCGAACTCACTTTCCCAACTGCCCCAAGTAACGAACAGCCGCCCAGGCTCAAAACCATCAGCTCGGGCAGTTTTTGGCCGGAAATCGACCTCGACCATCTGCGCCAAGCTGCCCGCATCGACGCCACGATCACCCCAGAACGCCTGCACCATACAGCAATCGAAGCGGTGGCCTATGTCAATGCCCAGTTGGCCGAACTGATGCGCCTTCGCCCGCAATTAGCCCGCGCCGATGACCTCACCATCAATGGCGAAAGCATCCGCCACCACCGCTACCGCCGCGCCGTGTACTGCTACACCAAAGCCTTATTGCTCGAAGCCTATGCCGACTACGACGCCACCGGTAAAGCTGCCGAACGCGCCGCCGCCAAACAAGAGCAAGCCGAAGACTACCGCCGCGAAGGGCATCACGCCATTGCCTGGCTGCTCGGCCGCCGCCGCATCGATAGCGAACTACTTTGAGGCTACCTGAAATGCGCCGAATCACCCAAGCTGCCGATACCGTCATCAGCACCGAAGGCGACACCATTAGCGCCATTGCTTACCGCCTCTATGGCAGCAGCCGCCACCGGGTGGAAGAGATTTTGGAGCGTAACCCCGGCCTGTGCCGCTATCCGGCGCAACTGCCTGCTGGCATCGCCATCAGCCTGCCCATCCAACAAAACAACAACGAGCCGGCTGTTATTAAAACCGTCAATTTGTGGGATTAAACCAATCATGACTCCAACCCCTACCTCTGACAAACACACCGCTCTAGTCAATACCGCCGTTATTGTGATCGGCAGCTACCACCTGCCTATTTCCATCGCTTTCGGCGCACTGGTCGGCTCCAGCCTGTTTATCTTGAGCCGTCGCGGGCATGGCCCAGTATATAAGGCTTGGCTGTTTGCCCTCTCCTATTTCTCCGGCGTATTTGGTGGCGAAGATGCTGCCGCCATTCTCAATTGGATGTTGCCCGACCGTGGCCTGTTGCAAATAAACGAGTTCACCGGTGCCGTGCTCGCCTCCGCATTTTCCGTGGCCATGATCCAGTACGCCTATTCCATCATCGACCGCCGCACCCGAGAGGAGGAAGATTTATGATGACCCAATTGCAATACGGCATTATTGGTGCCCTCGCCACTGCCTCGGCCATCAGCGTGATGTTTTTCGACAAGCGCGGCAAAACCCACAAGCCGCTGGCCTCCGTCATCGCCTATCTGATTTTTTTACAAATGGCCGCGCTCGCCGGCGCCGCCTATCTGCGCGCCGACCGCCTCATCGTTTGGCTGCTCATCCTCGGCCTCGCGCTATACACCGGCAGCATCCTGCTGGCGCGTGGCAACGTCACCAAAATCCAACCACCAGGAAACCGGAGTAAATCATCATGACCCCATTGCTCAAACATGGCGATAAAGGCGAGCCCGTCGCCGTCCTACAACGTGCCCTCATCGCCGCCGGCCACCCAATCGCCGCCGATGGTGATTTCGGCGATAAAACCGAAGCCGCCCTCATCGCTTACCAACAACAGCGCGGCCTCGTTGCCGACGGGATTTATGGCCCCGCGACCGCCGCCGCCATTGCCCATGTATCCACAAAAGGCTACCTGAAAGAAGCCGACATCCAAACCGCTGCTGCTTTGCTAGACGTTGATGTCGCCGCCATCAAAGCCATCGTGCAGGTAGAAAGCGCCGGCAGCGGCTACCTGCCGGACGGCCGCGTAAAAATCCTGTTCGAGCGCCATATTTTTTATAAAGAGCTGGTTAAGGCCAAAGGCAAAGAGTTTGCCGAGCACACCGCTGCCGAAGCCCCGCATGTCTGCCACCCGCAGCCGGGCGGCTATCGCGGCGGTGTGGCCGAATATCCGCGCCTCGCCCGCGCAATGGGCATCGATAAAACCGCCGCCCTGCTCGCCGCTTCGTGGGGCTTGTTCCAAATCATGGGTTTTAACCATCAAGCCGCCGGTTTTGATTCTGTGGATGAGTTTGTCGATGCCATGAAGCAAAGCGAAGGGCAACAGCTACAAGCCTTCGCCCGCTTTGTCAAAGCCAACAAAGCCATGCACGCCGCCCTGCAGAAAAAAGACTGGGAAAAATTCGCCAGCCTCTACAACGGCCCCGCCTACAAACGGCACAACTACGACAGCAAGCTCGCCAACGCCTACGCGCGCTATGCCGCTCAAGCCGAACTGGCAGTCGAAAAATAACATCTTCCCGAATAGTGTAATTTTTGAACTGGTGCAAAAAATGCACCAGTTCAGGCTACCTGAAAACTGAAACATGCTCCCCGCCAAATTAAACCTCCCCATCATCCTCGCCGCGCTGCTCGCCGCTTCGGGCATTGCCCAAACTGTGCAGCACTACCGCCTCAAATCCGTGCAAACCCAGCTCACCTATGCCAAAGATGACCTCGCCAGCACCCGCAGTGAGCTCAAACAGGCCGAAGAACGCGCCGCCGCGCTGCAGGCAGCTAATCAGCAAATGATGCAGCAGCTCGCCGCTGCTCAAGCCGAAGCTGCTGCCCGCCGTGATGCACTTGCTCAAGCGCTGCAAACCAATGCCGCATGGCGCGACACAGAGCTGCCCGAATCGCTGAAGGAGCTATTTAAAAAATGACTGAAATCATCCAAATCACCCCGCATTTCACCCTAGCCGAGCTCACCCGCAGCGGCATCGCCGCCGCCCGTGGCCTCAACAATCAGCCAAATGATGCCCAGCTCGCCAATATCCGATCCACCGCCGAGCGCCTGGAAAAAATCCGCGCCTATTTGTGCCAAAAATACGGGCGCAGCGTCGCCATCCGCGTTACTTCCGGCTTCCGCAGCCCGGCAGTCAATCGTGCCGCCGGTGGCTCGCCCACGTCCGCCCACCTGCACGGCTCGGCTGCCGACATCCGTGCCGCCGGCCTCACCAGCCGCCAACTGGCCGAAGACATCATACAAATGCGCAATGAGGGATTGATTACTTTCGACCAGCTCATCCTCGAGTTCCCGGACACGCCGGGCATCAACTCTTGGGTGCATTTCGGCTGCCGCCACCACAGCGCCGAACGCAACCAAGTTAAAACATCGGCAAAACGCCGCATCGGTGGCAGGCTGCAAACTGTCTATTTGGAGGGATTAACCGCATGAGCCACGCCCAAGCCGTCATTGCCGCCACCTTATTGCTGGCCGCCTGCACCCCGAAAACCGTTGTTCGTTATCTGCCCCCGAGCTGCCCCACCGTGCCCGAATGCACCCGCGCCCCCGTCAGCCTCACCACCAACGGCGACCTCGCCCAAGCCTATTTGCAGCGTGATGCCGAATTGGCGCAATGCAAAATCGCCCGAGATACCCTGCAACGATGCCTCACCACGCCACCGAAACCATGAGCCGCCAAATCGACCAAGCCTGCGAAATCGAAGAGATGCACCGCCGTCTCGCCCTCGAGGAGCAGATAAGAAAAAGCCAAACCGCCGCTGCCGTCTCCGCCTACGAATGCGAAGAATGCGGCGAACCCATCCCCGAAGAGCGCCGCCGCGCCGTTATCGGCTGCCGCTGCTGCGTAACCTGCCAGGAGGAAATCGAACATTATGGAAAAACCCGCATCGCTGCGCGCCGCCATTGAAAAAAGCCTACCGGAAATCGCACAACATCCCGACAAGCTCACCCTGTTTGTCGGCAACGGCCACATCCGCGCCTACAAAGCCACCCTCTCGCACACCGCCGAATTCACCCTCTCCCTGCTGATTACCGATTTCACCAGCAACCTCGACGCGCTGCACACCACTATCGTCAATTGGTTGCAAACCCATCAGCCCGATATTCTTGGGCCCGGCAACACCGACCCGGCCGCCTACCGCTTCGAGGCCGACATCCTTGCTGATAACAGCTACGACATCCTCATCGAGCTCAAGCTGTCAGAGCGCACCCGCGCCCTAGTGGACGATAACGGCAACGTCAAAATAGACCACCAGCCCGAGCCGCAGCATAAAAAAGACCTCGTAGGCATCCTCGGCAATGGCGGTTAAGGCTACCTGAAAGAGGCTACCTGAAATGTCCGCATCCCCCGAACTCGACCGCTACATCGAAAATCTCGACACCTTAATCCGCAAGCTGTCGCCTGCCGAACGCCGCCGCCTTGCCGGCGACATCGGACGCCAAATCCGCCAGGCCAATAAACGCCGCATCCAAGCCAACATCGCGCCAGACGGCAACCGCTTCACCCCGCGCCGTGGCGTGGCCGCGCGCAAATTCGGCGGCCGCCTGCGGGTGGAGCAGGATTTTGTTTACAACGGCAAACTACGCCGCTTCCGCACCCTGCGCCAACTACCCGACACCGATGCTGTGGCCGGCTGGGAATACACCACCGGCCACCTATTCAAGGCTCTGCGCAGCAAAATCGGCAAGCCGGACAACAGCCCGCGCGGCAAGCTGATGTTTCGCAAGCTGCACCAATACAAATACCTCAAACTCAGAACCACCGATAACGAGGCCGCGGTCGGCTTTATGAGCGGTTTGGCGGCCTATATTGCTGCCGCCCACCAATACGGCGAAGACGGCCGCCCAGCCCGTGAACTGCTCGGTTTCTCCGCTGAAGATTTGAGCATGATCGAAGAGCTGGTTATCCAGCATTTCAACGCTGCCAAATAAAAGAGGCCACCTGAACATTCAGGCAGCCTTTGCCGCTTGTAAAAAAAACCCTCAAACCACCAGTCGACTGCCCGCGCGCGGAAGCGGCGGCATAATCGGCACACGTCCATTTTACGAGCCACCCCGTGAACACCGCCGAACTCTCCCGCCTGCTCGCCAACCTCATCAAGCAGGGCACGATTGCCGAAAGCGACCCGGCAGCCAGCCGCGTGCGCGTGCTGCACGGCGGCCTCACCACCGATTGGTTGCCTTATTTCGTGCCCGCTGCAGGCGGGGTGTCCGTACATCGCCCGCCCAGCGTCGGCGAAAACTGCATTGTGTTATCCCCCAGCGGTGAACCTGCCAACGGTGTCGTCTTGTGCGGCATGGCCTCCGACCAATTCCCGCAACCAGGACAATCGGCAGACGAAACCATCGTCAAATTTCCAGACGGCGCAGTCGCCAAATACAACCACGCCGCCAGTACGCTCAATATTTCCGGCATCAATACAGCCAACATCCAAGCTGCCAGCCTGACTACCGTCGATTGCCCGCAAAGCACCTTCACCGGCGCCGTTACCGTGCAGGGATTGTTTACCTACCAATCCGGCATGGCCGGCAGCAACGGCGCCACCGGCACCACTACCATCGAGGGCGATTTTAAACACACCGGCAATTTTGAAAACACCGGCAAAGTCAGCAGCAACAACGTGGTGCTCGACAGCCACGTCCACAGCGGAGTGCTGGCAGGCGGTGCAGATACAGGTGGCCCAAAATGATGTCAGAAACCACCGGCCGCCTGTTGCCACTTACCGACCACGTCCGCCAATCCATCCGCAATATCCTGTTTACCGCCGTCGGCACCCGCGTCCAGCGCGAAGAATATGGCAGCCTGTTGCCGCTGCTGATGGATGCGCCGCTCAACGAAATCACACTATTGCGCTGCAACGCCGCCGTGGTGCTGGCGCTCGCCAAATGGGAGCCGCGCTTGGTGATTACCGCCGCCGAAACCCGCGCCGCACCGACCGATAGCGGCTTGCGCGTAGAAATCAGTATTACCGGACGGCTAGGCGGCCAAATCGAAAACTTTATTGTCGGATTATAACTATATGGAAATCGACCTTACCCAACTGCCCGCTCCTGATGCGGTCGAGGTGTTTAGCTTTGAGCAGATTTTTGCGCGCAAAAAGCAGCAGCTCATTGCGCTCTGCCCGGAAAACATCCGCACCGTCATTGCCGCCACGCTGGAGCTCGAAAGCGAACCGCTCACCATCGACCTGCAGCAGCAAGCCTATTCCGAAATGTTGGTGCGCCAGCGCATCAATGAAGCCACCCGCGCCGGCTTTTTGGCCTTGGCTGCCGGTGCCGACCTCGACCATATCGGCGCCGGTCGAGGACTCACCCGCAAAATCATTCAGGCCGCCGACCCCACGCAAATCCCGCCTGTGCCGGAAATCAAAGAATCCGACAGCGACTTTAGAAAACGCATCCAGCTCCACCCGGAGAAATTCGCAGCGGCTGGGCCTCGTGCCGCCTACATCGCCCACGCGCTGGACGTAGATGGCGTAGAGGATGCCAACCCTACCCGCCCCGTGGCCGGAACCGTACGCGTCTATATCAAGAGCTACGCCAACCAAGGCGTGCCGGAACGCTCATTGCTCGATGCTGTGGCCGCCTACCTGTCTGCCGACGAGCGCCGCCCATTAAACGACTTGGTCGAAGTAGAAGCCGCCACGCCCAAGGTTATCAGTATCGAATATGAAACCGTGTTTGAGAGTGGCCCCGATAAAACCCTGGTCGCCGCCCAGCAGCGCCGTGATTTGGATAAGGTGCTGGATGAAAACAGCGGCCTGGCCGGTGAGCTGGCGCTCTCCAAAATCATCGGCGCGCTGGATGTGGTCGGCGCGAAAAAAGTGCGCCTGATCCAGCCCGCCGCCGACATCGTTTGCACCGCCGGAGAATTTATCCGCGTCGCCACCATAACCGCCCGAGAGGTCGGCGCATGAGCCAAACCATCCTACCCAGCAACAACAGCCCATTGATGCACGCGCTCGCCCGGCTCACAGAGGCCGAAACTGCCGCCATCGATTGGCGCGTGATTACCCAGTCCAAAGACCCGGCCGTGTGCGCCGCCGTTTGGCTGCCGTGGCTGGCTTGGGAGAACAGCATCAGCGACGCCGAAGGCTGGCGATTTGCTGAAACCGAACAAGCGCAGCGCAACCTCATCGCCGGCTACATCGAAAAGCATCAGCTCAAAGGTACCCCCGCCGTCATCCGCCGCCTGTTTAGAGACTTGCAGCTTGGCGAAATTGAAATCCTCGAGCGGGTAACAGAAAAAACATGGGATGGCAGCTTTAATTTTGACGGCTCGCACCTGTTCGGCGGCGCGCCTGGAGACTGGGCTAAATATGCCATCGTCCTCAAGCGCGTAATCAGCATTGAACAAGCCGAAGTCATCAAAGCGCTGCTCGCAGAAATCGCCCCTGCCCGCTGCCAGCTGCTCTATCTCGACTATCGCAGCAATCCGCTGTACTGGAATGGCGAAATCACTTTCAACGGCAACTACACATTTGGAGCAATCACAAGTGGCTAATATCAAAAACACCAAAGAATGGGTGGAAAACGTCCGCCAAATCGAAGTCGGCGACCGCGTGATCGGCGGCACCGATGCCCCTATCAATATCTGCATCTCCCACCTTGTCGGGCGCACAGGCTACCTGAAAGACAAAATCGATGCTGTGCCAACCGACAGCGTCGCCGGCCTGCTTAAAATCTCCTCTGTTACTAATAGCACCGACGAAGACACCGCAGCCTCATTAAAAGCTGTCAAGGCCGCCTACGACAAAGCCGTTGCTGCCGAAGAAGCAGCAGAAGGCACAGTCAAAACCACCGACAACCAAGAAATCGCCGGCGACAAAGCCTTTACCGGCATTGCCACTCTGAAAAAAGGCGCGATTGTGGCTGACAGCGTAGGCGACTTTAACGCCAACCAATACCTGCAAATCGGCTCGAACAACGTAAATTCATATCTCCACAACAAGAAGAGCGGCAAATATCTCTCCATGCGTAACGACGGCGAGCTGCGCTATGACGGCAAGCGACTGCTCACTGTGGATGACTTCCCCGCTCAGAAAACCACTTCAGGCTACATAAAAACGCCAAGCGGACTGATTTTTGAATGGGGTACGGCCCAAGTGCCTGTTGATAGTTATGTCCAGGTAGTATTCCCATTAGCATTCCCGACTGCCTGCCTTAATGTGCAGGCCACCGCTGTTCTTGACCAGGCTGTCCCAGGTGCAACCGTATTATCCGCCCATGTAGGGAGAATCAACCAAACCGGCTGCCATGTTGGCGTATCGGAAAACGGCATAGTCGGCCCAAGGCCTGTGTATTGGCTGGCTATAGGACATTAACAGGAGATACAGCATGACCATCTATTATTCGAAATCCAATCAGGCGTTTTACGACTCCACCATCCATACAACATGGCCGGAGGATGTGGTAGAGATTACTGCCGAATACCATGCCACGCTGCTGGCCGGGCAAGCGCAGGGTAAAACCATCATGCCCGGCAAAGATGGCAAGCCGGTTTTAACACTCCCAGCACCCAGCCATCTGCACCAATGGAACGGGAAAGAATGGGTGTTAGATAAAGCCGCCGCTTCCTGGTTACTGGCCGAAGCAATCGACAAAGGCACGGATGCGATTAACAACCTGGTGGATGAAGCCTACCGCCACGTTACCCGCTTCCAGCCTGAATATGAAGTGCGCGAGCAACAGGCAAGGGATTACAAGGCCGGCGGCTGCAAAGGGGAAGCACCGATGCAAGTAGCTGCCTTTGCCAAGCCTGCTGGTAAAACTGCCTGCGAAGCGACCGACATCATAATCGCCCAAGCCGACAACTTGCGCATGGTCATGGGCAAACTGGGCGTATTGCGGATGCGCAAGTTTGAACTGAAAGGCTTGCAGACTGCCGCCGAAGTAGAGAAACGCACGGCAGAAATCTTGGCGGAGATTAAGCCGATTGCCGACAAGCTATGCGAGGTGGGCAAATGAGTAATCACCAAATCTATCTCGCCTTGTACAAAGGCCGTCGTGATGGCTCCGGCTGGCGCGTATGGTGTGCAAGAGCGACCGACTGGCTCACGCGCGTTTTAACCCGTGGCCAGTACAGCCACTGCGAAATTGCCGTCAGGCTACCTGAAAACGCCGCCGACGGCTCGCCATTATATGAGTGCCGAAGCGCCAGTATCCGCGACGGTGGGGTGCGTATGAAGGTCATGCCGCTGCCGACGGACAAATGGGATGTTATCCCGCTGCCAGCCAGCCAGGCTATGGCCGAACGTTTGCAAAGCCTGTGGGATAACACCCGCGCCGCGCCCTATGATTTTGCCGGTGCGTTAGGTTTGGCTATTGCCTGCAGCCACAGCCGCCGCCGGTGGTTTTGCTCCGAATGGTGCGCCCAGGCCATCGGCCTGCCTGAAAGCTGGCGCTTTAGTCCCAACAGCCTGCCTGCCGTGGTGTATACCTTTATCAATCGCGGCTGCCAGCTGTAAAAAATCCCCCTAAAAACCAAAACCCTCGCCCCGTGCGCGCCAATCGCGCATGATGGGGCAGTCCGTCAACAAGGAATCCCGCCCATGACTGCTTCCCGCCACCACGGCATTACCGCCAACGAATTTACCCACGGCGTCCGTGCCATCGCCGATATTTCCACCGCCATCATTGGCATGGTTTGCACGGCCGACGATGCCGACAACGACGCATTCCCGCTTAATACACCCATTTTCCACACCTCCGCCTACAACGTGCTGGGCAAAGCTGGCGAAAAAGGCACGCTCGCCAAATCGCTCGACGCCATCGTCGACCAAGCCGACGCGCAAATCGTGATTGTGCGCGTGCCCGAGTCCGACAATGCCGACACCCTGAAAGCCAACGTCATCGGCAGCGCCACCGGCGGCAACTACACCGGCCTCAAGGCTCTGCGCCGCGCCAAAGCCATCACCGGACAAACCCCGAAAATTCTCGGCGTGCCGGAAATGGACAGTCAGGATGTGGTAACCGAGCTCGTAGGGCTTGCCCAAGCCACCCGCGCCTTTGTGTATGCCTCTGCCGGCGGCGCGGAAAACATCAGCGAAGTTACCAGCTACCGCCAAAACTTCGGCCAGCGTGAGCTCATGCTCATCGATAACGACTTCCTCGCTTTCGATACCGCCGCCAAAGCCAACAAACCGGCTGCCACCATTGCCCGCGTGCTCGGTGCCCGCGCCAAGCTCGACACACAAATCGGCTGGCATAAATCTATCTCTAATACCGAGATTAACGGCGTTTCCGCGCTCAAATACGGCCGCACTTTCGACCTGCTGGACAAAAACTGCGATGCCAACACCCTGAATAATTCCGAAGTAACTACCCTGATCCGCGAAAACGGTTTCAGAGTTTGGGGCAACCGCACCTGTTCCAGCGATCCCATGCTGGCCTTTGAGGTCGCCGTCCGCTCTGCTCAGATTATCCAAGAAACCATTGCCAGCGCCTTCTTGTGGGCAATGGACAAGCCCATGCACCCCAGCCTAATTGAAGACATCATCATGGGCATCAACGCCAAGCTGGCTGAATACGTCAATAAAGGCTACATCCTCGGTGCTCGTGTGTTCTTGGATAAAGGCAAAGTAACCCCGCAAGCCATCCAAGCCGGCCAGTTTGCCTTTGATTACGAATGGACTTATGTGCCGCCGCTGGAAAACATGGTTTTCAACCAGCACAACACCGACACGTTCTTTGTGAATTTGGTGGACAAGGTAATCAGCTTTGCCAGCAACTTAAAAGCCACCACCATTTAAGGACAATACACCATGAAAATGCCCCGCATCCTCAAAGGATTTAACTTATTCGTCGATGGCGAAAACCAATACGGCGTCATCGCCGATGTAACCCGCCCCAAAATCGCCCGCAAAACCGAAGACTACACACCGGGCGGCGCCATGATGGAAATGACCGTGGTGCACGGCTTTGAAAAAATGGAGCTGGAAATCACAAGCAAAGGCTACGACGCCGATATGCTGCGCTCCATGACTTCCAGCATCAACGGCAAGCTCATCCGCTACCAAGGCGCCCTGCAGCAAGAAGACGGCGGCACCTACCAAGAGCTCAAGGGTGAAGCCCGTGGCCGCATTATTGAAGCCGACCCCGGCAGCGACAAGCAGGGCGAAGGCGGTGAGCACAAATTCAAAATCGCGCTTGTCTATTGGAAAGAAACCCTCGACGGCCAAGAGATTTTGGAGCTCGATGTATTAGCCAACAAAGCCAGCTTTGGCGGCAAAGACGAACGCGCCGGCCTGCGCAAAGCACTCGGCATGATGTGAGAAACAAAAAAAGGCTGCCTGAATTTTCAGGTAGCCTGAATCAAACATCCCAAGGAAACCCCATGAAAAGCAACCAATCCATCCAAATCAACGAAGACAACACCGTAACCGTCATTTTGAGCAACGGCGACCGCATAACTCTGCGCGAGCCGCTGGGCAAAGACATGGACGGCCTAAGTCAAGACCTCATAAAAATCAAACACACCGACCAAGTGCAAAAACTGCTCGGACGCATCAGCACCCCGCAGCTCACCCGCAAGCAATACGGATTCCTCGGCATTGCCGACACCCAAGTTTTAAATACGGCCCTGGATTTTTTTTCAGCG
>CAUUTP010000037.1:0-17522 GCA_963548155.1 uncultured Eikenella sp.
ACACCGTCCCGACAGCTAAAAATCTTGCGGGATTGGTGTGGAATTTAGGGCTAATTTAGTACAGCCCCAAAATTTTAGATAGTCTTTAAACGGCAAACGGCAGGCAAGAAAAAGCACCCTCTGGTGAGGGTGCTTTTGCATGGTGTTGGGATGATTACATCATGCCCATTCCGCCCATGCCTCCCATTCCACCCATGTCGGGAGCGGCAGGTTTGTCTTCCGGAATGTCGGCTACCATGCATTCGGTGGTCAGCATCAGGCCGGCGATGGAAGCGGCGTTTTGCAGCGCGAAGCGGGTAACTTTGGCCGGGTCGATTACGCCCATTTCCAGCATGTCGCCGTAGCTGTCGTTGCCGGCGTTGTAGCCGAAGTTGCCGTTGCCTTCCAGCACTTTATTCACCACCACGCTCGGCTCGCCGCCGGCGTTGGCCACGATTTGACGCAGCGGAGATTCAACCGCACGCAATACGATTTGCACGCCGGCTTCTTGGTCGGCATTGGCGGTTTCCACTTTGCTTAGGGCAGAGCGGGCACGCAGCAGGGCTACGCCGCCGCCGGCCACCACGCCTTCTTCCACAGCGGCACGGGTGGCGTGCAGCGCGTCGTCCACGCGGTCTTTTTTCTCTTTCATTTCCACTTCAGTGGCTGCGCCCACTTTGATTACAGCCACGCCGCCAGCCAGTTTGGCCACGCGCTCTTGCAGTTTTTCCTTGTCGTACTCGCTGGTAGCAGTTTCAATCTGAGTACGGATTTCGGCCACGCGGGCTTCCACGGCGGATTTGTCGCCCAAACCATCGATGATGGTGGTGTTTTCTTTGCCCACTTCGATGCGTTTGGCCTGGCCCAAATCTTCCAGCGTGGCTTTTTCCAAAGACAAGCCCACTTCTTCGGCGATCACGGTGCCGCCGGTGAGGATGGCGATGTCTTGCAGCATGGCTTTGCGGCGGTCGCCGAAGCCAGGGGCTTTCACAGCCACGGTTTTCAGGATGCCGCGAATGTTGTTCACCACCAGCGTGGCCAAGGCTTCGCCTTCCACGTCTTCAGCGATAATCAACAGCGGGCGGCTGGTTTTGGCCACTTGTTCCAACACGGGAAGCAGGTCGCGGATATTGCTGATTTTTTTGTCGAACAGCAATACAAACGGGCTATCCAGCTCGGCCAGTTGTTTTTCCGGGTTGTTAACGAAATAGGGGGAGAGGTAGCCGCGGTCGAACTGCATGCCTTTTACCACTTCCACTTCGTTTTCCAGAGATTTGCCGTCTTCTACGGTGATCACGCCTTCTTTGCCCACTTCGTTCATTGCTTGGGCAATGATGTTGCCGATGGATTCGTCGGAGTTGGCGGAAATAGAGGCCACTTGGGCGATTTCCTTAGATTTCTCCGGCACGGGCTTGGCAATATTCTGCAACTCTTTTACCAAAGCGGAAACGGCTTTGTCGATACCGCGTTTCAGGTCGGTCGGGTTCATGCCGGCGGTAACGTATTTCATGCCTTCGGCCACGATGGCTTGTGCCAACACGGTGGCGGTGGTGGTGCCGTCGCCTGCCACGTCGTTGGTTTTGGAGGCAACTTCTTTCACCATCTGCGCGCCCATGTTTTCAAACTTGTCTTTCAGTTCGATTTCTTTGGCCACGGTCACGCCGTCTTTGGTGATGTGCGGGCCGCCGAAAGCGCGATCCAGCACTACATTGCGGCCTTTCGGGCCGAGGGTTACTTTTACGGCGTTAGACAAAACGTTTACGCCGTTTACCATCTTCTGGCGGACTTCATTGCCAAACTGTACATCTTTTGCTGCCATGTGTATGACTCCTAAAATAAAAAATCAGAAATTATTATCTTGACGGGCTTGCTTATTCTACGATGCCGAAAATGTCTTCTTCGCGCATCACCAGCAACTCTTCGCCGTCGGCTTTCACGGTTTGGCCGCTGTATTTGCCGAAAATCACGCGGTCGCCCACTTTCACATCCAGCTTGCGGCGCTCGCCACCTTTGGTGAGCTTGCCGGCACCCACGGCCACCACTTCGCCCATATCGGGCTTTTCAGCGGCAGAGCCGGGCAAAACAATGCCGGAAGCAGTTTTTTCTTCGGCTTCCAGGCGTTTGATCACTACACGGTCGTGCAACGGACGAATTTTCATAAATCTTCTCTCCAAAATTTAATTTGATGATTTGTTGCTACCCGATTGAGGGTAAACAGAAATGTGCCGGGCAGGGCGCGGCACGCTGCTTATGCGGCGAAGGAAATGGAGTTGGAGGCGTCGAATTCAAGGGCAGACAGAAAAAAATATCCGGCTGGAGGGAGAAGGGGACGGGCTAGATTGGGGAAGATGACTTTCAGGTAGCCTTTTGCCGGAGTAGGGCAGGGTGCAGGCTACCTGAAAAAATGGAGGATATAGAGAAGGGGATTTTATGGAGGCTGTGTTTTCAGGTAGCCCCAATCTGCAGGTTCCTCTTCTTCGGGTAGGGGGAGATTGTGCTGCACGGCATACACCGCGGCTTGCACGCGGCTGCCGAGTTCGAGCTTGCGCAGGATGTTTTGTACGTGCACTTTCACGGTGGACTCGGCCAAATCAATGCGCTTGGCGATGATTTTGTTGCTGTATCCCACGGCAAGGAAACGCAACACTTCGAGTTCGCGCGAAGTGAGGGTGTCGAGGGCGCTTGCGGCGGCGGGCTGAGCGGGGCGGATGAGGGATTGCACCATGCAGGCCATCATTTCGGGGGAGAAGACGTTATCGCCATTGGCAGCTTTGCTGATGGCGTCGATCAGGAAGTTGGCATTGATGTTTTTCAAGAGGAAGCCGCACGCACCCAGGCGCATGCATTCCACCAGGTTTTCGCCGTCTTCCGATACGGTGAGCATCACCACTTTCTGCTCGGGGCGACTGCTGAGGATTTGGGCCAGCGCCTCGCGCCCGTTCATCACGGGCATATCTAGGTCGAGCAGTACCACGTCGGGTGCGAGCTGGCTCACCAGCTTCACGCCGCTGAGGCCGTCGGCAGCTTCGCCCACTACTTCGTAGTTTTCCTGTCGGGCAAGCAGGGCCTTGATGCCGCTGCGGAATAGGGTGTGGTCGTCGATGAGTACGATGCGGATTTTTTCGGTCATACCTGTCTTCTTTCTTCGTAAGGCAGATTCAAGGTTACCCGGGTACTGCCGGGTTTGGAGTGTAGGGAAAGGTGGGAGCGGATGCGTTGGGCGCGTTCGTGCATGATGTTCAGCCCAACATGGTTGCCGGAATGCTGTTCTTTGAGCCGTTCGATATTGAAGCCGCGCCCGTTATCTTCAATTTCCATCATAAAATCCTGCCGGTTGTCGAATCGGATATCCACTTGGGTGGCTTGGGAGTGTTTGCGGATATTGGAGAGGCTTTCCTGCAATATAAACACTACTTGCAGCTGCTGCTCGCTGTTGAGCTGGGGGCCGTTGCCGTGCCAATGCAGGTGTACGCCGATTTGGGTTTGGCGCTGGAAGCGGTCGGTTAGGGTCTGCACCACTTCAGTGAAGTCTTTGTTGTTGATTTTGGTGCGGAAGTTGATGAGCAGTTCGCGCACGTCGTCATAACACTCTTGGATGCCGTCTTTAATATAGTGCAGGTTTTCGTTGATTTGCTCTTGCTCTTGGTTTTGCAGGGCGCTTTCCAACATCTGCACTTGCAGGTTGAGGAAGGTGAGGGCTTGGGCGATGCTGTCGTGCAGGCCTTGGGCAATGAGGTTGCGCTCCTGCAATACGGCCAACTGGCGGCTTTCATCAATCAGGCGCAGGTTGCTCACCACCACGCCGAATTGGCTGCACAGGGCTTCCCACAGTTCGGTATCGGCCATGGCCACGGGCTCTTTCTGTTTGAAATAGAGCGTAACCATGCCGAAATCTTGCGCTTTATATTGGATTTTGAAAATGTGCAGTTGCTGAAAGCCCATGCGGCTGCATTCGCTGTTGTCGGTGTCGAAGGCGTGGCCGTCGGGTTCACGCATGAATTGGATGGGTTGCCAGTCGTCGTGTACCACGGCGTGGCCGCACAAGCAGTCGTCGAAGCGCTGGCAGGCTTCGGCGGTTTGCAGGCTGTCGGGCAGGTTGATTTGGCTCACCAAATCCATGCGCTGCCGTTTGAAATCGATTAAGCGGATGCTGCCGGCATCAGCGGCCACCATTTCCAGCATTTTCTGCAGGAATACTTCGGCAGCCTCGGTAGTGGTTTGGGTTTGACTGAGAAAGCGCGAAAAGAAATACAGGGTTTCGAGCGTGTGGTGCTTGCTGGCCAAATCACGTGTTTTTTCCAACACTTCTTCTTCCAAATGGGAATAGAGCTTATGCAGGCTGCGGCTCATCTGGTTAAAACCGTTATCTACCCGGGCGAACTCGGCGGAATGGTCGATGGGGATTTGGATGCCGAACTGCCCGTCGTGAATGGCGGCCACGCCTTGTTGCAGATGCTGTAAGGGTTTGATAATCCACCAATACAGCAAAAATACCATAAAGGCAGAACTCATCACCACCAACACCAAAAGGCAGCTTTGAAACAAGCGCAGCCAAGAAATATAGCGCGTGTTGGTTTGCTCAACGGCAGAAACCAAATTATCCAAACGGCTGAGGAAGGGTTGCAGTTGTTTATCGGTAACCGGACGATTTTGTTGGTAGGCTACCTGAAAAGCCGGGCGGATGTTTTGCCGCCATTGCTGGTCTAATTCATTGAAACGCTGCCACACCACTTTGTCTGGCGGCAGAAAAAGCGGGCGGGAGCGGTCGCCATGGCGCACGTTGTCGAGGATGCTGTCGTATTGCCGCAGCCGCTGTTCGATTTCTTCCGCTCCGGCATTTTCACGAATCAAAAGGGCGATGCGGAAACTCCTCAAGCGCAAGCTGCCGATGTCGTTGATGGCGGCGGCGCTGCCCTCCAGCCGCCAGGAAATCAGCAGGGTGTAGCTGATGGAAGCCACGGCAATCACCAGCCACAACAGGGTCAGCAGCTTGAGCCGCACAGACAGGCTTTTGAAAAAGTTCATGGATATGAGCGGAGAAATCAAAATAGAGCAGTCCCTCATTATACGCGTTTAATCCATGAAGCTTAACTATCGGCTTAGTGAAAATGGTTACCGATCTAATACTTTCGGCTTAGAAGACCTAGCTACAACAGGGCTTATTTAATCCAAATCATTGTTTTAAAATTCGCAACGGCTAAAACCCTTATTTTTCCAGCGTGATTTTTTGTTTTGAAAAATAAATGGTTTGGCTTCACATGCTTCAACCAGTGGTTTTCAGGTAGCCTCCTTTGCAGGGGCATGTAAACCGCAAAACTTCCCTTGTATAGAGAAAACAAAAAATGAAATCAGAAAATTACAAACGCTACTCCGTGCTCGCTTCCAGCACGTTTGCTTTTACCGTCTGCTTCATGGTTTGGATGATGCTGGCGATTGTCGGCGTGAAAGTGCAGGAGCAGCTCGGCCTGAATGAAACGCAAACCGGTATCCTGATGGCTGTGCCGGTGCTCTCCGGCTCGCTTATCCGCGTGCCGTTGGGCATTTGGACCGACAAATTCGGCGGCCGCATCGTGATGTTCGTGCTGATGCTGCTTTCCGTGCCCGCCATTTTCTTGATGAGCTATTCCACTCACTATTGGCACTTCATCGCCATCGGCCTGATGATGGGTTTGGCCGGCGGTTCTTTCTCCGTGGGTACTCCTTATGTAGCGCGCTGGTTTCCGAAAGAGCAACAAGGCTTGGCCATGGGTATTTTCGGTGCAGGTAATGCCGGTAGCGCCGTCAACAAGTTCGTTGCCCCTGCGCTGATTAAATATTCGGCAGCAGCCGGTGCCGGCGCGGCTGCCTGGGTAATCGTGCCGAAAGTGTACGCCGTTATTATGGCTGCGACCGCCGTATTGTTTTGGTTCACCACCTATCCCACTCCGCATAACCCCAATACTGCGCCCAAGGCCTCGCTCGCTGAGCAGCTGGCTATGCTGAAAGACCCTGGTGTGCTGCGCTACAGCCAATATTATTCTGTGGTGTTCGGCGGCTATGTGGCATTGGCTCTGTGGATGACCAAATACTACATCAACGAATACGGCCTGAGCATCGCTACCGCCGGTATGCTGGCTGCCTGCTTCTCTCTGCCCGGCGGCGTGTTGCGCGCAATGGGTGGCTGGTTATCAGATAAATACGGTGCCTATAAGGTTACCTGGGGTGTGATGTGGGTATTGTGGGTATGCTTCTTTATCTTGTCCTACCCGCAAACCGACCTCGTGATCGCCACCACGCACGGCCCGCAAAGCCTGCACATCGGCCTGAATGTGGTGTTGTTTACCATTTTGATGTTTGCCGCCGGTATCGCCATGGCGGTGGGTAAAGCCTCTGTGTTCAAATTTGTGGCCGACGACTACCCGAACGACATCGGTACGGTATCCGGCATCGTTGGCCTGGCTGGTGGTTTGGGCGGCTTCCTTCTGCCGATTATGTTCGGTATGTTGCTCGACCTCACCGGTATTCGCTCCACCACCTTCATGCTGCTCTACGGCACGGTGTGTGTATCGCTGATTTGGATGCACTTCTCTTTCAAAGCCAAACGCGATCAGTAATCCGCTTAAAGGCTACCTGAAAACTGCGCAGTGGTTTTTCAGGTAGCCTCCACGTTAAAAACGTGCTCGCAAAAGCTGAACACTTACCATATTAGGAAAATGATATGTCTCACTTAATTCAAGACTGGCGGCCGGAAGATCCCGAATTCTGGCAAAGCACCGGCCGTAAAATTGCGCGGCGCAATTTGTGGATTTCTATCCCTGCGCTGTTTTTAGCGTTTGTTATGTGGCAGGTATGGAGCGTAACCATCCTTAATCTGCCCAATGTTGGCTTCAATTTCAGTAAAGACCAACTGTTCTGGCTGGCTGCATTGCCCGCCTTATCTGGCTCTACCTTGCGCGTGTTCTATTCCTTTATGGTACCGATTTTCGGCGGCCGCAAATGGACTGCGATTACCACCGCCAGCCTGCTGTTGCCCGCTATCGGCATCGGCTTTGCCGTGCAAGACCCGAATACCAGCTACAGCACCATGGTGATTCTTGCCCTGTTGTGCGGTTTCGGTGGTGGTAACTTCTCTTCCAGTATGGCCAACATCAGCTTCTTCTTCCCCAAAGCAGAAAAAGGCAGTGCACTTGGTCTGAATGCCGGTTTGGGTAATCTCGGCGTATCTGCCGTGCAGTTCATCGTGCCGCTGGCCATTACCGCCGGCCTGTTCGGCGCGTTAGGCGGCGAACCGCAAACCATGATGAAAAACAACGAAACCGTGCAAATCTGGCTGCAAAATGCCGGTTTTGTGTGGGTGCCGTTCATTATCTTGGCCACTTTGGCGGCTTGGTTTGGCATGAACGACTTGGCCAGCGCCAAATCCAGCTTCAAAGAGCAATCTGTGATTTTCTCACGCAAGCACAACTGGATTATGTGTATCCTTTATTTGGGTACGTTCGGCTCTTTCCTCGGATTCTCTGCCGGTTTCCCATTCTTGATCAAGCTGCTGTTTCCGGAGGTTAATCCCGCCAAATTTGCCTTCCTCGGCCCCTTGGTAGGCGCGCTCACCCGTTCTGCCGGCGGTTGGGTGTGTAAAAAACTCGGTGGCGGCGCACGCACCACGCAGGTGGTGTTCGTGGGCATGATTATCGGCGTGCTCGGCGTATTGATGTTCTTGCCGACGAACGGCCATGGCAATTTCCCTGCCTTCTTTGCCTGCTTTATGGTGCTGTTTGCACTCAGCGGTATCGGCAATGCTTCCACTTTCGTACAAGTACCGCTGATTTTCTTGGGTTTCCATCAGAAATTTGCCGATGCCGGCCAAATCACCCAAGAACAATGCGTACAAAATGCCAACCGCGAAGCCGCCGCCGTTATCGGGTTCACCGCCGCATTTGCCGGCTATGGTGGTTTCCTGATCCCGAAAAGCTTTGGTACTGCGCTCTCTCTTTGGGGCAGTGTGAACGGAGCCTTGATCGGCTTTATCCTGTTCTACATTATCTGTGCCGGGTTGAACTGGTGGTACTACGCCCGTAAGAACGCCGAAGCCAAGTGCTAAAACGGCAGGCTACCTGAAAATGCAAAACAGGCTTTCAGGTAGCCTTTTAATCACTTAATAGCTAAAGCATCAGCTTCTGCCTGCATTGGTTTGTTTTGCTACCACCCATATTGGTTGCAGTTCGCCAACTGGCAGGAGGAGCAGCACACACTCATCTCTTTATATTTTTGATAATAAGGAATCTATCCATGGCCCTTACCCCCGTTCACGAACTGCAAGCGCTGATTCACGCCAAAATCGCCGCCGTGCAAAAACCGCTGGATACGGAAACCGTGCCGCTGGTGTCGGCAGTGGGGCGTGTGCTAGCGCAGGATGTGGCGGCGGCGGTGAATATTCCGCCCGCAGATATTTCCGCCATGGATGGCTACGCCCTGCCCGTGGCCGCGGCGGCGGGCAGTGAATGGAAAGTAGTGGGCGAATCGGTGGCCGGGCAGCCGTTTTCAGGTAGCCTGCCTGCCGATGGTTGCGTGCGCATCATGACCGGTGCAGTGGTGCCGGCAGCTTGCTCCAGCGTGGTTATTCAAGAAAACGTGCAATTGCAAGACGGCGTGATCCGTTTGGAAAAAGACGCGGCCGAGGGCGGCAATATCCGCCGCCGTGGCGAAGAAATTGCGGCGGGCGATACTGTGTTGCAGGCAGGGCGGATTCTGCGTCAGGCCGATATCATGCTGCTGGCCGCCCTGGGCTATGCCCAAATCGAAGTGCGCCGCAAATTGCGTGTGGCCGTACTCTCCAGCGGCGACGAACTGCTCGAACCGGGCACAGCCGACAACCGTACCGACCGCATCTACGACAGTAACCGCTATATGTTGATGGCGCGACTCGCGCCCCTGCCGGTGGAAGTGATCGACTTTGGCCAAGTGGCCGACCGGCTGGAAGATGTGCTGAAGATGCTGAACAAAGTTATTAATCAGGCAGATGTGCTGATTACCACCGGCGGCGTATCCGTGGGTGATTACGACTTCATGCGCGAAGCCGTGGAGCGCGTGGGCAGCATTCATCACTACAAGGTCGCCCTCAAGCCGGGCAAACCCTTCGTGTTCGGCCAAATCATGACTACTTGGTGTTTCGGCCTGCCGGGCAACCCGGTGTCCGGTTTTGTGGGCTTTGATATTTTCCTCAAATCCGCCCTGTGGCAGCTGTGTGGCGCAGCCGAAATCCCTCAGCCCGTGCGCTTTACGGCCAAACTGGCCGAGCCGGTGAAGAAAAACCACAGCCGCACCGATATTCAGCGTGGTATCATCAGCCGACAGGACGACGGCACTTGGTTGGCCACCCCCTGCGGCAGCCAGGATTCGCACCGTATCTATCAGGTGAGCCGCGCCAATGCCTACATCGTCCTCCCCGCCGAAAGCGGTTCGCTCGAAGCAGGCCAAACCGTAACCGTGCAGCCCTTTGATGGCGCGTTTTTATAAGGCTCGGGAAACGGTACAATACGATTTTCAGGTAGCCTGAACCCCCGCCCGTCCAATCCTGCAAGGAGACCGCACATGAGCCAAACCGAATGCCAAGCCTTTTGGAACAGCCGTTACCAAGCCACTGACTATGCTTACGGCAAAACGCCCAACGCCTTTTTCCGAACACAGTTGGACAAACTGCCCGCAGGCAAAATCCTGCTGCCCGCCGATGGAGAAGGGCGCAACGGCGTGTATGCGGCAACGCGCGGCTGGGACGTAACCGCGTTTGATTTGAGCCGCGAGGGCAGGCGCAAAGCCGAAGCTCTGGCAGCAGAGTGCGGCGTATCCTTGCGCTATCTGGTCGGTACGCTGGACGAAATGGATTTTCAGGCTGCCTCGTTTGACGCGCTGGCTTTGGTATTCGCCCACTTTGCGGCAGAGCAGAAAACCGCGCTGTACCGCGAACTGCTGCGCCTGCTCAAACCTGGCGGCACAATTATTTTTGAAGCATTCAGCAAAAACCATTTCGCGCTGGCGCAGCAAAACCCCGCGCTCGGCGGCCCGAAAAGCCCCGACATGATGGCTTCTGCAGACGAAATCCGCCGCGATTTTGCCGATTGCGAAATCCTGCTGCTGGAAGAGACGCTGACAGAATTGCACGAGGGTTTGTTCCACAACGGCATGAGCAGCGTGGTGCGGTTTGTCGGGCGAAAAAGAGCCTAAGTTGATACCGGCTGAAAACCTAACCCGTTTTTTGCCTCCATAGCAAACCGTATGGTGCATGGCTCCACCTATGCACTCGGTTGCCAAACGCAAAGACAGCCAAGGCTACCTGAAAGCCAAAAAAGCCGTCTGAAAACCAAAAAGGCTGCCTGAAAACGTGGTTTTAACGAACTTAAAACCCAAAACAACCACACCGCACACCAAAGCCCCCACCATGACCGACACCCGCCCCCTCACCGACCCCTACCAACGCCGCCTCAGCTACCTGCGCCTCTCGGTAACCGACCTGTGCAACTACCGCTGCACCTACTGCCTGCCCGACGGCTACCAAGGCAAAGCCAAGCCCGACGAACTTACCCTGCCCGAAATCGAAACCTTGGTAGGCGTGTTCGCTGCGGCCGGCACGCGCAAAATCCGCCTCACTGGCGGCGAGCCCACCCTGCGCCGCGATCTGGTCGACATCATTGCCGTGTGCAAGGCCAACCCCTTGATTGAAAACGTGGCGCTCACCACCAATGCCTTCCGCCTGGCGCAGCTCTTCCCCGCTTATCGTGCTGCCGGGCTGGACAAAATCAACATCAGTATCGACAGCTTCGACCCGGACGTATTCTTCGAGATTACCGGCAAACGCGAATGCACCAACATCCTGCGTGCACTCGACAACATCCTGGCCGAAGGCTTCTGCAACGTTAAAGTCAACACCCTGTTGCTGCGCCGCTATGCCGAGCGCACGCTGGCCGATGCGCTCGATTTCGTACGCGAGCGCCCGGTAACCTTGCGCTTCATTGAATTGATGCAAACCGGCGACAATGGCAGCTTCTTCAACAGCCAGCACCTCTCTGCCGCCGAAATCGAACGCGGCTTACAGGCGCAAGGTTGGCAGCTGTTGCCGCGCCAGCCGCACGCAGGCCCTGCGCGCGAATATTTTCACCGCGATTTCTCCGGCAGCATCGGCTTTATCGCTCCCTATAGCGAAGATTTCTGCAAAAGCTGCAACCGCCTGCGCGTGACTGCCCAAGGCAAAATGCACCTGTGCTTGTTCGGCGGCATCGCCTATGACCTGCGCCCCTATCTGCGTGAGGGCGATGCCGAGGGCCTGCGCCGTTACCTGCATCAAACCATCGCCGAAAAACCCGAACACCACTATCTGCACGATAAAAAAGTCGGCCTCATTACCAACCTTTCCATGACCGGAGGCTAAATGCACCACTCCGCACCCGAATTCCGTCCCTTCCGTATCCACCTGCTCACCGTAACCGACACCCGCAGCCCCGCCGAAGACGGCAGCGGCAACTATTTGGCCGAAGCCCTGCAGGCCGCCGGCCACGTGTTGCACGCGCGTGATTGGTGCCGCGACGAGCGCTACGACATCCGCGCCATCGTTTCCGCCGCCATTGCCGAGCCGCAAACTGATATCGTGCTGATTACAGGCGGCACCGGCATGTTCGAGCGCGACATCACCCCCGATGCGGTGGAAATCCTGTTCGACAAAACCATTCCCGGCTTCGGCGAAGTGTTCCGCGCCGTGTCTTTGCAGGAAATCGGCATGTCCACCATCCAGTCGCGTGCCGTGGCTGGTATCGCTAATCGCACGCTCATCTTCTGCCTGCCGGGTTCTACCGGTGCTTGCCGTACCGCTTGGGAAAAAGTCATCGCCCCGCAGCTCGACCCGCGCATCAACAGCTGCGGTTTCACCCGCGTGTTCAACGCTTGGGGCAAGTGAGTAAACCCGGCCTCATGGAGATTGCTACCGAGCCGCTGTTGATTTTATGCGGCGGATTCAGCAGGCGGATGGGTCGCCCCAAGCCGCTGTTGCCGTTTCGCGGCGTGCCGCTGATTGAGCGCCTGGCCGCGGCGGCAAACCGGCCGCTGTGGATTGCTTCGGCCGGACAGCGTTTCCCCAATCTCCCCCCCGCGCTATACTTGCCTGATGCCCTGCCCGAACGGCAGGGCGCCTTGTCCGCCATTCTGCCCGCACTCGAGCTGGCGGCCGAACAAGGCCATGCCGGCATTTATGTGCTCTCCTGCGATACCCTGCTGCTGCCCGGGCAAGTGGCAAGCTGTTTGCAACAGGCGCGAAACAGCGCGGCCTGGCAACAGGGCGTGGCCGCATTGAGCGGGGGCGGGCGGGATTATCCGCTGCTGGCACATTGGTCTGCCGCCCTGGCCGCCCCGCTGCGCCAATACGTGGAAAGTGGACAGCGCCGCGTAACCGCCTGGCTGCAAACCGTGCCGTTTGCTGTTGCGCCGCTGCCGGATGAATGGCTGCCGCTGTGTAACTTCAACACGCAGCCGGAGTTTGAGCGGGCTGTGGAGCAGGCGGAGCGGCTGTTAGCGGGTTGAAATGCACATTTTCAGGTAGCCTCATTATCCGCATCAAGCCAAAAGTAATATAGAAAGGCTACCTGAAAACCGGTGGTATAGTTTTCAGGTAGCCTCCAATAGTTTATTTCCCCTTCAAGGATAAAATTTTGCTGACTCATTTAGATCAACATAGCCGCAGCAGCATGGTGGACGTGGGCGACAAAGCCGTCACCCGCCGTGTGGCCGTGGCTGCCGGGCGGGTGGTATTCCCGCCGGAAGTGTATGCCCAAATCCAGGCGGCCAACGGGCAAACCGCCAAAGGTGCGATTACCGAAGTGGCGCGGTTGGCTGGCATCATGGCGGCGAAAAATACCGCCGGCCTGATTCCGCTGTGCCATCCGATGATGCTGGAGCGCTGCAAGCTGGAGCTGGAATACGATGATGCCACACACGGCCTGAATATCCGAGCCGAAGTGGCCGTGAGCCATAAAACCGGCGTGGAAATGGAAGCGCTTACCGCCGTATCCGTGGCCGCGCTCACGGTGTACGACATGACCAAAGCCCTGAGCCACGACATCCAAATCCAAGACATCCACCTAATACACAAATCCGGAGGCAAGCATGAGTTCAACCGTTGAAATCACCGTGCTGTATTTCGCCGCCCTGCGCGAACAGGCGGGCAAAGAGCAAGAAAAAATCCACGTCGCCGAGGGCTGCACTGCAGCGGCCTTATACGAACAACTCTCGCAGCAATACCGCTTCACTCTGCCGCAGGAGCGCGTGCGCGCGGCGGTAAACCATGCGTTTGCCGATTGGTCGCAGCCGATTGCTGCCAATGATATTGTGGCCTTTATCCCACCGGTGGCAGGAGGCTGAAATGTTTGATTTGACCGAACAAGCGATAGACAGCCAAGCCTTGCGCCAACAGCTTTTAAACAACGAGCAATGCGGCGCCTTCCTCAGTTTTGAAGGCTGGGTGCGCCGCCAAAACGACGGGCAGCGCGTAGATTATTTGGTATACAGCGTATATGAAGAACTGGCGCGCCGGCAAGGGCAGGCCGTGATTGAGGAGGCTAAACGCCGCTTCGGCCTAGAAGCAGCCGTGTGCGTGCACCGTTACGGTCGGTTGGAAGTGGGCGATATGGCGGTGTGGGTGGGCGTAACCGCCGGCCACCGCGACATGGCCTTCGCCGGCTGCCGTTATATTATAGATACGGTGAAAGCCGAAGTGCCGATTTGGAAACAGGAATTCTACAGCGGTCAAGTCGTTGCCGCGTGGCTGGACAATCAAACGGCCGACGCCAAGCGTCAACTGCTCAAATAACGCTTGGCAAGTATTGAAGAGGCTACCTGAAATTTCAGGTAGCCCTTTTGCATGAGTTTAAAAAGAGACATGTTAGTGTGTGGAGCTAAGTTTACATGCTGAAGTTTATAGGCTACCTGAAAACAAAATAGCCTGATTTTTAGGTAGCCTTTTATTTTATGTGGTTTTTTTAATCAAATGCAGCCAGCTATGCTAATTTGAGGTCAACTAAAAATTGAGAAAGATCAGTAAAATCTGTAAAATAGCGGTAGATAGCAGAATAGAGCAGCAGCTTGGGAGTACTGTTCACATCATTAATTTTGCCCTGATCCGCTCCAGCTTGGCTGCTGATGCATTTTCTGCTGAGATTGATTTAAAATCGAACATTTGCCGCATTCCAACGGCCTATCGCAGCATCTCCCGGCCTTGGCGGCATCCGGATTCTCAGGAGAAATACCATGCGAGGCTATCAACTAGACCCATACCAACCTGTAGGCGGCGTGATTGCGGAGGATGCCGACCAGCAAATCGTGCAACTCAACCTGCAAAAAGGCAACGAAGTGCCGCCCTACTCCGCCGAAGCCATCATCACCATCACCGTGCTCTCCGGCTCGGTGTGCCTGAAAACCGAGCAGGGGCAGATTGATTTGCAGCCGATGACCCTGGCGCGGCTCGAGCCGCATGAAACCCATGCCCTGGTGGCCTTGGAAGACAATACTTCCGTGCTGGTGGTGAAACAGCTGTGTTACCACGCCCTGCTCAACCAAAAACTGCGCTTCGGCCGCTGCTGCGTTTAACCGTTTTTGCACCGTATTGCCCGGCAATGCGGAATTATTTTAAAACCATAGCTTTACAACACAACTCTTGGAGATGAATCATTATGATTAAAGGTATTCAAATTACCCAATCCGCCCAACACCCCGCCTTGGTGCACTCTTTCTGGCTGTTGGACGACGAAACCCAGCAGGCACGCTGCCTGTGCAGCAAGGACGAGCATTTTGCTGCCGACCAAATCATTGCCCTGAGCGATTTGGGCGATGTGAGCTACCAAGAAGTGGCCGTAGACAGCTACATGCGTCCGAAAGTGGAAGGTGGTCAGCACCTGAACGTGAACGTGATGAGCCGCGAAATGCTGGAAGACGCAGCTGCCAACCCCGATAAATACCCGCAGCTCACCATCCGCGTATCCGGCTATGCCGTGCGCTTCAACTCCCTCACGCCCGAGCAGCAGCGTGATGTGATTACCCGCACCTTCACGCAGCATATGTAAGCCGGAATCACAACACAGCCCCGCCGTTTCAGATGGCGGGGCTGGTTTTTTTGCGGGGCATGAAATAGATAAGGGTAGGGCTGCGAGATAAGTGAAATCAGTTCCGGTTTTGCTGAACCATGACCAAACAGATTTCAGGTAGCCTGATTCGGATACGGGAAGGCTACCTGAAAATTCAAAATGGTTTGATTATGTGGACCAAATTTTTCAGGTAGCCTGATGTCGCCGAAGCTTTATGCTTCGGCTTATTTTTTCTCTTTTCCCGGTCGTATCCAGCCCGGGATAGTGGTTTGGCGGGCGCGGGTGAGGGTGAGTTCACCTTCGGGGCAGTTGCGGGTGAGCGTGCTGCCGGCGCCAGTGGTGGCGCGGTGGCCGATGGTAAGCGGGGCGACCAGCATGTTGCCGGAGCCGATGCGCACTTCGTCGCCGATAACGGTTTGGTGTTTGTGTACGCCGTCGTAGTTGCAGGTGATGGTGCCGGCGCCGATGTTGCTGCGGCTGCCGATTTGCGCGTCGCCGAGGTAGGTGAGGTGGTTGGCTTTGCTGCCGCGGCCGATGATGCTGTTTTTCACTTCCACGAAGTTGCCGATGTGCACTTCGTCGGCCAAATCGGCATTGGGGCGTAGGCGGGCGAAGGGGCCGATGCGGGCGCTGCTGCCAATGCGGCAGTTTTCAAGGTGCGAGAAGGGTTCGATAACCGTGTTGTCGCCGATTACCGCGTTTTTAATCACGCAGTTGGCGCCGATGGATACGTTGTTGCCGAATTGGTTGTCGCCTTCCAGTACCACGTTCACATCAATCACCACATCTTGGCCGTGCCGAAGGCTGCCGCGCAGGTCGAAGCGGGCCGGGTCGCGCAGGGTGAGGCCGGCTTGGAGCAGGTTGTGCGCCTGTTCACGCTGGAAGATGCGTTCGAGCTCGGCGAGCTGGACTTTGTTGTTTACGCCGGCAGCAAGGAAGGAGGAGGCTACCTGAACGGGATGCACGGCTACGCCGTCGGCGCAGGCAAGGGCGATAACGTCGGTGAGGTAGTATTCGCCTTGGGCATTGTTGCTGGAGAGGCTGCCTAGCCAGCGGGCAAGGTGTGCGTTGGGCAAAACGAAAATGCCGGTGTTGGTTTCGCGGATGGCTTTTTGCTCGGGCGTAGCGTCTTTTTCTTCCACAATGGCAGCCACTTGGCCGTTGGCCTCGCGGATGATGCGGCCCAGCCCGAAGGGGTTGGGCGGGATGTCGGTGAGCAGGCCGATTTCGCTGCCGGCGGCCTGTAGCAAATCTTCCAAGGTGGCACGGTTAATCAGCGGCACGTCGCCGTAGAGCACGAGGGTGTGGCCGGTGTTGCCGAGGTGCGGTAGGGCGGTTTGCACGGCGTGGCCGGTGCCGAGCTGTTCGGTTTGCTCCACCCAACGGATGCCTTCGCGCTGCACTTGCTCGCGCACCTGCTCTTTGCCGTGGCCGATGACTACGTTGATGCTTTGCGGGTTGAGGCTTTGCGCGGTGTTGATAACACGCTCGAGCATGGTTTGGCCGCCGATGCGTTGCAGCACTTTGGGCAGGGCGGAATACATGCGGGTGCCTTTGCCGGCGGCGAGGATGACGATATGGAGGGGCTGGTGCATGGGCGGGCTTTCTGGAAACGATTTCGTTGAAATGATGGTTTTCAGGTAGCCTGCTTGGGGCTACCTGAAAAAAAGAGGATTCAAACTGCCGAGATTAATGGCTGCTTGGCGCTTCGGGCACGCTGTCACCGCTCCAAGTGGTGCGCGGCACGCTGTGCTGGTGTTGTTCGCGGGTAACAGGCACGGGCACGGGGCGGTATTCGTTGTAGCGTTGGTCGCGGGCGAAAGTGCCGTCTTGGTATACCACGGGCGTGCCCGGGGCATAACGCTGGCGCAGGCCGGTTTTGCCTTGTTGGTCTTGGTAGGTTTCCCAAGTGCAGGCGGAAAGGGCGACGAGGGCGAGCAGTAGAACGGCGGGGCGCATGAATTTATCCTTTTTCTAGTTGTGAGACGGGTATTGCTTTGGATGCCAATTATAACGCGAACGGCCGGGGCTGGCTGTAGGGCTACCTGAAAAAGGGAAGATGGATTTTCATTCAGTTGAATCTTACGTTGTCAGATAGCTTTCTATACTACAATTCGTGCGATTTTGAATTGCCATCAAGACAAAGGGAAAAAGATATGCGTGAACAGCAAGACAACCGCTATGCGCCGCCGTTGAGTATGGCGGAAGAAGCTGCGCACCTGGTGGGCGGGCAATATTTGGCTGTGGGCAACTCGTTACCGTCGATGCGGGCGTTTGCTTGGTTTGGGGCGGCTTGGGCTTTGTTTCGGCAGCGGGCTGGTTGGTGGTTTGGGCTGGTGTTGGCTTGGACGATACTGTCATATATTTTGGCTGCTGCGATGCAGGCATTCATGCCTTCAGTTATTCCTTTTTTCCCTGCCGTGCGAGATTTTGCCGCCGTGTTTGCCA
>CAUUTP010000038.1:0-17243 GCA_963548155.1 uncultured Eikenella sp.
TGTTACTTACTGGCAAGGTTCTCTGAAATAGCACCTTTTTTGTTACTTATGCCAAGATTTCCTGTTTAACTGGCGTGGTTTGCAGGTCTGCCTCGGCTGGGATAAGTATGGTAGGCATGTGCTGCCGACTGTTGAACGGCTACCACCAAGCGCAGTTGTGTATGGCGCCGCGTGCCGATCGGCAGGCAGTGCGGGCATTCGAGCGACGGATGGCGGCGTTTTTGCAAGCGGCAGGATAGCCAGGCCGCTTGATTGATGTGCGAAATAAAGGCTACCTGAAAATTTTCAGGTAGCCTTTATGATGGAAGGACAGACTTACAGTTTGCCGCCGGATTGGTTGGCCATATACACCACGGCAGCTTCCACGTCGGCATCGCTCAGGTTGGCATCACCACCGCGGGCAGGCATGGTTTTAAAGCCTTGGATGGCGTGTTGCACCAAGGTGGCGCGGCCTTGTACCAGGCGCGGTGCCCATTCGTCGTTGTGAGTGATTTTGGGCGAGTTGGGGAAGGCGGAATTGGCGGCGTGGCAGGCGATGCACAGTTTGTTGAACACGGCTTCGCCATTGGCGGCGGCAGATTGGCCGGCCGGGGCGGATGCGCCAGAGGCGGCGGCATCGCCTTTTTGCACGGCGGGGGCGGTAAAGTTGCCGCCGGATTGGTTGGTCATGTAGGCCACGGCGCGGGCTACCTCATCATCGGTGAGGGTGCTGTCGCCACCGCGTGCTGGCATTTGGCCTGCGCCATTGAAGCCGTTGATGGCGTGGACAACGAGAGTGTCGAAGCCTTTGGCGATGCGGGCGCTCCATTCGTCGTTATGGGTAACTTTGGGCGCGAAGGCAACGTTTTTGTCGGCACCGTGGCATTGGATGCAGACTTTATCGAACACTTGCTTGCCTTCGCGTTCGCCAACAGGCGTACCGTCACCCATAGTGAGGCGGCCAGTGGGCTGAATACGGGTTTCCACAGCGCTGGGCTGCATATCGGAAACGTTGCTGTAGTAGCCGGTGGTGGCAAGCTTAACCAGGAGGAAGAGGGTAATCAGCAAAACGAGCAGGCCGCCGATAAAGGTGATGGCGGCTGAGCCTTTGATGTTGTTAGCAGTGGTGTTCATGGTATGGGCTTTATGGTTTGTGGTCGTTATGGGCGCATGCGGCAGCATGCTTGTTTATTGGTGTGAAACCTTCACATAATCAGATTATTGAACGCTTCTTTTGGATTCACGTTCAATCCGGCTGATACAGGTTTGGTTTCGGTTTGTAAGATTGTGCGAAATTATACTGAATTCGCTTATAGCTTCCAATCGTAAAATTCTATTCTGTGCCGCTTTGCCGCCGGAAGGAGACAAAATTTTTTGCCTTTGTGCCGGTTTTGGGTTAATCTTACGCGCTTCTCGCACCCATAGCTCAGTTGGATAGAGTGTCAGTTTCCGAAGCTGAAGGTCACAGGTTCGATCCCTGTTGGGTGCGCCAGTTATTTGGGAAGGCAGCCGGTTGGCTGCCTTTTTGTTGCTTGGTCGTTTTTAAAATGGCATGATATGGTGTTGATTCACCTTATTTTTATACCAGCTGACGACTATAAATTTCAGGTAGCCTTTCCAGTGAGGCTACCTGAAAGTTTTTAGAAGCGGAACGATGAGGGTTTTTTCACGGCGGGGCCGCCGAGGGCAGGGGCAACGGTGTCGAACATCACGCTTTGTTCGCAGCCGGCTTCGCCGTTGCATTGCACGAGCAGGGCGCGCATTACGGGTTCTTGGCCGACGATTACGGCCATGCGGCCGCCGGCGGTTAATTTATTTCGCAGGGTTTCCGGCATCACGGGGCAGGAGCCGCCCACGTAGATGGCGCTCACGGTGGCGATGGGCGGGTTCACCAGGCCGTCGCCGATGCGGTAGTCGATATTGGTGAGGCCGAGGCGGTCGAGCACGGCTTTGGCTTTTTGCTGTTGGGCTTCGTCGGTGTCTACGGTGATGACGCGGCCGGCAAGTTTGGCCAGCACGGCGGTGGCGTAGCCGGAACCGGTGCCGATTTCGAGCACAGTGTCTTGTTTGGTGAGCTTCAGGCCTTGAATCAGGCGGGCAACCACTTTGGGCTCAAGCATGGCGCTGCCGTTGGGCATGGGCAGGGAGAGATCGGCGTAGGCGCAGGCTTGCTGTTCGGGGGCAACGAATTGTTCGCGCGGCACTTCGGCCAAGGCGTCGAGAACATCGAAATCCAATACGCTCCAAGGGCGGATTTGCTGTTCGACCATGTTGAATCGGGCTTGTTCGAAAAAGTTCATTATTCTGCTCCGCAACGGGGGTATGTGTTTGAAGACCGGATTATAAGCTAATTCGGTGTTTGTGGGAGGCAAAAGTGTGGCGGCAGAAAAGGCTACCTGAAATTTCAGGTAGCCTTGATTTTTACTGTTGCAGCTGGTTTAGCCTTGGCGCTGTGCATCCACGGCGGCCAGTGCCACCATGTTTACCAAGCGGCGCACGGAGGCGAGCTGGTTGATGATGTGCACAGGTTTTTTCATGCCCAGCAGAATCGGACCCACGGTTACGCCGTCGGGGCTGGCGACGCGCAGCAGGTTGCAGCTGATGTTGGCGGCTTCCACATTGGGCATCACCAGGAGGTTGGCAGCGCCTTTCAGGGTGGAGTCGGGCATGCTTTGCTGGCGCAGGCTTTCCACCAAGGCGGCATCGCCCTGCATTTCGCCGTCGATTTCCAGCTGCGGGGCGGCTTGACGAATGAGTTCAAGCGCATGGCGCATTTTTTCGGCACTGTCAGAGGGCACGGAGCCGAAGTTGGAGTGCGACAACAGCGCGACCCTGGGCGTGATGCCGAAGCGTCGGATTTCTTCGGCACACATCAGCGTACTTTGGGCAATCTGCTCGGCGGTCGGATTGGCGTTTACATAGGTATCGACGATGAACAAGTTTTGGCCGCCGAAAATCAGCGCGTTCATGGCGCAGGCGGTGTGTTCGGGGTTGCTGTAGCCGACAACATTAGAAACAACATCCAAATGATGACGGAAGTGGCCGACTGTGCCGCACACCATGGCATCGGCGTGGCCTAAGTGCAGCATGAGCGCGCCGATGAGGGTGGGGTTGGCAATCACGTGGCGTTGCGCCAAATCGGGGCTGATGCCGTTGCGTTTTTGCAGGTTGTAGTAGGTTTGCCAGTATTCGCGGAAGCGGGGGGCGTTTTCGTTGTTGACGATTTCGAAATCGCTGCCGGCGCGGATAGTGAGGCCCATTTTTTGGATACGGGCTTCGATCACCGCAGGGCGGCCGATGAGAATCGGCGTGGCCAGTTTGGCAGACACAATCTGTTGGGTGGCGTGCAGCACACGCTCGTCTTCGCCTTCGGCCAACACCACGCGTTTGAGGGCTTGGCGCGCTTGGGCGAAGATGGGTTTCATAAACAGGCCGGATTTATAAACAAATTCGTTCAGCTTTTCTTCGTAAGCGGCGAAATCGGCAATCGGGCGGGTGGCCACGCCGGAATCCATGGCGGCTTTGGCCACGGCAGGCGCTACACGGGAAATCAGGCGCGGGTCGAAGGGTTTGGGAATCAGGTATTCGGGGCCGAATTTCAGCTCGGCGCCGGTGTAGGCGGTGGCAACTTTGTCGTTTTGCTCGGCCATGGCCAAATCGGCAATGGCGCGCACGGCAGCCAGCTTCATTTCTTCGTTGATGGTGGTGGCACCCACATCGAGTGCGCCGCGGAAGATGAAAGGGAAGCAGAGAACGTTGTTCACCTGGTTGGGGAAGTCGGAACGGCCGGTGCCGATAATCACATCGGGGCGGGCTGCTTTGGCTTCCGGCGGCCAAATTTCGGGCTGCGGGTTGGCCATGGCCAGCACGATGGGCGAAGCGGTCATTTGTTTGAGCATATCGGTGCTCAACACATTGGGGCCGGAGAGGCCGAGGAAGATGTCGGCGCCGGGCACGGCATCGCCAAGTTTGCGCCAGCCTTTGTCTTCAATGGCATAGCGCACTTTGCTGGCATCCATGCGTTCGCGGTCTTCGCGGGTTTGGTAGATCACGCCTTTGGAGTCGCACACGGTGATGTTTTCGCGTTTCATGCCCAAAGCCACGAGCAAGTCGAGGCAGGCAATGGCGGCAGCACCGGCGCCGGAGCATACCAAGCGCACTTGGCCGATGTCTTTGCCCACCAGGCGCAGCCCGTTGAGAACGGTGGCGGCGGTGATGATGGCCGTGCCGTGTTGGTCGTCGTGGAATACCGGGATTTTGCAGCGTTCGCGCAGTTTTTTCTCAATGTAGAAGCATTCGGGCGCTTTGATGTCTTCCAGGTTGATGCCGCCGAAAGTAGGCTCGAGCGAGGCGATGATGTCCACCAGTTTTTCGGGGTCGGTTTCATTGATTTCGATATCGAACACGTCGATGCCGGCGAATTTTTTAAACAATACGCCTTTGCCTTCCATCACCGGTTTACTGGCCTCGGCGCCGATATTGCCCAAACCGAGCACGGCCGTGCCGTTGGAAACCACGGCCACCAGGTTGCCGCGTGCGGTGTATTTGTAGGAATCCTGCGGATTGGCTTGGATTTCCAGGCAGGGAGCGGCCACACCCGGAGAATAGGCCAGCGACAGGTCGTGCTGGGTGGCCAGCGCTTTGGTGGGGGCTACCTGAATTTTGCCGGGCTGCGGATATTGGTGAAAATCGAGGGCGGCTTGTTTCAGCATATCGTCCATGGAATATAGTCCTTAATGATGGGGTGGAGGAGTAAGGCTACCTGAAAGTGGAGGTGCCAATAAAATAAAATCGTAATCTGCGCCGCTACGCCGAATAAAGCAACGATCGCCGCAGCAGTTCTTGCTTCATCCAGGGAGAGCCGGATTGTTAGAAGGCAAGCAGGGTTTTAGCTGGATTGCTCGGTTTTCGGCGGATTGGGCGCCACCGGCTGCGGCATCGGCACCAAGCTTAGGCTGTTGCCGCGTTTGGGATACCAAATGCCTTGCACACGCCACTTGCCAGTGCTGTCTTCCAGGCGCACATACCAATGGTCGGCAGGGCGGAGGGATTGGAAAACGGCGGCATATTCTACCCGATTCGCTGCTACTGCGGCACTACCCTGTTGCTGCATCTCTACGGTTTGGTCGTATTCGCTGCGGGCGGGATGCAGCCACAGCAGTTTGATCGGTACATTGGGCTCGATATTGCCGCTGAGCAGGACTTTGGCGCGGTTGTTGTCGGGGCTGATGAGCAATTCGGCACGGATTTGCCGACGTTCGGCTTCTTCATCGCGTTCCATTTGCAGCGCGATATTTTTGCCTTCTCGGTAGTAATCGTCGGTAACCAACGAAGGATTGTTGCGGGTGGCGGCAAGGTGATAAGTGTAGAAAGCGGCCACCACCACGATAGCCGGCCCGGCCATCAGCAGCCATGGCCAAGGATATTTGTACCACGGTTTGGCCGGGCTGCGGCCAGCGTGGGGCGGGGTGGGCGTGCTCATGCGCTTATTCTCCGGTGAAGGTACTTTTGGTGGTGATGGTTTCGGCTTCGTTCGGCTTTTCGGGATCGGCATAGCGGAAGGTGAAGACGATGGGGTTGCTGCCCGGCTCGGCATAATCGGGCAGCACGGCTACCTGAACAGGAATGGAAATGCTGTCGCTGCCGTTGAGGCGCAGGCCGCCTTCAGGCAGGCCGGTGATTTTGATGTCTTCCAAGCCGGCCACTGACGCGGTAAGGATTTTGGTGTGTTCGCTGGCATTGGTAATGCGCAGGTTATAGGCGTTTTCCAGCCAGCCGTCTTGGTTTTGGCGCACCATCACGCCCCGGTCTTTGATGATGTCGATGTGCACATCCTGGCGCAGCAGAAGGCCGACCACCAAGCCAACGGCCACTGCGGCCAACACCGCACCATAGCCCAATACGCGCGGACGCAACATACGGCGCGGGATTTTGTTTTCCGGATAGTCTTTTTCCAACGCGCCTTCGGTGGTGTAGCGGATGAGGCCGCGCGGATAGCCCATTTTGTCCATCACCTCATCGCACACATCAATGCAGGCGGCACAGCCGATGCATTCGTATTGCAGGCCATTGCGGATGTCGATGCCCACCGGGCATACCTGTACGCACAAGGTGCAGTTGATGCAGTCGCCCAAATCGGAGTCTTCGCGCTGCACGTTTTTCTTACGCGCACCGCGCGGCTCGCCGCGTGCCGGGTCGTAGGAAATAATCAGCGTGTCGCGGTCGAACATGGCGCTTTGGAAGCGGGCATAGGGGCACATGTATTTGCACACCTGTTCGCGCATGATGTGGGCAAATAGCCAAGTAGCCCCGCCATACAGCGTGGCGGCAATCAGTGCTGCGCCAGAAACGGCCGCCCAGTTGAAGGTGAAGATGTGGGTTACCAGCGCGCGGATGGGGCTGAACCAGCCGGCAAACGTGATGCCCGTCCAAGCGCATACCAGAAAAATCAGCAGATATTTGGTGGCTTTAATGCGGATTTTGGTGAAGTTCCACGGCGATTTATCGAGCTTGAGCCGTTTGTTGCGGTCGCCCTCTACCAAGTGGTCGATCCACAGCATGATTTCGGTATAGACCGTTTGCGGGCAGGCATAGCCGCACCACAAGCGCCCGGCGATGGTGGTCCACCAAAACAGGCCGAAAGCCGAGAGAAGCAGCAGACCGGTGAGGTAGATCAAATCGTTGGGCACTAGGGTGAAGGCGAAGATATGGAAGCGGCGGCCGGGAATGTCGAACCACACTGCCTGGCGGCCGTGCAGATTGAACCAGGGGGTAACATAAAACACGAACTGCGTGGCCAGAATAGCCCACAGGCGCAGGTTGGCAAAACGGCCTTTGGCCAGCTTGGGATGAATACGTTTCGCGCCCTGATACAGGGAAATCACCTGTTCTTTGGGTGGTTGGGCTGCGGGTTGTGCCATGAGGGTGTTCCTTTGGATTGCTCTAAAATTGTTATTGTTTATTAATTGTTTAGCTGCCAATTGGTGTGGCAAATAGTTTGTCGGCAGGGCGGTTGAACAGCATAGGGGATTATACGCCGTGGCCGAAACCCTTGTCAGCCCGCTTGGCGCTTGTCGTTTGTGCCCGATAGATAAAGGCAATGGCCGCGGATGAGAGGCTACCTGAAAGTGCAAAATTTGGTTTTCAGGTAGCCTTTATTTTAAGTTTCTCGGTTGTGGACTATTGGACATAAATGCCTGATCTACGGTTTACAGTAATGGGGAGAGTTTTGCATGAGAGAGGTTGCACATCTTGCTACGGGCTGGTGATGTGCCGATCGCCATATAAATTGGTGGATAAGCAAAGGCTACCTGAAAGTTTTGGCTTCGCAGAAACTTTGCTGCGCTGCGTTTTAGCTTCGCAGAAACTCACTAACGTTCGTTTTCAGGTAGCCTTTGCTTGCAACGATCGCTTTTATTCCATGCTCTCAAACCCGGTCACTTCCAACCCGAAGCCGGTGAGGCCGGTGAGGGAGGATGGCTGGCCGAGCACGCGCATTTTTTTCACGTGGAGGTTGGCGAGGATTTGCGCGCCGATGCCGTAGGTTTTGCTGTCCCATTGGCGGGTTTGGCTTTGGCCTTTGGGCAGGGTGCGGTCGAGCAGGGCGGCGCCGTCTTCGGTGCGGTGCAGCAGGATGGCGACGCCGTGTTCGGCGGCTTGGATGCGCTCGAGGGCTTGCGGCAGCGGCCAGGAGTGGCGGGGGTTGGTTTGCAGGAAATCCATGGCGCTGAAGGGCTCGTGTACGCGCACGAGGGTTTCGGTGTCGGGCTGGGGGCTGCCTTTCACCAAGGCGAGGTGGGTTTCGCCGGAGAGTTTGTCTACATAGACGTGCTGGCGGAAATCGCCCCAAGGGGTGTGGATGGGGCTGCTGCCCATTTCTTCGAGCAGGGTTTCGGTGCGGCTGCGGTATTCGATGAGGTCGGTGATGGTACCGATTTTAAGACCGTGCTGCCGGGCGAATTCGGTGAGCTCGGGCATGCGTGCCATGGTGCCGTCGTCGTTGATGATTTCGCAGATAACGGCAGCGGGGATGAGGCCGCACATTTGGGCTAAATCAACACCGGCTTCGGTGTGGCCGGCGCGCACCAGTACGCCGCCTTTTTGGGCGCGCAGGGGGAAGATGTGGCCGGGCTGGACGATGTCTTCCGGCCGGGCGGCAGGGGAGACGGCGGTTTGGATGGTGAGCGCGCGGTCGGCGGCGGAAATGCCGGTGGAAATACCATGGGCGGCTTCGATGGATACGGTGAAGTTGGTGCCGTATTGCGCGCCGTTGTGCTGGGTCATGAGGGGGAGTTTGAGTTTGTCTACCAGCTCTTCGGCCATCGGCAGGCACACCAGGCCGCGGGCGTGTTTGATCATGAAGTTGATGGCTTCGGGGGTAACGAATTGGGCGGCCATGAGCAGGTCGCCTTCGTTTTCGCGGTCTTCGGCATCGGTGATGATGACCATTTTGCCGGCTTTGAGGTCGGCCAGAATTTCGGGGATGGTGGAAATGGGGGCGGACATGGGATGGGTGTTCCTGTGGGTGGGTTGTGGAGCAGATGCGGGCTGGCTGTGGTCAGTATCGAGCCACAGCGCGGGCATGCCGGCACTGTGTTCGATTTTGCGGGCTTTGCGCTCGCCGAACGGCTTGTTTTTCAGCAGGGCGGAGAGTTCGCCTTGGTTGATGCCGGTGGCGGATACGAAATCAATCTGCCGGCCTTGGTGCAGGCGGTCGATCCATTCGCGCAGGTTGCGGCGGCGCAGTTCGGCAATATTGATAGGGCTGGGCATGGGCTACCTGAAATTTTAAGCGGGCGAATGCAGGCCGATGCGGTTGCCTTCGCTATCCTCGATAAAGGCGGCAAAGCCGTTGGCAATGGGAAATTTGGCGGTGAGTATTTTGCCGCCGGCCGCTTCGGCGGCGCGGGCGGTTTCGGTGCAGTCGGCGCAGTTGAAAAACACGGTAATGCCGCCTTGGCCGGCGGGTTGTGCGGCAGGGTCGTGCCAAAGCATGCCGCCGATGCCGTGTTGTTCCCAAGCGGGGGTAAACAGATACATCTTGTGCTGCGGGTTTTTGCCGGGCACTTCTTGCAGGGGCAGGCCGAACACGGTTTCGTAGAAGCGGGCGGCACGTACCAAATCCTGCACGTTGATGGCAAACCAGCTTACGGGGTTTTGCGGGGTGTTGTTCATTAGGGTTCCTTTGGGGTGTGGGTGCTAAAACTTGGTCGACTATACGGCGCTTGGCTGGAAAAGTAAAGTTAGATTAGTGGTGATGAAAAATTACTTTTAAGCAATATTCGGTATTCGGTTTTCAGGTAGCCTGCCGATGGCTGAAGGCTACCTGAAACCTCGGTCTTGCCGCTACAATACTGCCCATCCCAATCTTTCAGGTAGCCTCAAATGAATCCCGCCCATATTCCGCAAGCCCTGCGTGCTTTGCTCAGCGAACGCGAAATCATTGCCGACCCCGCTCCGCTGCTTGCCGACCGGCGCGGCCGTTATATCGGCCAGGCTGCCGCCGCGGTGATGCCCGATAGCGTGGAAAATGTGCAGAAGCTGGTGCGCTGGTGTGCCGAACATCGCGTGCCGATTACCCCGCAGGGCGGCAACACCGGCCTGTGCGGCGCGGCTGTGCCAAACGGCGGTATTTTGCTCAATCTCTCGCGGCTCAACCGCATCCGCAGCCTCAGCCTGGCCGACAACGCCATAACCGTGGAAGCCGGCGCGATTCTGCAAAACGTGCAGGAAGCCGCAGCCCAAGCCGGGCGGCTGTTTCCGCTCAGCCTCGCCAGCGAAGGCTCCTGCCAAATCGGCGGCAACATCGCCTGTAACGCCGGCGGGCTGAACGTGGTGCGCTACGGCACCACGCGTGATTTGGTGCTCGGGCTGGAAGTGGTGTTGCCCGACGGCAGCCTGCTCTCCCACCTTGCCCCGTTGCACAAAAACACCACTGGCTATGACATCCGCCAGCTCTTCATCGGCAGCGAAGGCACGCTCGGCATCATCACCGCCGCCACGCTTAAGCTCTTCTCCCCGCCGCAAACCACCGCTACCGTCTGGGTTGGCTTAGACAGTATTGAAGAAGCCGTGCGCCTGCTCACCCACATCCAAGGCCGTTTCGCCGAGCGGCTGTGCAGCTTCGAGCTGGTAAGCCGCTCCGCGCTTGCCCTCTCCGCCGCCTATAGCCGCCTCAGCCCGCCGATTGATGCCGAGTGGCATGTCTTGCTCGAATTGAACGACAGCCTGCTCCAGCCTGAATTGGCTAATGATGTGGCCGAATTTTTGTTTGCTGGTGGCTGGGAAAACGCCGTGCTGGCGCAGTCGGAGGGCGAACGCGCCGAACTGTGGCGGCTGCGCGAAGACATCTCCGTCGCGCAAAAAGCGCTCGGTGCCAGCATCAAACACGACATCGCCGTGCCCATCGCCCGCGTGGCCGAATTGGTGGCCAACGCCTCCGCCGCGCTCAAGCAGGCCTATGAGGGCATCGAAATCATCGTATTCGGCCACCTTGGCGACGGCAGCCTGCATTTCAATACCTTCCTGCCGCACATCCGCAGCAACCAGGCCTACGAGTACGAAGACGGCATCAACCGCATCGTCTATCAAGACACCCTTGCCTGCCAGGGCACGATTGCTGCCGAACACGGCATCGGCCAAGTGAAAAACCACTGGCTGCCCAGCGTGCGCAGCCCCGTGGAAATCGAGCTGATGCGCGCCATTAAGCGACAGCTCGACCCGCATAACCTGTTCAACCCCGGCAAACTGTTCCCGCCGGAGGCTACCTGAAAACTGCAGCAAGCCATATCGTTTACAAACAATTTGGTAGCCAACCAAAAGGCTATCTGAAAACCGCTAACTAACAACACAAGGAAACCCAATCATGAACCAAGCCTTCAAAATCCGCTGCCCGCTGCCGCACTGCACCGGCTGGGTAACCCAGCTCGACCCCGAAGACGGCTCGCTGTTTATGTGCGACGACTGCGGCCAAGTGTGGGAAACCAAAGCCGAGCTCGATGCCGCCATTGCCGAAATCATAGCCCGCTTTCCCTACCGCGCCGCCGTGTACCGCCAAGGCACCAATGGCTACGAAGCCGTGCCAGAAGCCGAAGAGCCGGCAGATTACGAACAGCAGGTAAACCAAGAGCCGTGGGCTTGATTTCCCGTTCTGGTGCTTGCCGTTCGAATGTGGAAAAGGCTACCTGAAAACGAACGTTAGTGAGTTTCTGCGAAGCTAAAACGAGCAAAGCGAGTTTCGCCAAAACGAACGAAGCGAGTTTCGCTAAAACGAGCACAGCGGAGTTTGCCAAAATGCAGTGCCGCGAAGTTTCCGCAAAGCCGGGAATTTCAGGTAGCCTCCGGCTCGCAGCAGCATCCATCTTCCATTGTCGGAGTGGCAGCCATGTACCCGTTAAAACCGAAAACCGAAATTTACCAAGCCATTGCAGTATTTTTAGATGCCTACAAGCGGCAAGACACCCAAACCTTGGCCGAGCAATTCGATATTCACGGCGAGGTTCTGGAAGAAATTGACGATATGCTGGATTTCATTGAAGACAAAACCAAGCTATATCTCGTTTCCCTGGAGGAGATGGATAAGTTTGAATGCGGCAGCACTGGTCTGAGCATCTTCGGCGATTTGAGCGATGATGAAGAGGGTGAGCAAGCCGAGCTGGAAAGCGAAGAAGAATCTGTGGGCGTGGAAGCCAAACTGTATGAAGAGGGCGAAGCGCAACACATCGGCTATATCGTGGGCGAATATTTTTTAAACGGCCAAAAGCCGGCCTTTATGTTCCAATATTTCAGCGTGTAGCCCAATGCGACAAAGGCTACCTGAAAGTTTCAGGTAGCCTTTTCTTATCTAGAAAATTCAGTTGATTAAGCCTTCATCACCTGTTTCAAAAACTGCTTCGCCCGCTCGCTGCTGGGGTTGGTGAAGAACACTTCCGGCGTGTCCACTTCCACGATTTTGCCTTGATCCACGAAGATAATCCGATCGGCCACTTCGCGGGCAAAGCCCATTTCGTGGGTAACGCACATCATGGTCATGCCGCTTTCGGCCAAGTCTTTCATCACTTTAAGCACTTCGCCCACCATTTCCGGATCGAGCGCGGAGGTGGGCTCGTCAAACAGCATCACTTGCGGCTCCATGGCCAGGCCGCGGGCAATGGCCACGCGCTGCTGCTGGCCGCCGGAAAGCTCGCCGGGCATGGCGTCTTTTTTATGCGCCAGGCCCACGCGCTCCAAGAGTTGCAGCGCTTTTTCTTCGGCTTGGGCACGGCTTTGCTTTTTCACTTTTATCGGTGAGAGCACGATGTTTTCCAGCACGCTCAAATGCGGATACAGGTTGAAATGTTGGAACACGAAGCCGACTTCGGCGCGGATTTTGTTTAGGTCGGTGGCGGGACTGGCCACGTCTACACCGTCCACCCAGATTTCGCCGCTTTGGATTTGCTCGAGCTGGTTTACGGTGCGGATAAGGGTGGATTTGCCGCTGCCGGATGGGCCGCACACCACCACCACTTCGCCTTTTTTCACTTCGAGGTTGATGTCGCTCAGAACGTGCAGTTCTTTAAACCATTTGTTTACATTTTTGAATTTAATCATTTTCTATTTCCGGAACGGCTGGGTTGTCGGTTGAAACAATCGGCGCGGGGCGGGATTGTGTTTTAGCTGGCCTTTTGGGCTAACAGGTTGGCCAAGGCTACATATTTTTCGGGCGCGATATGTTCGGCGCGTTCTTGCGGGCTGATGCCGGCAGCCTGCAAATCGCCATCATCGGCAATACCTTTGAGGTTGTTGCGGATGGTTTTGCGGCGCTGGTGGAAGGCTTGTTTCACCAGGGCGGCGAATTGCTCGAAATCCTGCGCCTGCCCGATGCGGTATTTGGCTGGAATCAGCCGCACCACGGCGGAATCGACTTTGGGCGCGGGGGAAAAGGCCTCGGGCGGTACGTCGAGCAGTTTTTCCATTTCAAAGAAGTATTGCAGCATCACGCTCAAGCGGCCGAAATCGTTGCTGCCGGGCTCGGCCACCATGCGTTCCACCACTTCTTTTTGCAGCATAAAGTGCATGTCTTCCACTTCGTCGGCATAGCGGCTGAGGTGGAACAGCAGCGGGGTGGAGATGTTGTAGGGCAGGTTGCCGACGATTTTTTTGCGCCCGGGCACGCTGGCGAAATCGAACTGCAATACGTCGCCTTCGTGGATAACGAGCTTGCCGGCATAGGGCCTGGTTTTCAGGTAGCCGATGATGTCGCGGTCGATTTCGCACACGTGCAGGCAATCGAGCTTGGCGGCCAAGGGTTCGGTAATCGCGCCGAGGCCGGGGCCGATTTCCACTACGGTATCGGCAGGCTGCGGCCGCACGGCCTGGACGATGTCGGCAATGATGCGGGAATCTTGCAGAAAGTTCTGTCCGAAGCGTTTGCGGGCGGTGTGTTGGGTCATAGCAGTGGGCCGGGCGGCAGTTGGCGGGAAAGGTGCGGATTGTATCAGATTCGGCGGTGTGCTTGGGCGCTCTACAAAAAGGCTTCTCTCTAACCTTAATCGCATAATGCTTTGTGTTCATGTGGTATAGGCAGTGTTTCTTGCGGCTTACCAAGTTTCAGGTAGCCTTTTCCATTTATTTCCTGTTCGCCTTTGCGCCTTATGCCGGCGCAGGCACTTCCTTTTCTTTGTTTCGCCAAAGAAAAGGAAGCAAAAGAAAGGCGACTGCGGGCAAAGGTTTAGCTTCGCTAAACTTCCCTCACTCTGCACAGTTTTTCGGGCGGGCTCGCAACTTGCGGCTGCGCCGCTTCGAACATGCAAGCCCTTGTTCCCCGAAAAACTGTGCTTCGTTCGGCTGTGCCAGCAGAGGGGAGATAGACCCAACCGTTTGCACATAGATTGTTAAGAAGCCTGATTGATAACGAGGGATAGAGTTAGATGTGGAGTGCCAAAAGGCTACCTGAAAATTTCAGGTAGCCTTTTGCTGCCAGCAGCCGGTGTGGCTTACTTGGCGGCAGTGTTTTCCTTTTGTGCGGCCTGTGTCTGCTTTTCGGCTTTGGTGGCCCAATAGGAGGCGAGGAGGGAGCCGGAAATATTGTGCCACACGCTGAAGATGGCGCTGGGTACGGCCACCAGCGGCATCATAGCGAAGTGGGCTTTGGCCAGCGCCGCGCCGAGGCCGGAGTTTTGCATGCCGACTTCGATAGCGAGGGTTTTTTGCGCGTCGTAGGGCAGGCCGAAGAGTTTGGCGGCGAGGAAGCCTAAGGCATAGCCGATGGCGTTGTGCAGCACCACCACGCCGAAAATCAACAGGCCGGTTTCAATAATCTGCGCACGGCTGCCGGCCACCACGGCACCGATAATCAGCACGATGGCAAGCACGGAAATCAGCGGCAGCACATCGAGAGCGGCGGCGGTTTGCTTACGGAACAGGGTGTGCGCCACCACGCCCAGCACGATGGGCAGCAGCACCATTTGCAAAATGGAGACCAGCATTGTGGTGGCGGAAACATCGATCCATTGGTTGGCAAACAGGAAGAACACCGCCGGGGTGAGCAGGGGTGCGAGCAGGGTGCTGATGGAGGTAACGGCCACGGAGAGCGCCACGTTGCCGCGCGCGAGAAAGGTCATTACGTTGGAGGCGGTGCCGCCGGGGCAGGCGCCCACCAGCACCACGCCGATGGCCACTTCCGGCGGCAGATTAAGGGTGCGCGAGAGCAAGTAGGCGGTGGTGGGCATAATCACAAACTGTGCCACCACGCCGATGAGCACGGCTTTGGGGTGTTGGCCGAGGATTTTGAAGTCGGAGGGGGCGAGGGTGAGCCCCATGCCGAACATAATGATGCCCAAAAGCCAGGGGATGTAGGGGGCGATGAAGCTGGTGAAGAGGGAAGGCGCCAAGAAGCCGGCCATGGCAAACAGCGCTGCCCACAGGGCAAAGGTGTTGCCGATGAAGCGGCTGAATCTTTGTAAAGCTGTCATGATGGTTTTTTGCAATTTTTAACAGGAAGGGCGAAGGATACAAGAAAGCAGGGTTTGGGGACAAGGGGCGGGCTACCTGAAAAGTGTAAAGGTGGCGCGGTATCATCCGGCGCTGCCTCTATAGCAAACCAACTTAACTAAAGATGCTGTTTGGCGGGGGTTGGATGGGGCGAGCGTGGATAAACTGCAGCAATTCGAGGTGCTGCGCACAGTGTTTCCTTTCGGCTACTGTGGTGTCGGCATGCTGTTTTTCCCATCTGGGAAACCACATACAGCGCATTTGGCTGATATACGGTGAAATGTACACGGAGCTGGTGGCCGACAGCTTTTAAGAATTTATGGAGAAAGCAGTGTTTGATAAGAAGTGGGATTTCGATTAGCAGCGGTGTTGGATGGCGATACAAAAGGGCTGTTTCACATGTTTGGGGCAGCCCTTAAATGTTTTTCAGGTAGCCTGTGCCGGATTGCATCAAGGCTACCTGAAAATAGGTATGCGATGGTTTAGCGCACGATTTCTGCCAGCGGCCAGCGCGGGCGCACGTTGAAGCCGGCCGCAGGCTGTGCCTGTTGCAGGTGCATGGCGCCGGCGAAGGCTATCATGGCGCCGTTGTCGGTGCACAGCGGCAGTGGCGGGAAATAGGTGCGCACGGCTTCGGGCTTGGCTTTGGGGCCGGGTCGCACTTGCAGCGCGGCGAGTTCGGCACGCAGTTTCCAGTTGGCGCCCACGCCGCCGGCCACCACAAGGGTGCGGTAGCCGGTATGCAGCAGGGCTTGGCGGGATTTGGCCAGCAGCACGTCCACCACAGCGTCTTGGAAGGCGCGGCAGATGTCGTTGCGGATGGTGTCCGGCAGGCTGCCGCCATGTTCGGCACGCACGTTTTGTACTGCGGTGAGCACGGCGGTTTTGAGGCCGGAGAAGCTCATTTGCAAATCGCGCGAATGCAGCATCGGGCGGGGGAAGGTGAAAGCATCGGGGCGGCCGAGCTTGGCCAATTCGGAAAGTTTTGCGCCGCCGGGGTAGGGCAGGCCGAGCAGTTTGGCGGTTTTGTCGAAGGCTTCGCCGGCGGCATCGTCCACGCTTTCGCCGAGCAGTTCGTAGTCGCTGATGCCGCGCACGGCCATGAATTGGGTGTGGCCGCCGGATACGAGCAGGGCAACGAAGGGAAAGGCGGGTTTTTCTTCGGCTAACAGCGGAGAGAGCAGGTGGCCTTCGAGGTGGTGTACGGGGATCACGGGTTTGCCCAGCGAAAAGGCGAGCGCGTTGGCATAGGCGCAGCCGGCCAAGAGCGCGCCGCCAAGGCCGGGGCCTTGGGTGTAGGCGACGGCATCGATGTCGGCGTAGTTTTTGCCGGCTTCGTGCAGGCAGGCTTGGGTGAGCGGCACGAGGCGGCGGATGTGGTCGCGGCTGGCCAGCTCGGGCACTACGCCGCCGTATTCGGCATGCATGGCCATTTGGGTGTGCAGCTGGTTGCCGATGAGGCCGTGTTCGGTGCTGTAGAGCGCCACGCCGGTTTCGTCGCAGGAGGATTCGATGCCGAGAACGAGCATGATAGAAGGCTACCTGAAAAATCAAAGGCTGTATTTTATAGCAAATCAACTTGGCTTTCGCTATGGTGTTGGCTTGCTAGGCAGGAAATGGCGGTGTGCACTCATGCTGAGGGCGGGGTTCATGCGGACGGACAGATTGACATACACCTCAAATGAAGTGGTGTGGGAAAATGTCGGCTAATGCAGACAGGAATAGACCTTGTTGTTTTTTCGCACAAGTTAATTTTGGTTAATTGTGTGTAATTTGCAGCTAGGCGGGAGGTATGGTAATGAGGTGGGCGATAGGTGGTTTTGGTCAGTATTGGCATGAAAAATATATTATTTTTTCTGATTGGGGTAGAGCACTATTCTTATCGGGGCGGCATTCGTTAATTAATAGTATTGTTTGCCCAGTGCATTAGATAAGAACGATTTTGGCGGCAGATGCTTGCGTGCGGTAAGTAGAGTAGGCAGTTTAATTGCCAGCTGCCACCAAACAGCGGATAATACGCGGCAATTCTTGATTGGAATTTATCTGTGAGACGGCTAGAGGTCTGCAGATAGGGAATTTTTTAAGTTATAACTTGAACTTTGTTAGAGGTAATTCAACATGAAAAAATCTTTATTGGCCGCTGCCCTGATGTCTTTGTTCTTGGCTGCTTGTGGTGGTTCTGCTCCGGCTCCTGCCGCTTCTGATGCTTCTGCTGCTTCTGCTGCTTCTGGCGCTGCTGCAATGGCTTCTGATGTTGCCGGTGCTGCTTCTCAGGCTACTGCTGCCGTTGAAGG